>JANRLG010000161.1:0-47671 GCA_033762835.1 Thermoanaerobaculia bacterium
ACGATGAACGGGGCGGGTGGGTGATCCGGGTGGGAGCTCGCGGGGCGGGAGAAGAAGGGCATCGGTCGCGGCGAGGATAACAGTCGCAGGTCTTGCATTCCCCACCGTCAGGCCCCACAATCGAAACCAGCCTTTGCGCCTCCCAACTGATTCGATTCACTCGGTAACCCTCGGCGGGCCGGTTCCTCCGGCCGCGCCGTTCCCGTACCTCGAGGAGGCTAGAACCCCGATGATCCAGTCGTACAAGTCTCTCGTTGGCCTCGCCCTCGGCGTGGTCGTCGCGACCTCGGCTTTCGCCCAGGCCGAGCGGCCCTCGACCACCGAACTCCACCAGAAGTTGTTGCCGCTCTACCACGCCGTCAAAGCCGATGCCGCCCTTTTGGCCTCGGACCCGGCGGCCCGCGGCCTGGGCAACGATCAAGCCGCCATGGATGCCTTCTTGAAGCGGATGCCCCTGTCGCCGATGGAATTCCTGCAGATCGACATGGAGGTCCGCCATTACGAGGTGATGGTGCCGAAACACATCGCCCTGGCCCATGAGCGCTGGGTGGTGCTCAACGAGAAGATCGCCCGCGAGCACTACGGCGACCCCTACGTCGACATGGTCTTCTCCGGCTGGCCGGCGGACACCGGGCTCGAGGAGCTGGGTGAAAACGCCATCGCGGCGACCGTCGGCACCAACAAGAACGTGGGCTCCACCGGCACCCCGGTGGCGACCCAGTACGATGGTGAGATCCAGATCGCGGTCAATCATCGCAACACCAACCAGATGGTGGCCGCGGCAAACACCTGGAACACGACGATCGCGGCCTGCAACCTGAACCAGACCCAGTCGGTCTTCTACTCCTCCGACGGCGGCGCCACCTGGGGCGTCACCTGCGCGCCGTCGAACAACGTCATGGCCCTCGGCACCTGCACCGGCACGGTGTTCGGTTCCGACCCGGCGCTGTATTGGAACGACAACAACGAGGTTTTCCTCAACTACATGCTGCTGTGCGCCACGACGACCACGACGCGCTACTCGATGGTCGTGGCGCGCTCCGCCGATGGCGGTGCGACCTGGGTCAAGCAGGGCGTGATCAAGAACAGCTGGGCGACGACGGACCTCGAAGACAAGAACTTCTACGCCATCGACAACACGCCCACGAGCCCGTTCTACGGCCGGCACTACACCTGCTGGGACCGCAACAACAACGAGAAGTTCGCCTACTCGTCGAACAACGGTGCCACTTGGACCGAGGTCGACCTGCCCACGGCGCCCATCGGCGGTGTCGACCTCGCCTGCGAGATCGCCGTGCAGAAGAACGGCACCGTGCACGTGGTCTTCGACTCGCTGACCTGCGGCGTCTCCACCTGCTCGGACGAGCGGATGTGGTACACCCGCTCGACCAATGGCGGCGTGTCCTGGTCGGCCCCCGTCCAGGTCCGCGACTTCAACCTGGTCGGCTTCTCCGGCGCCAACAAGCCCCCGGTGGCCGACAACCGCGGCATCGGTCCGTTCGGCGCCATCGACGTCGACAACTCGGGCGGCGTCTGTGACGGTATTCTGTACGCCACCTTCTCCGACTGGACCTCCGGCGGCGCCACCGAGACCGACGTCTGGGTCAGCCGGTCGACCAACGGCGGCACCACCTGGGGCGCGCCGGTCAAGGTCAACGACGACGGCCTCGCGGCCCGCACCCAGTTCCACCCGTTCCTGCAGGTCGACCAGTCGAACGGCAGCGTGGTGGTGGTCTGGCACGACGCCCGGAACGACGCCAACAACCGCCGGGTCGATTACTACACCAGCCGCTCGACGGATTGCGGCTTGACCTTCGAAGCCAACACCAAGGTCAGCCAGAACTCGACCGAGTTCAACAACTCCGGCATCAGCTACACCTCCGAGAACACCACCGACAACCCCAACCGCAACCCCAACCAGTTCGGCGAATACATGGGCCTCGACGTCAAGAACGGCAAGGCCTACATGGCGTGGGTGGACTCGCGGCACTTCTTCCCGGGTTCTTCGACCAACGCCCAGAAGGAGAACGTCGGCTTCGCAGTGGTCGACTTCGGCCCCGTGGTGGTGCCGGTGTGCGGTAACAACACCCGCGAAGGTGCCGAGATCTGCGACGGCACCGACTTGGGCGGTCAGACCTGCGCCAGCCAGGGCTTCTCGGGCGGCGGCACGTTGTCCTGCAACGCCACCTGCGCGGCCTTCGTGACGACCTCCTGCATCGTCGGTTCGACCACCACCACCTTCACCTCGGTGGCGGTGGAAGACGGCCGGATCATCGAGTCCGGCGAGACCACGAACGCCGGCGGCACGGTCAACACGAACGGCGCCACCACCTCCGCCTTGCGCGTCGGTGACACCAACCAGGACCGCCAGCAGAAGGGCTTCGTGTCCTTCGACACCTCGGCGATTCCTGATCTCGCCAACGTGCAGACGGTCACCCTCCGGCTGCGCCGCGGCACCTTGGTCGGCACCAACCCCTTCACCACCCACGGCTCCATGACGGCGGACGTCTCGCCGGCCTTCGGCGGTACGACGGCCCTCGTGGCCGGCGACTTCTCGGCGGCGGCCACGGCTACGGCCGTCTGCACGTTGTCGAACGCGGCGGCCAATCTCGATTGGTCCGAGTGCACCTTCAACGCGGCCGGCCTCGCGGCGATCAACAAGACCGGCACCACCCAGGTGCGCGTCCAGTTCTCGCTCGACGACAACGACGACCTCGGCAACGACTACATGGGTTACTACGCGGGCGACGACGCCACCGCGGCCAACCGGCCGCAGTTGGTGGTGACGTACCAGTAAGGCTCACGTCTCACCCTCGGAGCGGCCTGGCCGCTCCGAGGGCCTTCCTTCGATTGCGTCTCGAAAAGTGGCGTCGTGGTCCGTCCTTGCCTGCAACAGCAAGGAGACTACGATGCGTTTTGTCCGCCCCCTCTTTCTCGCCCTGGCCGTTACCGTGGTCAGCCCGGATTTCGCCCTCGGGCAACCCCGGGATCTCGACCTCGCCAAAACCGCCCCCGGCTCCGCCCGGACGTTCCGCGTCGAGCCCGGAACCCCCATCGACCTCACCGTCGTGAACCGCCTCCCGGGCAAGGTCTACACGATCGCGGCTCAGGTCGATTTCATCCCCATCGCGGCGTTCACTCTGGATGGCTTCCGCGGGGTCCAGGGTGGAACCACCGGACAAAGAGCCTTCTCCTTCACGGATAGCAAAGGCATCGACTGTTCCGACGCCGAGGAGGCCATCCTGAATGCCACGGAGGAGCCAGAGATCCTCAAGGTCTTCGCGGCTCATCCAAGCTGCAAGGTCCAGCTCCAACCAGATCTTTCCGAGTCCCTCGGCTCCTACGAGCTTGCGGCTGGTGAGGTCCTGACCGTGGAGATCGAGCGGGACGGCAACACCTGGAAGTGGACCTTCTCAACAGGCGCCCGAGGTGAGTGGCGCACGACCTACGGCTTCACGTTCGTGCCGAACGAGGACCGCAAGTACGTGACGCGCCCGGAGAAGATCAACAACGTCGACAAGTTCCGGATCTTCGAGCAGAAAGACCGCGAAGAGCTCGACTTCGTGCCTTCCGTGCTCTTCAACTGGTTGCCGGCGAAACAACGCGGACAGGACTGGGTGGACGGCTTCACGGCGGGGCTTGGTTGGGACCTCGAGAAGCCCGTAGTCTTCGCCGGCTGGTCTTGGATGTACAACGAGAACCTGAACGTGACCGTGGGCGCTGCCATCCACCAGCAGACCCGGCTGCTCGGCAAGTACGACGTCAAGGGCGAGGGCAGCGTGGTCGGCGAGGCGCTCGAATCCGCCCAGTTGGTCGAGACGACCTACGGCCCGAACTTCTACGTCGGCGTCGGTTTCCGCTTCGACCGGGACAACGATCCGTTCGCCCGCGGCGCTTCACTGCGCGAGCAGACCGCCCAGGCCGAGGCGACGCGCCTGAAGAACGCCGCTACCGCCGCCGAGGCGAAGAGGAAAGCCGAAGAGCTTCAGAAGGCGTGCGAGGCGGAAGCGACGCGCGTTCACACTGCGGCGCTGGCAACGTGCAAGGCCGGCGATGCCGCGAACCTCGACGCCTGCAACAAGTTGGCGGACCACACGGAAGCCGCCGCCAAGGCCAAGTGCCCGGCCGACGTGGCGCAGGCCCTCGCCGAGGCCGCCGCCGCCAAGGCCCGGGAGAGTCTCGCGGATCAGAAGCGCAAGGACTGCCGAGCGCTGGCCGAGTCGACGCTCGCGGTCGGGAAGGACGCCTGCGAGAAGACCAAGCGCGGAGCGCTCGAGGCGGCCGAAAAGGCACACAACCAAGCCCTTACCGAGTGTGCGAAGAAGCCCGACGCCGAGAGGCCCGCGTGCGTTGCAGACGCAGGGAACACTCTCACCAAGGCCAAAAGCCAAGCAGAAAAGGTTGCGACCGAGTGCGTAAACCTCCGCACGCAAGAGCGAGACGCGGCGCTGCTCGATTGCGACAAGTAGGCAGTACCCTAGAGGCGGGCGGCCACGGAGGGCCGCCCCTACCTCCCCCTGAAGGAGGGCCCGGCGAGACGACGCGGCGGTAGAGCTAGACCTCCGAGCCTGCCCTTGGTTGGCCTCGCGCCCGCTCAGTCGATCTCGTCGCGCAACTCGTCCCGCTTCAGATCTTCCCCGAGCCGGCTTTCCTCGAACATCTTGCGGAGGTCCGCGATCACCGGCAACAGGGCACCGAACTCACTTTCGAGGCGGCTGCGTAATTTGGCGCGAAATTCTGTGTTGCGCAGCGCCAGGAGCTCGAGGGAGTCGGCCGCTAGGCCGGCGGGTGGACTGGCGAGGGGGCCCAGGGCCTGGTCGACCAGTTGGCCCGGACCGTCGTCGAGCTGATCGGCCACCCCTGCCAGTTGCTCCACGGTGGCGCGGGCCGGCAACGCCTTGACCCGCTCGCGGAACTTGGCTTCTTCGATGAGCGCCTCGAGGCTGTCACCTTTGAGCGGCCCCCAGAACAACCCCTCGAACTCCGCGCGAAACTTCTCGTCGAAGTCCTCGGTCGTCTCCCACAACTCCTCGATCGCATCAGCGATTTTGTCGGCGAAGACGTCACCATCCGTTTGCTGGCCGGAGGTGGCCCGGTCCCCGGCCCAGTCGTCGAGCTGACCGGTCGCCTGATCGCGCCAGGTTTTGGCCTGCTCGACCGCGTTTTCGCGCTGGTAACGTTCGACCTGCTCGCGGTTCTGTTTGAAGATCGACAACACGGTGCCCTTCTCGCGCGATAGCAGGTCACGGTACGCCTTGACGTTGCGCTCCTGCTGCGACAGCGCCGCCTTGAGCTCGCCGACTTTGACCGACAGCCAGCTACCCGTGGCCTCGACGGTCGTCTCGAGGTCCTTCCCCAGGTCTGCCCCCACGATCTGCTCGACCGCCTTGGCGGCAAGCTCCGCGGCGCTCGAGCTGCCGACCTTGTCGATGGCCTTCTGGGCGCCGGACTCGATCGTCTCGGTCGTGTCGAGCAGCTTCTGGCGGATCGGGGTCACCTTCGCGAGCACCTCTTGGAGCAAGCGGTCGATCTCGTCGATCACCCGCAGCTCCTCGGATTCGAGCGCCTGGTTCTGCTGGAGCAAGAAGCGCCACTTGTCGGCAAGCTCCTCGATCAGCTTGCCGAGCCCCGCCTGGTGAGCGTGGAGGTCGTCGAGCAGCTTCGGAGTGCCCACCGCGGCGAGGCTTTCGAGAAATCCGTTCTCGAGCTCGATCGCCTTCGCCCAGAACAGCTGGAGGCCGGCTGGCAGCAGCTGATCTTTGACCGCCTCGCCGAACAGTGAGCCCAACTTCTGGCGTGCCGAGTCGATCCGCGACTTCCAACGGTCCGGTGTGCCCTTGTTCGTGGCGCTTGCCCGCTGGACGTGATCGACGAGGTCGTCGAGCAACGACTCCCGCTCGTTGCCCCATTGGGTCACGGCGTCTTCGATCCGCTTCAGCAGCCGTTCCTCCGCCTCGGTCGCGGCCGATTTCAGCTGCTCCTTGATCTCGTTGATCCGCGCGTCGTAGTCACCCATGGTCTTCAGATCCCCTGGTGTGTGGTGAAGCGCCAGGGTCCGCCGGCGCGCCGCTCGAGGGTCCAATGGCGATGAACCTCGACCGAGTTGAAGGCCCGGTACTCGCCGTCGAAGAGGCCGACGTGCTCGATCTCCGCCTCGACCCGCTCGATTCGGGGCAGGCCTGGAACCTCGCCGCCCTCGGCGACCACTCGCGGGTCACCGATCCAGACGATCCGGAGGGCATAGCTCTTTTCGAGGATCACCCGCCGCGAGCGGGTCCAGTCGCCGTTCTTCGACACTTCGGGATACGGGTAGTAGGGATAGTAGAAAGGCTGGTTCGAGTAGTGCACCAAGCGCCAATCGGCGAAGAGGGCGAACCAAGTTGCCATGTCCCGGGCATAGAGGGCCGCGAACAACGCCTCGAGCACCTGGCGCGGTGAGGCGTCGTCGGGAGGCAGCGCGGAGGGCAACGGCGCGATGGCGTCCTCCCCGGCGAACGGCGAAACTCCCTCGCGCTCGATCGTCAAGTCGACGAAGATCTGTCGATCGGAACGACCCAACAGGACCGCCACGGGCTCGACCTCGAGGCCCGCCACCCCGCCCCAACCGCGAACCGAGACCAGTTTGCGTTCCGGCAGCAGACGCACGACCATGGCCATGTCGTCATCGAGCCGCGGAGCGACGTTGCGCTTGTAGCGCACTTGGGCGTCCCACACCCGCCCGAGAGCCGGGGAGTCGAGGGGACAGAAAAACCACGTACCCCGTTCGTTCCACGAGACGTAAGCGCGGCCGAAGTCTTGAACCCAGCTACGGACGTCCGCCACGGGCAAGGCGATCAGCCGGCCGGCGACCTCCGCGGGATCACTCTTGAAGGGATCGAAGTTTGCGGGTACCTCTCCGATCTCGTGGGCACGCGCCGCTTGGAAGGCCAACCAGGCCGCCCGAGCCGCGGCGGTGACCTCGGCCAGCCGCTTCTCCTCGGCCACCCGGTAGGTCAGCTCCTCGGCGGCAATCTCGTAACGCCGACCGGAGAGAAGAACGCGCACCATCTCCCAATCCTCGACCACGGCTTCAGCAAAGGCGCCCGGGTAGTGCTCCGCGAGGAACCGTACCCGCGGCTCGTCCGCGAGGTGGCTGGCCAAGAGCTGGCGGTTGTCCCGGCGGGTGTCCCAGACGCCGTTGTCGACCAGGCGCTCCCAGTCCCAGATCCGGCGGTCGTACCAACCCAGCCAGGCGTCGTCGAAGCCGTCGCGTTCGAGCCGGTTCGGGCCTTTCGGACCGAAGGCTTGGCGGCCGCGGTCGTCGTGGAACATCCGCTCGGCGCGCAACCGGCCCACGATTTCGTGCGTCTCCCACCCTTCCCCCGGCATCCGTCGCCGGCGCACGGTGAGCCGGACCGGGTCGTCCTCTTTGGCTCCGCGGGCCGCCCAGTGGTTGGCTTCCAGGAACTGGCCGAAGAGCAGCGGCTTGTGCTTCTGCATCTCCTGTTGGCTGGCGAACGGCGCCAAGGCCACGCCGTCGACGGCCACGATGCGGTCGCCGATGGTGAGTCCCGTGCCGCGGAAGCCGCTGTCCCAGCGAAGCCACGACACCCTTAGGGCGGGAGGTTGGGAGTCGAGCATGTCGGTCGTCGACACGCCGCTCTTCAGGGTATCGGTGACTACCTCGGTGTAGATCGTCGCCATGGTCTCCTCGGGGGCATCGTCCTTGGCGCGTGACTCGAACGCCTCATGTGTTACTCCGACGCCGAGAAGTCCGCCGGCCTCACGGCACGCGTAGCGACCAGCGCGAGTCATCCCCGCCCTCGAAGCCGTCGGCGAAGATCGGCGCCAGGGTCGAGAAGGTCACCGCGGACTCGGTGACGTTGCCTTGGACGTCCGCCACGCGGGCGGTGATCGTGCGGTGGACGAGCGGGCCGAGCGGTGCCGGTAAAGGGTAGGACCACACGCCGTCGGCGACGGAGCTGAACAGATCCGCCAGCTCGCTGCCGGCGGGGCGGCCGGCCACGGGGAAGTCGGCGCGGATCGACAGCGAGCCGGGGGCGAGTCCGGAGTAGCCGTCGGCCGCGCCCACGCGAAGCTCGGTCACCGGACTCTCAGCGAGGCCGGGCCGGGGGAAGGAGACGGTCAGCGCCGGCCGCTGGTCGTCTCGGAACCAGCCGTGGGGGCCGAGGTCGATCGGGCAACCGAGGTCGATCCAGCGCGCGATCGTCATCTTCTCGGCCTCGGAGAGTGCCGGGTAGCCGCTGCTCGGCGGCGGCATGAGGGTGCCGGTGTAGTCGAGATCGGCGGCGTTGGGGTCGGCGCCCGCGGGCAAGGTGCCGGCGTCGCCGGGGACCGATTCGGTCGGGTGATCGGCATTCGTCCAGCCGTCGAGCCGCTGACCGAAGACCTTCCAGGCGAGCAGGCTGCGCCGGCTCTGGAACATCCGGACGTAGCGGCTGGCGTTGGTCTGGCGCCAGGTGCCGTTGGCGATGACCGGCGGGTGGCCCCACTGGGCCGCGGTGTCGTCCGCCAGGCGCCGGTAGTCGCCGGGCAGACCGTTCGATAACGAGTGGTCGTCGAGCTTGAGGTTGCCCGCGGGCGCCGTGCCGCCGTGGCAGCCGGTGCAGCTGCGCGCGAGGATGGGCCGGATGTCGCGGAGGAACTCGACGTCCACCGCCGCCACGGGTTGAATGACGAGCCCGGGATTGCCGCCTCCGTCGCGAGTCAGGAGCGGTGTCGTATGGGCGAGATCGTGCACGACGTACTCGGGCCGGGCGGCGGCCGTCGAAGAGAACGCCAGAGGCAATTGGGAGTGGGCGTGGCAACCGCCGCAGTTGGTGCGCAGCTCCCCCGGGCGCAGTTGGTGCCAGGTTTGACTCATGTTGAGCACCAGCCCCCGGCGATCGAGCGTCTGGAACGTGAACGGCGTGTCGGCCGGCAGCTTGACCAGGAAACTCGTGTCCGGATTACCCTCGGGGTCGATCACCGGGCCGCCGCCCACCGCCGCCTTGCGCACCGGGATCTCGCCCAGGATGCGCAGACGCTCGCCGGCATGGGAGACGAACTGCTTGCCCTCGTTGGGGCCGTAGGAGCGGTGCGTATTGGCCTCCATGGCCAAGATCCGCACGGCCCAGATGTCGGCGTTCGAGTACTTGCCGGCGTCCGCCCCCTGCCAAATCCAATTGCTCGACTGCTCGTTCTCCGAGGTATTCCAGACGTCGAGGCCGTCGAAGGTGTTCGACCACGGCACCACGAAACCGGGGAAGCTCTCTCGTTTGTACAGGCTCGAGCTGCCCACGAGGCCGAACGGCGTGCCTGCGGGCAACAGCGTGTGGAGGGTGCCGTCATTGGGCAACCAAGGCAAGCGCGCGGGCTCGGGAACGCCGAAGATCGCCGCGTAGGGCACCACCGCTCGCGGCCACGCTTCGTTGTAGCCCGGGCTGTTCTTGACCAGGATCAGCTCGGCGGGCGAGGCGATCGGGTCGGTGCCGGGCAACACGTAGATCCCACCGTCGTAGGCCGGAAGCGGCGTCGGGCGGTCGAGATCGTTGGCCGGGCCGGGCGTCCAAACGACCAGCAAGTCGTCGCCGGGAGCGGCCGACGGGTGGGTGAGCTTGCCCACCCGCGTGACCCCGTCGGCGCCGATCGGCGCCGCCTCGTCGAGGCCGTGGGTGAAGGGCGTCAACGAGACCAAACCGCGGGGGGTGAAGGGCATCCGGAACGGGTAGCTGAAGCCGGCGCCGATGGTCTGCTCGATCTCCGGGTTGTCCTCCGGAAACGCGCTGTGGAAGGCCGGTTCCCCGGCGGGCGGCGCGATCGGAAAGCGGTACAAGGCTCCGAAGCCGTTGTTGTTGAGGTTGTAGTAGTCGACCACGACCAGGTCTTCGTTGGCCCGTTGGGTCATGAAGTGGAAGGCCTGGGGCGTGCGGAAGGCCGACACCAAGGGCGACCAGCCGCGGCCGTCGGGCTGGATCGCCCAAATCCCCCACAAGCGGGTGTCGCGCAGGCCCTGGTCTTCATGGCTCGAGAATGCGATGCGGCCGTCTTTAAGGATCGTCGGGTGGAGCGCCGAGGACACCGTCATGGGGGCGATCGGAGTCACGTTCTTGCCGTCCTCGTCCATCACGAAGAGCTGGAGCGTCGGCGAGGTGAAGCCCTTTTGGGGCCAGAAGCCGTTCCGGTTGCTGACGAAGGCCACCTTGCCGCCGGGCAGCGGGCAGGGGCCGAGGTTCAAGATGCCGTAACCGAGCCGGTTGAAGGGCGGCGGGGCGTCTACGGGCCGCGCCGGGTCCCAGGTGCCCGCCGCGAGGTTGGGCGTGAACTCGCCGAAGGTCAGCCGCTGCACCCGGCGCGTCGCGAGATGAATGCGGTAGATGTCCGCCCCGGCGAGCGGCAGGTCGTCGCGTTGGGAGTTGAGGGCGGCGGGCCGCACGTCCGGAAAGTAGGCGTAGAAGACCCACTCGGCGTCGAAGGACACGTACGGATCCGTCACCGCTCCGTGGCCGCCCGCAACCAGGACCTCTTCACTGCCGTTCGGGTGCAGCAGCATCAAGTCCGCCCCTGGCTCGAGCCGGGCCGGGTGAAAGACCTCGGGCCAGATCGTCGACTGGCTGTCGCCGTTCCGCGGCTGGCGGACGTAGACGATGTCGAAGTCCACCGCCTGGGCGGCAGCGGGCAAGAGGAGCAAGAGGGTCGAGAGGCACCGCCGTACCGAAACCATGTTCCACCTCGCGAATAGAGAAATCTACATACGACAACGCCAGGCGAAGGTCAATCGGGACAGCTACACTCCGCGTCCGTGCCCGCACTGCTTTGGTCCCTGCTCGGTGCTCTCGTGATCGGCCTTGCGCTCGGCTTGCTGGGCTCGGGTGGCTCGATTTTGACGGTGCCGATCCTCGTCTACGGCCTCGGCTGGGGAGAGAAGGCGGCGATCAGCGGCTCGCTGGCCATCGTCGGCGGCATCGCTTTCGCGGGGGCTCTGGCCGCGGGCCGGCGGGGTTGGGTCGACGTCCAGACCGCCGCGCTGTTGGCGGTGCCCGGCATGGTCGGGACGACCGTCGGCACCGCTCTCGGCACCCACGTTTCGGGCGCCGTGCAGCTCGTCGTCTTCGCCCACGTCATGCTCGGCGCGGCGTTCTCGATGCTCCGGCCGCCCGCCGTCGAGTCCTCGGCCAACGCTCCCCGAGCGCCGAGGCTGCTGGCGCTCGACGGCCTGCTCGTGGGTGCCTTGACCGGCTTCGTGGGAGTGGGTGGTGGGTTCTTGATCGTGCCGGTGCTGGTGATCCTTGCGCGCCTGCCGCCCGAGCGGGCCGTCGGCACCAGCCTCGCCATCATCGCCGCCAACGCCGCCGTCGGCTTCTGGCGCAGTCACGCGGCCCTGGTAGCGACGGGAGCGCAACTCGACTTCCGGGTGATCGCCCTGTTCGTCGCCGTGGGGATCGCCGGCACCCGGCTCGGCCGCCGGGTCGGCCGGCGTTGGTCGCCGGCGCGCTTCCGCCGGACCTTCGCCGTCGTGCTGGTGGTCGTAGCGTTGGCGATCCTGCTCGACCGCCTCTGACCGGCGGGGTCAGCGTAGGTCGACGTTGACGGTGACCACGAAGTAAGCCGCGACGGGTTTGCCCTTGGCGCGCGCCGGCTCGAACGTCCACTCCCCGACGGCCGCGAGCACGGCCTCGTCCACGGACGCCACGTCCGACGACTTCAAGACTCGGGCGCTTTCGACCGCACCCCACTCGTCCACGACGAGCTCGGCGATGACGACGCCCCGCGGCTCCTCGTCGACGGTCAACGCGATGTGCTCGAAGTTCGGCTCCACACGGGTGAGCACCACGGGACCGTCGACGCCATCCCCGGCCCGGAGGATCTCGCGCGGGGGCTCGGCTTCGGCGAGCGGAAGGACCGCGGCTGCCGGGGCGGGCGGAGGGGGTGGCAGAGGCGGCGCCTCCGGCGGCGGGGGTGGGGGCGACCAACACGCGGCCATCACGACGAATCCGGGCAGCCAGAGTGCTCGTTTCATGGTGAGAAGCATGGCAGAAGTTATCGAGAGTCGTCGCCCCGGACTCCTCGGCAGTTGCTCTCGAGAGAAGCACGCGGGAGCTTTGCGCTAAACTCCCGCACGCAACTTCCCGTCGCGCAAGCGGCCCTTTTTTCTCGTGTTTTCGCACCCGAGGCACAACCGCGGAACCGCCGGTTCCGGGATGTGCCTTTTTTGTCGAATGAAGGAGGAAGCATGATCCGGAAGAGACTGATGGTCCTCGCGTTGGCGCTGCTGGCGCTGCCCGCGAGCGCATCCACGTTCGTGCGGATGACGCCGCGGGAACTGGTCGCGGATTCCTACGCGGTGGTGCAGGGCAAGGTGCTCGACACCTACACGTACTGGCACGAGTCGGGCAAGGTGCCGATCACCGAGGCATTCGTCCAAGTCGAGCGCACGCTCGTGGGCGAAGCGCCCACGGTCGTCACGGTACGGACGTTTGGCGGCCAGATCGGCAGCCTGCGGGTCGAAGCCCATGGCTTCCCGGTCTTCCACAAGGGGGATCGCGTCGTGTTGTTCCTGGAGAACCACGAAGACGGCTACACGGTGGTGTCCGGGTATCAACAGGGTCAGTTCCGGGTCGTCGTCAACGAGAAGGGCATCGAGATGGCGATTCCGGCCACCGACCCGAACGCCCGCATCTTGACCCGCGACGGTCGCGAGGCGGAGCCCCTGGCGATCACCCCGCTCGAGACGTTGACCCACCGCATCCAGCATGAAGCGCGGCAGCTGGGCCGGCCGATCGAGAACTAAGGAGTGGACACCATGAACAAGACTCGAATCGTCGCTCTCGTCGTCCTCCTCGGCCTCGTCGCTGGCAGCCTCAGTGCCTACGTCCTGCTTTCTCCCCGGCGGACCTGGGACGGCGCGGTCAACATCATCGTCGACAACCGCGGTAACCGGAACATCGCCGATGGCGACGGCGGGGCCTCGCGGGTGCGCGCCGCCATCGCCTCGAACTCGGCGTGGAACGGCTCCGGCACGGGCACCCGGGTCAACGCCTCGGTGGGCTCCGTCGCGGGCTTCACCCTCGGCGACCGCATCGTGATGCTCAACTTCACCGATCCGGTGCGCGCCTGCAACGGTTCCTGCCTGGCCGCTACCTTCACCGGCTACTACGAGAACCGCGGCGACGGCACCGTGCGCATCTACGATGCCGACATCGTCACCAACCGCCGCACCGACTTCGCCACGCTCGGCGAAGCCTGCTCGGGGAGCGAGTTCTACATGGAAGGCATCATGGTCCACGAGGTGGGTCACGTGCTCGGCCTGGGACACTCGAACGTCAGCGGCGCCACCATGTTCCCCTCGGTGTCCGCCTGCAACAACGCGCCCGCCACCACCGAGGCGGACGACAACGCGGCGATCCAAGACCTGTACTGAGCCTCCCGCTACACCCGACGGGGTTCGGTTCGTCCGACCCCGTCGGGGTTCCTGCCGAAAAACTCTCGCCTGCTGACAGATCGCGCCGCGGAATTTCGTCATTTGTCCTCGGAGGTAAATCCGATGGCGATCCCGCTCGATCTGTATCCGCCCCTTGCAATCTCCTTACAGCGCCACTACGATGTAAGGAGATTCGAGGATCCAGCCATGAACGACCCCACGGCTACCCTGACCGAGAAGTACCAGATCACCATTCCGGCGGCCATCCGCAAGGCACTCGGACTCGCAGCCGGAGACCGGGTCGTGCTGCGTCTGGACGGCAACCGCGCCGTCCTGACCGCGGCCCGCGGCGGTTGGACGGCCGCCACCCGCGGCTTGGGCGCCGAGATGTGGCGCCAAGTCGGCGGCGGCGCAGCGGCCATCGAACGCGAGCGCGACGCCTGGGACGATGGAGGTGAGTCGTGAGTGCCTCAATGCCGCGTTGGCGCCGAGCCGGAGCGGAACCGCCGCTTTTGGCCGTGGACTCGAGGCTCTTCGTCTATCACTTCGAGGGTCACGAGCTCTTCGGCGAGCCCGCGGGACGCATCCTGGCAGCTGCCGAAGAAGGTCGCTGCCGGTTGGTGACCTCGGTCGTCGCGCTCCTGGAAGTGCTGGTGGTACCGAAGCGGCTCGGCCGAACGGACTTGGCCGATCGCTACCGGGAGTTCTTCCACTCGTTCCCCAACTTGACCGTGGTCGCGGTCGACGCCGAGATCGCCGAGCGCGCGGCGGCCCTGCGGGCCGAGCACTCGTTGCGCACCCCCGACGCGCTCCACCTGGCGACGGCGGAGACGAGCGGAGCTGCGCAGTTCGTGAGTGAAGATCGGCGGCTGGCTCGAGTGGAAGCGGTCGCCGTCACGTCCACGAGCGCGACGGCGACGGCACTGTGGTGAGGGCCGCGGAGGTCAGCGCGGCCGGGCGCGGCCGGGGGCTTGCCGATCGAACCCGAAACGGTCCAAGAATTCCTGGCGGCCCAGCAAGTCCCGCAACACTTCGTCGAGGCGCCCACGGGCGAACAGATCGAGTTGACCGTTCCACTCGTCCGCCCGCACGGTGCCGGCATTCTGGATACCGAGCAGCTCCCGGTAGAGCGCGAGCAGGCGGTCTTCGTCGTTGACCGGCCGCGTCACTTCCCGCCCGCCCACGACCACCGTGACCGAGCGCTGGTAGACGTTCTCCCGGCTTTCTCGGCTGGCCGCCATGTCCACGGCCACGTCGTAGACGCCTGAGAATCCGCGCTGCCGAATAGTGTCGATCTTGGGTGCCGCCCCGGCAGCGTCCGGCTCGCGCAGCAGAATCGCCCGGTCGAGCGCGGCGGTGATCACCTCCCCGCTCGCCCCCGACTGGGGCGGCGGCGGGGTCGGCGTCGAATCCTTGACGACCACCGAGAAGGTACCGCCGAGGAGCTTCCGGTGCGCGTTCAACGGCGAGGTGATGGTGAACTCGACCAGGGTCGTGGAGCCGGAATTCGCCGGGTCGTCCGGTCGAACGGCGTGCACGACGACCGAGCCGAGGCGCTCATCGGGACGCGATAGGTCGATCCGGCGCGCGCCGGACAACAGCTTGAAGGTGGCGGCCGGGTAGCGCACGGCGCGGTGGTCGGCGGCCGGGATCGCCACCACCCGCACGATGACGGAGTCGCCGACTTCGAGCTCGAGCACGTCGCCTTCGAGCAGATAGCCGAGATCTTTCTTGGTCTTGAAGTCGTCCACCCGCAGGCGGACTTCCTGAATCGCCGGGCCGGCGTCGGTGCGCGAGTCGAGGTCCGTACCGCGGGCTTCCGATTGCCCGAAGGCGGCGGCCGAGGCGAGGAAGAACGGGAACAGGGCGAGACGAGCCGAGAGGCGGTGAGCAGCAGTCATGGGGTGGTTTCTCCTGAGGTAACGAGACGCGGAGACCCTGTGCAAGAAGGATACCCCCTTGCCCCTCCCGGGCAGGGAATTCGCCGGCGACGACCGGCGTTTCCTCCGTCGTCTCGGAGGACGCCGACCATGCATCTACGACGCCGCCATCTGCCCCTCGCCACTCTCGTGTTGCTCGCCACGCTCGGCGCCAGCCCCGCGCCCGACACCCCGCTGGCCTGGCAGCCACCCGGAGCCGAGCGCACGGTCGCCGAAAGACTCAACAAGCCCATCCTCTACGTCTTCACGGCGGACTGGTGCGCTCCGTGCCACCAACTCAAGCGTAAGGTTTTCAACGACCCCGTCCACGCCAAACACATCGCCGAACGCTTCTACCCGGTGGAAGTCCAGGATCTGCGTCGGGAGAACGGCCGCAATACCCCCGAGGTCGCCGAGGTCATCCGCCGATACGGCGTCTCGACCCTGCCGACGCTGCTGGTCGCGACCCCCGACGGCACCGAGCTCGACCGCCTCAAGGGTTACGCCGGGGTGGATCCCACGGTGGAATTCCTCGATCTCCAACACCGCAAAGCTCTCCTGACCCTCGGCAGCGTCTGACGTCCCGGCGAAGGCGGCATGGGTCGAATCGTCGCCGCCGTCGTCGCGCTGACCGTGGCGAGCCTCGGCCTGCTGCTGATTCTGCCGCTGTACGCCCCGAGCCCGCCGCCAGCCAGCCACATCGACCCACTGGCGCGCTTGTCCACCTCCGCAGGGCCACGCCCACTGACCCGGGCGCAGCTGCTGGCCCTCGAGCGTTACGGCCACCCGAGCGGTCCCGCGGCCGGTTCCGGCAGCCCGGCCCCTCAGCCACCAGCTCCACGCGCCGCTCGCGCCCTCGATCGCCGGGTGGTCGCCGCCGGCGAGGCGTTGCGCACCTCGCCGCAAAGCTCCGCGGCGATCTTGGCGACGGTGGCCGCCACGGCCCAGGTGCCGGTGCTCTCCGAGCGCGACGGCTGGGCCCTGGTGAGCTCGGGCGAAACCACGGGCTGGGTCGAAACCCGCAGGCTCGTGCGCCTCGGCGAGCCCGTGAGCGAAGAGCCGCCCCTCGGGGACGCCACCGAGCCCACGCTGCCGCTCGCCGCCGTGCCGGCCGACCCGGCGCGCCTCGCCCGCGCCCGAGCGCACCTCGACCTCGCGCGGACGCGCACCTTTCGCCTCGGACCCTGGACGCTGCTGACCGACGTCGAGGACACCGCGGTGCTCGCGCAGCTCGATCGGGTCGCCCGCCGGATCGAGGACAGCTACCGCGCGCGTTTCGGCGTCACCCCCGTTGGCGAGGCGCGGGAAACCGTGGTGCTGTTCGCCCGCGAAGCCAGCTACCGGGCCTTCCGGCGTAGCGAGGGGGCGGCCACCAGCGAGCGAGTCGCGGGCCACGCCACGGTGGGCCTGGCCGCTCTGGTGTTGGGGGATCGGGGTGGCGAGGCGACCGCCGAGTCCCTGGTCCACGAACTCACCCACCTGCTCAACCGCCGCGCCATCGGCCCGGCGTTGCCGCCGTGGCTGGACGAGGGCCTCGCCAACGACCTCGCCCTGTGCCGACTCACCCCCGAGGGCCGGCTCGAGCTCGGCACACTCTCCAGTCGCCGCCGACCGGCGGGCGGCAATGAGGTCACGATCGAAGGTGGTGAAGCGCTCGCGCTCGTCGCCCGCCGCCGCCTGGGCCGGCTGGTGCCCCTCGAAGATCTGCTGCACCTCGGCCCAGCCGAGTTTCTGACCCCCGCGGCCAACGAGCTGCACTACGCGGAAAGCGCTTTGTTCGTGCGCTACCTACTCGAAAGCACTCACCGCGAGCCCTTTCTCGCCTTCCTGCGCGCCGTCTCGGAGGGTGCCCCGATCGACCCGGAGGCCTTTCGGGTCCATCTCGGCCCGAGCTGGCACCAGCTGCAAGCGAGCTTCGAAACCTGGCTCGGCTTTGCCGTCAGTCCTTGAAGAGTTGTCCCGTCGACCGCGAATTCGTCGTGCATCGATCCAGCGCACGCTTCCGTGCGCCAAACATCGGAGCCCGCCATGTCGCGACGTCACGTCCGGCTGTCCTTTCTGAGTCTGAACCTCCTCGTCTGGGGAGTGAATTGCTGCCTCGAACATCCCGAGCCCCCCGCCGTCGTTTACCAGTGCCGCGCCACGATCCAGGACGCCGACGGGCGCGTCGAGCGCGTCTCGTCCGGTGACATTCCGTTCTCGCGCGGCGGACGCCTCATTGGGCGCTTCTGCGCCGACACGGTGTTTCCCGAGTCCCTCCCTGCCTATTGGACGCGCCGACTGCGCCGCGGGATCGAGTTCGAGCCCCGGCTCACCGCCCGCGGCCCCTGGTGCGTCGAACGCATCGCTTGCGAAGCGATCGGACCGGCCTCGAACGTCGAGCCCTGCCCGGAGCACCTCGACCTGCCGCCGCTCGAGCAGTGTCCGGCCGTCGCCTCGTGCCTCGAGATCACCCCGGGACCGAACCCCGCGGACCCAGGCTTCGAGAGCTGGGTCGCCTTCCCCCACGTGGCCGCGGGCGGGTCGGCTTCGTTGTTCGTGACGATCAAGAACATCTGCCCGACGGACGTGCAACTGCGGCTCGATCCCCGGTTCCTCGGGGCGAATCCCGGCGACTTCTCGATGGAGTTCCCCGGCTGCGCACCACGCTCGACGGAGACCGGAAGCCGCCGGATGGCCTCCCTCGAGTCGTGCCGCTTCCAAGCGACTTTCCGGCCGCAGGCCGGCGGCCTGCGAGGAGCCCGGCTGATCGTCGGTCACGACCTGCGCATGAATCAGCAGATCGCCTTCCGCGGCACGGGCGAAGCCGGCACCCTGACGAGGCCGGACAGCGTCTGCCTCAGCGGCCCGCTGACTCCGGCCCCGGAGTGCCCGGCTGGCGCCACGGCCTTCCGGCCGCTCACCCTCGGTAACTCCGGCATCCGCCCGGTCACCGTCGAGAGCATCGCCAGTCAAGCTCCCCAGGGCCAGTTCCAGACGCGTGGGCCGGCGCTGCCCTTCGCCGTTGCGCCCGGGGCCACCACCACGATCGAGGTCCGTTGGTGCCGCGGAACCGCCGACGGCAATGTTCTGGGGGCCCTGGCCTTCACCACCAACGGCACGCCCAGTGTCGTCTTCGCTCCGGTCGACCGGAGCCCGGGAGGTTGCGCGTGAACGCCCTACGATTCGCCACGGTTGGCTTGCTACTCATCGCTCCCGCCCTCGGCGCTGCCGCCTGGCCCGAGGCTCGGACCGAGCTATTCGAGGTCGCCGGCACCGTCGGCGTGACGGTGGACCACGACATCGCGGTTTCGGGCCATTTCGAACTCGAGCTCGAGGTGGACGCCGCCGGCACTGCCACGATTCGCCGGCTGACGGCGGAGATCGTCGACTTCCTGCTGGTCTCCGAGGGGTTTCTGGGCTTCTTCGAAACCCGGAGACCGTTCCTTTGCAACCAGGTCACGGCGACTGGGCCAGTCACCGGTTGGCTCGACGCCGCCGGCAACTTGACCTTCCCCACGAATGCCGCGGGCCTCTTCGGTGCCAGCCGCAAGGAGCGCGGTGCCGACGGCGACTGCCCGCCCGAGATGCCCGGGGTCATTCTCGAGGCCCGCAACAGCCGCCCCCTGCTCGGCCACCACGACCCCGCGGGGGACACCTTCCACCTCGCCGGTTCGTTCTCGTCGAGCCTCGACGGACGCTCGGTGCCCATCGAGATCAGCCTCGTCGGCCGCTACGCCAACAGGCCGCCGGTCGCCCGCATCGCCTCGGAAGGACCGGAGATCGACTTCTCCCAGGGCGGCTGCCCGGGCTCGGAACCCAACGCGCCGCCGGTCGAAGCCAACGCGACCGGTGGGCTCGAATTGACCTTCCGCTCCTTGGCGAGTGATCCCGATGGCCCGGACTCCGGCGCGGACCTGCTGCAAGCCCAGTGGGAGTCCTTCGATGGCACCACGGTTTCGGTCGTGGGCTTGGGCGAGGCCACTGACCGCCGGCACTTCCCCCTCGGTGGCCCCTACACCGTGGCCCTCACGGTGTTCGACCGCCTCGGCGCCGGCGCGGTGACGAGCTGTTCGTTCCACGTCGCGGACACCCGACCGCCGGTCGTCCAGTGGCCGGGTTGGTTGTGGACGGTCTGCACGGAATCCGCGGGGGCGACGCCCGGGAGCTCCGCGACGTTGGCAGCCTGGCTCGACAGTTTCACCGTTGCGGACCTCGCCGACCCGTCCCCGAGTCGGCTGGCACCCCGGATCGGTGCGGCCGAAGTCGGCGCCGGTACGTTGTTTCCGGTCGCGGCCTGGACTTTGGTCGATTTCCGCGCTCGCGATGCTTCCGGAAATGAAGGATCCACCTGGGACTGGGTGTGGGTGGCGGCGCGGCCCGAGCTCGGAGCTGCCTGGCTGTCGCCGGCAGGCGGCTTCTTGACCGGCAACGGCCAGTGGGTGCCGATCGAAACCGTGCTCGACACTCCAGGCTGCGGCTACGCAGCGATCGAGCTGGTGGCCGTCCGCTCGAACGGCCCGGAGGCGATCAGCTCGCTCGTGTCCGGGGCCGACTTCGGCACCCCCGACACCACCCTCAAGGTGCTGGCGTCGCCGGTGGCCAAACCCGGGGGCGGTCTGCTACCGCGGGTCTACGAGGTGGAGTATCGAGCCACGGGGCTCGACGGCCAGGTGACGACCGTGGTCCTGCCGCTGACAGTGGGGGTGCCTTGAAGCAAGGTCACAACGGCTCTTCCTCGCGCCAGACGGAACCGCCGTCGGCATAGGACTCGCGCTTCCAGATCGGCACTTCCTTCTTGAGCCGTTCGAGCGCAAGTCGGCTCGCGTCGTAGGCGGCGGCGCGATGGGGGGAAGCGGCGGCGATGGCGACGCTCGCTTCCCCCGCCGGGACCTCCCCCAGGCGGTGGACGATCTCGACGGCGATTTCCTCATCGGGATTGGACAATTCCGCGACGATCCGCGCCAACCGTTCCTCCGCCATCGGCCGGTAGGCGTCGTAGGCCAGAAGGGTCACCGCCCGCCCCCGGTGGTGGTCCCGCGCTGTCCCCAGGAACAACACCACGGCCCCCCGCCGCGGCGACGCCACGGCGGCCAGGAGCGCCGCGGAGTCGATGGCGGAGACGGTGAGTCGAGACATCGGCTTAGTGTATCCGCGGTGCTACACTGACCGCCTTATGACTCTCGCCGCCGTCGCTCCGCTCCCGGTGTCAGAAGACTCCCACGGCGTCCTTCGGGTCGGCGGAACTCGCGTCCCACTCGAAACCGTGATTCGAGCTTGGCAGCAAGGCGAAACGCCCGAGCAGATCGCCCAAGACTACGACGCCTTGGCCCTCGCCGACATTTACGCGATAGTGGCCTACTACTTGAAGAATCGCCTCGCCCTCGACAACTACTTCGACGAACGCGACCGCGCTTCCGCAGCTGTTCGGAAGCAGTACCAAGCCCGCTTCCCCCTGACCGAACTGCGCGAACGGCTGACCCGTGGAAACCGACACCGCGTTCCGTCTGCTGGCTGACGAGAACTTCAACGGTCGCATCCTGCGGGGGCTGCTTCGCCGCCTTCCCGACTTGGACGTGGTGCGCGCGCAGGATCTGACGGAGCTTTCTGGTAGTTCCGACCCCGTGTTACTCGAGTGGGCCGCCCGAGACGGCCGAATCGTGCTCAGTCATGATGTCGAAACCCTTGCCGGTTATGCCTATGCTCGCCTCGAAGCGGGTCAAGCCATGCCGGGGCTGTTCGAACTTCGACCCGAGGTGCCGATCGGCATTGCGATCGAAGCTCTCGAAGAGGTGATCGCCTTGACTCGCCCCGAAGAATGGAACGGCCTCGTCGCTTTCCTCCCCCTCTGAGCCCCTCACCCCCCCGAAACCGGTGGCAGAAGAGCCACCTCTGCGCCCTCGGCCAGGGGCTCGTCGGCGCCCACGATGGTGCCGTCGACGGCGATGGCGAGGCGGGGCCAGAGCGGGCTGAGGGCGGGGAAACGAGCCAGGAGAAGGGTGCGCAGATCGGCGACGGTGGCACCAGCCGGCAGATCGAGTCCCAGCTGTCCGTTACCAAGGGTCTCGGCGGCGGTGGCGAAGGCGACGACGCGGATGTTCACGATGGGAGATCCTACCCCGCGGGCGGGCGCCGCGGCCGGCGGCTATAATCCCCCGGCTTCGCACACCCCCCGACCCAGGAGTAACCCACCCGTGGCCGTGATCGAGAGTCGACTCAAGCGAGACGAGGCGTTCGCGCGCCGGGAAGCCCATTGGCGGGCCCAGGTGGCGCGACTTGCGGGAGAAGAGGCGACGCTCCGCGAGGGCGGCGGTCCGAAGGCCCAGGCGCGCCAGCGCGAGCAGGGCAAAATGCTGGCGCGCGAGCGCGTGGACGCCTTGATCGACCCCGGCGGCGAGTGGCTCGAGTTGGGACTGTGGGCCGGAGACGGCATGTACCCCGAATGGGGCGGCGCCCCAGGCGCGGGCGTCGTCACGGGTGTCGGGCGGGTCCATGGCCGAGAGGTGATGGTGGTCTCGAACGATGCCACGGTGAAAGCCGGAGCGTGGTTCCCGGCGACCTGCAAGAAAATTCTGCGCGCCCAGGAAGTCGCCCTCGAGAACCGGCTGCCGATCGTCTACCTGGTCGATTCGGCCGGGGTCTTCCTGCCCCTCCAGGCCGAGATCTTCCCGGACAAGGAACACTTCGGCCGTGTCTTCTACAACAACGCCCGGCTCTCGGCCGAAGGCATCTTCCAAATGGCCGCGATCATGGGCTCCTGCGTCGCCGGCGGCGCGTATCTGCCGATCATGAGCGACGAAAGCCACATCGTCGAAGGCACCGGCTCGATCTTCCTGGCCGGCTCCCACCTCGTGAAAGCGGCCATCGGGGAGTCGATCGACAACGAAGAGCTGGGCGGCGCGGTCGTGCAGGCCGACATCTCCGGGGTCGTCGACCATCGCCACCCCGATGACGCCTCGTGCCTGGCCAAGATCCGCTCTCAGTTCGCCCAGCTCGCGGCCGGCGAGCGGGCGCCGTTCGCACGCCGAGCGAGTGCGCCACCCCGCTACCCGGTGGACGAGCTCTACGGGGTGATGCCGGTCTCCCGGGCGAAACCCTACGACACCTACGAAATCCTGGCCCGCCTGCTCGACGGCTCGGAATTCGACGAGTTCAAGGCCACCCACGGCCGGACTCTCGTGTGCGGCACCGGCTGGATCGACGGCTGGGCGGTGGGCATCGTGGCCAATCAGCGCCTGGTGGTACCGCGGAGGACGGGAACCGGCCCTGGGGACAAGGAGCTCCAAATCGGCGGCGTGTTGTACTCCGACGCCGCCGACAAGGGCGCCCGCTTCATCCAGCTGTGCAACCAGAAGGGCATTCCGCTGATTTTCCTGCAGGACGTCACGGGCTTCATGGTCGGCAGCCGGTCAGAACGCGGCGGGATCATCAAGGACGGCGCCAAGATGGTCAACGCCGTGGCCAACTCCGTCGTGCCCAAGATCACACTCTTCGTCGGGAACAGCTTCGGCGCCGGCAACTACGCCATGTGCGGCAAGGCCTACGGTGCCCGGTTCCTCTACGGTTGGCCCTCGGCCACGATCGCCGTCATGGGCGGTGACCAGGCTTCGAAGGTACTGCTCGGGATTCAGTTGAAGAACCGCGGTGCGGACGTCTCAGCCGAGGAACGCGCGGCCCTGCTCGCCGATATCAAGGCCCGCTACGAGGCCACGGAAGACCCGCGGTACGCGGCCGCCCACCTCTGGGTGGACGGCCTGATCGATCCCGTGAGCACTCGCGAAGTGCTCTCCCGCTCCTTGGCCGCAGCGAGCTGGAACCCGCAAGTGCCGGCATTTCGGACGGGAGTGTTGCAGACCTGAGGGGAAAGGACCCTTACGGCGTGCCGCCGCGGACGGCCCGCACCCGCAAAGCGCTCGACTTCGCGAACGGGAAGAGCTCCGAGTTGGCGAAGTTGACACCCCAGGCCATGCTCGTGCTGTTGACCCAGGTGGTCGACGTCCAGTGCTGGCCGTTGAACGTGCAGCTACCGGTCAGCACCGTGCTCCCCGGCACACAACCGAGGTGCAGGCCCGGTGCGATGAACGGTGCCGAGCCTTCGTAGCGGATCAGCGATTCGAGTTCGCGGGCATTTGGCACACGCCAGTCGGTAAAGCCGGCAAAGCCGGTGCCGCCTTCGGCATTGACGTCCTCCAGCCAGTCCCAGATCGTCTCCTGGGAGACCGCGCCGTTGCCCGACCAATAGAACGCGCGGTCCTTGTCGTGGAGCCCGCCGTCGTCACTCTTCTTCTCCCAGGTGAGGCCGGTGTTCAGGTCGGTCAGCGTGCCGTTGCCGTTGTCGACGAACGCGAAGCCGGCACCGGTCTCGAGCGTGCCGTCATCCGGCACCGCCACGGGTGCCGTGACGCCGTCATTGCGATTCGCCGTGTAGGCCGTGGTCTGGCCGGTGACCGGCACTTGCACGGGGCAACTAAGGGGGCTGCCGCAAGCGTAGCGCACGGCCCGCACGCGGGCGGTACTGGCCTTCGAGGTGAAACCCGGCGCCGCATTCGCGAAACTCACCGACCAAGCGCCGTTCGGATTGCCCGTCCGGGTGGTCGAGGTCCAATAGCTGCTCTGGAATGTGCAGCTGCCCGTCAGCACCGTCACGTTGGCCAGGCAGTTCTGGTGGAAAGCGACCGGGGTCGTGAACCCGCTGCGGCCGTAGTCGATGATCGTCTGGAGTTCCCGGAGGTTGGGAATGCGCCAGTCGGAGTAACCCGCGAAGCCCGAGAGGCCTTCGCGATTGACGTCTTCGAGCCAATCCCACACCGTTTCTTCGACCCCATTGCCGGACCACCAGTAGAAGTTGTCCTTGTCGTGGAGGCCGCCGTTGTCGCCCTTTTTCTCCCACATGAGACCGGTGCGCAGGTCCGTGATGGTGCCGTCGCCGTTGTCGAGGAAGGAGAGAGTGGCGCCGGCTTCGAGCGTGCCGTCGTCCGGCACCGCCACGGCGCCGGAGATGCCGTCGTTCTTGTCAGCGAGGAAGGCCGCCGTTTGGCCGGTCGCGGGGAAGCCGTTGCTGGTGCACAACACGAGGTCGGCGAGGCAGCCGGCGGCCGAGGCGGGCGGCGGGGTAGCCGCGAGTAGCAGGAGGGGGGCTGTCAGAAGGTGAGCCCAGAATCGTTTCGAGGTCGACATAAACTTCACTCCATCACATGAGTTTGCGGGAAACGCTGTTTGCGTCTCAGCCGCCCGGGCCAATCTCGGCCTGGAACAGGGAGTGAAGAGGAGCTCCGAAGTGTTTCGCCGCCGAGCTGACCTCGGAGCGTCGTCAGACCCGAACGCTCCAGCGCACGCCGTCCGTGGTCCCCAAAAAGTGCCGGGCCACAGCCTCTTGACGATAACGGAAGATGCGCCGGAGCTGGAGCCGAACGAGCGGCCACGCGAGGTCCCCCAAGGGCGATAGGGGCAGCCGAATGCTGACGCGATCCAAGATCCGGGTGCCGCCGCCCCCCGGTAGTTCCTCGAACTCGTGCCGGTGCAGCCACTGCGCGTAGGGACCGCGCTCCTGATCGTCTTCGAAGGCGTACGGCGGGTCCCAGGCGGTGATGTGCGTCCGCCACTTCATGGGTAGGCCGAACAGGCCGATGCGGTAGTCGATCCGAGTTCCCACGGCCATCGCGATGGGTGGCGGGGTGACGATGCGGAAGGCGAGTTCGGGCGGCGTGATCTTGCCGAGGTTCTCCGCCGCGGAGAAGAACGGAAAGACCTCGGCCAGCGGCAACGGCAGCTCGAGCTCGGCTTCGATGCGGTGGGTGATCAAGCGGAGGAACACTACCATCCCGGGAACCACATTGCGATTTACTCAGCGCCCTGAGTAAAATTACTCAGCGTTATGAGTAATTCGTACCAGCGTCCCCAAACCGATGTCCTCGAGCGACGACTGCTCGAGCCTCGCCGGTTTCTGCAGGTGGTTTCAGGCCCTCGCCAGGTGGGAAAGACGACACTCGTCCGGCAAGTGATGGACCGAATGGGTCCCCATCGCTTCGCCAGCGCGGATGAGCCGACGCTGCGCGATACAACCTGGATCGTCCAGCAGTGGCAAGCCGCCAGGCTCGAACACACCGGGCTCGGAGGTACCGGTGGCATCCTGGTCTTCGACGAGATTCAGAAGATCCCTGGCTGGTCGGAAGCCGTGAAGAGACTCTGGGACGAAGACACCCGCAACGACCTCGATCTCAGGGTCGTCCTGCTGGGCTCGGCCCCGCTTCTGCTTCATCGCGGACTTACCGAGAGCCTTGCCGGACGCTTCGAGATGCTCCGCCTACCCCACTGGTCCCTGCGCGAGATGCGCGGCGCCTTTGGCTTCTCGCTCGAGGACTTCCTGTATTTCGGCGGCTATCCGGGCGCCGCTCCGCTCGTCCGCGATCCCGAGCGTTGGCGCCACTACGTGCTAGACGCCCTGGTCGAAACGACGCTTTCCCGTGATGTGTTGCTGCTGACGCGGATCGACAAGCCAGCACTCTTGCGGCGTTTGTTCGAGCTGGCCTGCCGCTACTCGGGGCAGATTCTCTCCTACACCAAAATGCTCGGTCAGCTCCAGGACGCTGGCAACACGGTCACCCTGGCACACTACCTGGACTTGCTCGGGCAAGTAGGTATGGTGGCCGGGTTGCCCAAGTTAGCGGGGGAAACCGTTCGCCAACGCGCCTCGAGTCCGAAGCTCCAGGTCCTGAACACCGCGCTGATGAGCGCGTTGTCGGGACTCACCCCCGCCGAGGCAAGGGCCGACACCGAGTTCTGGGGGCGGCTCGTCGAGTCCGCCGTCGGCGCCCACTTGGCCAACGCTGCCGCGAGCCGGCTCTTCGAGCTCTCCTACTGGCGGGAACGGCAGGACGAGGTCGATTTCGTGGTTCGGCGGGGTCCCCGACTGACCGCCATCGAGGTCAAGAGTGGTCGTCGAACGACAGCCCTGCCCGGACTCTCGGCCTTCGAGCGCACCTTCCACCCCGACCGCTCACTACTCGTCGGAGGGGATGGAATAACGCTCGAGGAGTTTCTCCTGGCGCCTGCCGAACACTGGATCGCCTAGGGCCCTCAGGCCACCGTGACATCGCGGTTCAGGTAGACGTCCTGGATCGCGTGAAGCAGCGCGATACCTTCCGTCTTGGGTCGTTGGAAGGCCTTGCGGCCGGAGATCAGGCCGGCGCCGGCGCCGCGTTTGTTGATGACCGCCGTGCGCACGGCCTCGGCGAGGTCGCTCGCGCCGGAGGAGGCACCGCCCGAGTTGATGAGGCCCATCCGGCCCATGTAGCAGTTGGCCACCTGCCAGCGCACAAGATCGATCGGGTGGTCGGTGACCAGCTCGCCGTAGACCCGCTTCGAGGTCTTGCCGAAATCGAGGGCCTTGTAGCCGCCGTTGTTGAGGGGCAGCTTCTGCTTGATGATGTCGGCCTGGATCGTCACGCCCAGGTGATTGGCCTGGCCCGTCAGGTCCGCCGACTCGTGGTAATCGACGCCGTTCTTCTTGAACCCCGAGTTCCGCAGGTAGCACCACAACACCGTCGCCATCCCGAGGTCGTGGGCCTGGGCGAAGGCGTCCGAAATCTCGACGATCTCGCGCCGGCAGTCTTCCGAGCCGAAGTAGATGGTCGCCCCTACCGCCGCGGCGCCCATGTCCCACGCCTGTTGTACCTGGGCGAACAGCGTCTGCTCGTGGCGGTTGGGGAACGACAGCAGCTCGTTGTGGTTGAGCTTCACCATGAACGGGATCTTGTGGGCGTACTTGCGGGCTACCGACCCGAGCACCCCGAGCGTCGAGGCCACGGCGTTGCAGCCGCCGTCGATCGCCAGCTCGACGATCGCCGCCGGGTCGAAATAATCGATGTTGGGGCCGAAGGCCGAGGCCCCCGAGTGCTCGATGCCCTGGTCCACCGGCAAGATCGACAGGTACCCCGTGCCACCCAGCCGGCCATGGTCGAACATCCGTTGCAGGTTGACGAGCACGCCGGGCTTGCGGTCCGACAACCCGAAGGCGCGGTCTACCGAGTCGGGCCCCGGCAGTAGCAGGCGCTCCTTGGGAACGCCCTCGCAGGTGTGATCGAGCAGACTGTCGGCGTCGGAACCGAGATGGTGGCGGATGTCGTCGAGGCTCATCATGGCGGGACCGGAGCTCCTGACTTTGAGCGAGGGGTTCGGGCGGTGTTTCGACCGGGCAGTATCCCACAGGCGAGCATAGAATCCGCCCATGAAACGTGCCGCCGCCTTCGTCCTCGTTCCCCTGCTCGGCTCGGTCGCGTGCAGCTCGGTCTACTACTCCGCCCTCGAAACCCTCGGCATCGAAAAACGCGAGGTGCTGGTCGACCGCGTCGGCGACGCCCGCGACGCCCAGGCGGAAGCCCAAGAGCAATTCCGCGACGCCCTCGAGCGCTACCAGGCCCTCGTGGGCTACGACGGCGGCGAGCTCGAGAGCCGCTACGAATCCCTCCGCTCGGAGTACGAGGCTTCGAAATCCCAGGCCCAGGAAGTGCGCGACCGCATCGCCGCCGTCGAGGAGGTGGCGGGCGCCCTGTTCACCGAATGGCAGGCCGAGCTGGCCAAGTACGAGGACCCGGCGCTGCGCCGCAAGAGTGAAGCCCAGCTGCGCGACACCCGCCGCCGGGCGAATCAACTCGTGGCCAAGATGAAAACCGCCGCCATACGCATGGACCCGGTGCTCGAGAAGCTCGAGGACCAGGTGCTTTTCCTGAAGCACAACTTGAACGCCCGCGCCCTGGGCTCCCTGCAAGGCACCTTCCGCTCCCTCGAAGGCGATGTCGATCGTTTGGTGAAGGAAATGTCCGCCGCGGTGGCCGAGGCGAACTCGTTTCTGGCCACGCTGGAGAAGTGAGCCGGCGGCGCGTCAGCCCAACGCCGCGGCCACGGCCTCCGCGCCTTGCTGCGCCGAAATCAACACCGGGGTGATGCCGCCGCCGGGCTGTACCCAGTGGCCGACGAGCCAGAGATTTTCGACCGGACCGACGATGCCGGGGCGGCCGGCGCCGAGCTGTGCCGGCGACATCTCCCAGCCGAGCATGGCGCCCTCGGTGTTCCAGGTGAAACGCTGGGAGGTCGCGGCGGTCGCCACGGTCACCACCTCGATGTGCTCGCGGACGCCCGGGATGGCGCGCTCGAGTTGGGTCAGCAGGTACTCCTGGACCTCCGCCTTGTGGCCGGCCCAGTCGGTGATGGTGTCGTAGTCGACCTCGATCACCTTCTGCTGGATGACCACGTGTTTGCCCGGCGGCGCCATGCGGGGCTCGAAGAGGGTGGGCACGAAGATCTTGCAACGCAGGCTGCCGCGGCCCATCTCGTCCGGATTCCAGCCCTGCCAGTGGTAACCCTTGGCGGCCTCGAGCTGCGCCGTCGTGATCGCCTCCGACAAGCCGATGTGGGCGAGATAGCAGGGGAAGCTCGGGCGCATCTCCCGCACTTGCGCGCGGAGCGCCTCCGGCGTCGCTTCGAGGGGCAACAGGCGCTCGATCGTCTGGCGCAGATCGGCGTTCGAGACGATGGCGCGCGCCCGCACCCGGTGCCGACCCACCAAAGCGCCGCGCGTCGTGGTCAGCTCCAGGCCGACGGCCCGGCCGTCTTCCACCACGATGCGGTCGACCGCCGTGCTCATCAGCAGGTCCCCGCCGGCTTCTTCGACACACCGTCCAAGATCGTCCGCGAACGCCTGGGAGCCGCCCTCGGGGTAGTAGTTGCCGAGGAAGTAGGACAACCGGCCCATGGAGTCGAAGACGAAGGAGGTGCGCTCCGGCGGCCCACCCCAGTGCGGGCAATCGGCGGTCAGAATGAGCTTCAGAGCCGGGTCGCGAAAGTGGCGATCGAGCGCTTGGCGCAGGGACTCGTTGCGCCAGCGGTCGAGCCGCGGTGTCGACTTGCCCTTCAGATACTCGAGGCTTCCGAGCAGGTAGAGCTCCTGCGCTTCGGCAAAGTAGGCCTCGAGGTTCTCCCGCTCTGCCGGAAACCGCTCGGCGAGCCGGGCGCGGTAGGTGTCGTAGTCCGCCGGCACCTCGAACTTCGAGCCGTCGGGCAAGTGGAAGGTGTCCACCGGGTCCATGCGTACCCAGCGCGTGGTGGCCCCGATCGAGGCCAGCAGCTTGGCCGTCAGCGCCTGGGGATTGCCGAGCAGCGGGTAGAAGTGGGTGGCCGCGTCGAAGGTGAAGCCGCCCCGGCGGAACGTCGAACAGTACCCGCCGACCATGTAATGCTGCTCGACGAGCAAGACCGAAAAGCCCTGCCGCGCCAGGAGTGCCGCCAAGGTCAGGCCGGCAATGCCGGCGCCGATGACGGCGACGTCGTAGGACTCCCGGGGCCCCGTGGTGCGCAGGCCCCGAAATGGCCGCTTCGGCATCAGCCCTGCCCGCCCTGAGGTTCGTTCGGCCCGTCATCCGGCCGATTCCGCCCATATTCCTCATGGGCGGCCACGAACTCGCCGCTCGCGATCGCGGCTCCGAGCGAAATCTCCCCGGCGAGCACGGTGGCGGCGACGATCTCGGCGAGCCGCTTGGCCTTGCCCGTGCCGTAGCAGCCGAGCAACTCCAGGCACTCACGCCCGGTGCCGACACCGGTACCGCCACCGACCGTGGCCACGGTCAGGGCGGGCAACTCGACGCTCGCGGCGAGATCCCCCTCCCCCACTTCTTCGAAGGCAGTGATCGAAACGGCGGAGTTGACGATGTTGGCCACGTCCTGCCCGCAAGCGATGAACAGAGCCGCCAGCGCGTTGGCCGCGTGGCCGTTGTAGCCCATCGCAGCGGTGTGGAGATGGCCAAGCACGGTCAAGCGCCAGAGCTCCTCCATCTGACCCGCCGTCACTCGCAGCACGGCGCGCAAAACGCGGCGCGGTAGCACCACCGAGGCCGTCACGTGTTTGCCCTTGCCCCCGGCCAGAAGGGCCCCCGCGGCGCGTTTTTCGCCGCAGGCGCCGGAGAAGATCAAGTGCCGCTCGATGACCGGATCGCCGCCCGCCCGGTCCGCCGCGAGCACGACCTGGCAGGCGGCGTCGGTAGCCTTGACGATCATGTTCATGCCGTGGGCGTCACCGGTCGAGTAGCAGAAGGCCGCCAACACACGCCGGCCACTGGGCATGGCCTCGACCCGCAGCAGCTGGCCGTGGCGGGTGGTGGTGGCGACGGCGGCCTGGAGCTCGGCGAGGCGTCCGGGAAGCTCGCGGGCGAGGGCCACGGCCGCGGCGCCGTTGCGGCAGACGAAAACGGGGGTGACGCGGTTTTCGTCGCGAAACAACCGGACGGTGGCGCCGCCCGAACGGGTGATGGCGATCATGCCGCGTTCGTAGGAGCGCACGAGGGCGCCCTCCGTCGTGGCCAGGGGCACGAAGACTTCGCCCTCCGCATGTTCCCCGAGCACCCGCAGAGGCCCCGCGATGCCAATCGGCACCTGGGCGGCACCGATCGGGTTCTCGATATTGCCGCGCCAGCGGCCCCCGGCGGCGCTGGCCGCGCCTACCAGCGGCAAGGCCACGCCCGTCTTGGCTTCGAGCCAAGTGCGGCGGGCCGCTACCTGGTCGTCTTCGTACCCCTGGCGCTCGAAGCGCGGGATCAGCTCGATCCGTTCCATGACCATCCTTCCGGCAGGCGCCTACGCCTAGAATCGTCGAATCCGGCCGCCAGGGGCCACGGCCCACGGACGCCCGAGTGTTACCCTAACGATCATGCCCGCGGAACTCACTCTTTCGCTCTCTCCCGAGGCCCGCGCCGTGGCCGAACGGGACCTCGGCCCCGGTGAAGCCCTGCGCATCGCGTTCGCGGGAGGCTGCGGCGCCATGGGTTTCCGGCTCGCGGCCAGCCGCCGCCAAGTGGAAGGGGACCTCCACCTCGAAGTCGACGGCATCCGGCTCGCCCTCGACCACCGCGCCGCCGCCGAACTCGACGGCGCCGTGCTGCGTTACGACGAAGAAGAAGGTTTCGTGCTCGACCACCCGGCGTGGGGAGTGTCGTGCTGAGCCTTACCGCTCGATCTCGAACCCGTCCGCGGGTAACGCCTCTTCCGGCACCTGGCTGATGACGATCGTCCCGCTGATCGGTAGCAGGACGCGGTGCAGGCGTTCGCCGAAGCGGAGATTGACCTCGTAGAAGCCGTGGGGCGAGACGGCGAGGAGCGTACCGCGGCCGCCTTTCATGGCGAGCAGCTCGTTGTGGATGAGCACTTCCGCCGGAACTTCCATCTCAGCCCTCCTCGTCTTCGAAGGTCTCGTCGTCGTCGCTGTCGTCGCCGGTCCCGTCGCCCGCCAGGCCACCCTGCCGGTACTCCTTGAGCTTGCGTTGCAGCGTGCGCAGGCCGATGTCGAGCAGTTTGGCCGCCTCCGCGCGGTGGCCGCCGGTGCGCTCCAAGGTCTCGAGAATCGCTTGCCGCTCGATGTCGGCCATCGTTTTGGTCGGCCCGGCCAAGGGCTGGATGCGACCGTCGGGCGGCGCCTCGGCGGCGGCGCCGCCGCGCAGGGCGACGGGAATGTCCTTGGCGGTGATCTCCTCGCCGGCACTGAAGATCACCAACGACTCGATTTCGTTGCGCAGCTCGCGCACATTGCCCGGCCAGGGGTAGCGGCTGAGCAACTCGAGGGCGTCCGGGGCCAGGCGCTTGACCGGTTTGCCGTGCTCCTCGGCGAAGCGCGCCAAGAAGCCCTCGACCAGGATAGCCAGGTCGCCGGCACGGTCCCGCAGCGGCGGAATCTCGAGCCGCACGACCTTCAGCCGGTAGTACAGATCCTCGCGGAAACGCCCTTCGGCGATCTCTTTCTCGAGGTCCCGATTGGTCGCCGCGATCAGCCGGAAGTCGACGTCGATCAAGTCCGAGCCGCCGACGCGCATGACCTTGCGCTCTTCGAGCACGCGCAGCAGTTTGACTTGGAGTTCAGGGTAGAGCTCGCTGATTTCGTCCAGGAACAACGTGCCCTTGTGGGCCAGCTCGAACTTGCCGATCTTCTTGGCCACGGCGCCCGTGAAGCTGCCGCGCTCGTGACCGAAGAGCTCGGACTCGAGGATGTCCGAGGGAATCGCGCCGCAGTTGATCGCCAGGAAGCGTTCGTTGCGCCGGGGGCTCGCGAGGTGGAGGGCGTTGGCCACCAGCTCCTTGCCGGTACCGCTTTCGCCGATGATGAGCACCGAAGAGCGCGTCGGCGCCACCAGGCGCATACGCTCGAAGAGTTTCTCCATGGGCTCGGACTTGCCGAGAATGGCCTCGAAGCCGAAACGTTTGTCGAGCTGCTCGCGCAGGCTCGTGACTTCCGCTTTCAGCTCCTCGCGTTCGAGCTTCTCGAGCACGCGTTTGCGCAGCTCGTAGAGGTCGACGGGCTTCGTCAGGTAGTCGTCGGCACCCACCCGCATGGCCTCGACGGCCGATTCGATGGAGCCGAAGCCGGTGACCAGGATCACCCGCAGGTCCCAGGCCTCCTGCCGCACGCGGGCCAGGAAGGCCAGGCCATCGGTGCCCGGCATACGCAGGTCGCAGACCGCCAGCCGGGCCACGCCGACGTTGTCTTCCAGAAATTCGAGCGCTTTGCCGGCGTCGTCGAAGGTACGCACGGCGAGCCCGGCTTTTTCGAGCGCGATCGCCATCGATTCCCGCGAGCCGGTTTCGTCGTCGATCACGAGGACGAGATTACGTTCTGCCATTCGGGTCATTTTGGCACAACGGAGCTCGGTCCTTCGAGATACTTCCCCAGGTCGCTCGTGTCCACCAGCCGGTTGGCCCGCACCCACGGAGCAGCCATGAACTTGGGGTAGCGCACGGCGAGCTTCTGGGCCGGGCCGGGGCCGAGAGCCTCGACGAGGCGAGTCTTGGCCTCGGTTTGGGCTCGTGCCACCGCGCTGGCAGTGGTGACGAGCTCCGCCGCGAATCTCGTGGTCGCCGCCGAGTCACCGGATCGGACGGCCGCGGCCCAGGCCTCGGAGGTCGTGCGGTGGTCGCGATTGGCTTTCTGGAGCGACTCCAGAATCGAGGGCACCAGGGCATCGAGGCGTTCGCGCTCGGCCGGAGTCAGGCCCAACTCGGCGATCGTCGCAGGCTGATTCCAGAACGCGCGGGCGGCCTGGCGCGCCGCGCGGTCGGGGGTGGGATCGCTTCGCGCGGCGACCAGTTGATCAGAGGCCACGGGCTCCGGCGGCGGCTGGCCACAAGCCGCCGGCAGGACCACGGCGAGCAGGCAGACAACAGGCCACCATCCGGCTCGTGAACGATTGCCGAGGCCGAGAGCCGCGCCCCTCACCGTCCGTCTCCGGCGCCGTCGTCCCCCGCTCGGCGACTCTGCCGGTCGACCGTGGTGAGCCAACGTTGAAACTCGGGCCGCGCGCGCAGGCCGGCGAGGTCGGCATCGCCGCGCGCCAAGGCGAGGTTCTGGAAGCCCCGTTCGAGCGCGGCGTCGAGGTGCCCCTGGGCGGCAGCGGCACGTCCCGCGAGGGCCTCTAGGCAGGCGAGGTTGTAGCGCGGTAGCCAGCTGTCCGGACGGGTGTCGGCAGCGCGCTCGAAGTACTTTGCGGCGTCCGCGGGCCGGCCGAGGCGGCGTGCCGCATTGCCGGCCTGGATCAGGCTGTGAAGGTCTTTGCCGCTGATTTCCAGGGCTCGCTCGTAGGCGGCCAGAGCCGGGGCGAACTCGCCCCGTTCGTAATGATGGTCGCCCGCCAGCCGCCAGGCACGGGGAAACCCCGGGTCCGCCGCCTGGGCCTTCTGGTACCAGCCGAGGGCCGTCGACTCGTCGCCCTGGACCGCGGCGATCAGCCCGCGCTGAACCATGGCCTCGACGAATTCCGGAGTGATCTCGAGGGCTTTCCGGTACTGGTCGTCGGCCTCGTCCAGCCGGCCCTCGATCAGGGCGATCGAGCCCAACATGGCGAAGACGCGGCTCTGGCGAGGCTCGAGGGCGAGAGAGCGGTAGTAGGCGTCGCGCGCCGCGGCCAGGTCACCCCGGCGCAACTCCGCCAAACCCAAGATGTTGAGCGCGGATTGGTTGCCCGGCAACGCGGTGAGTATCTTGCGGCAACGCGCCGCGGCCTCGTCCCAGTCGCCTCGCTGGGCGGCGTGGCGCGCCTCCTCGAGCCCGCTGTAGAAGACGATGCCGTCTTTCGGGTCCATCCCGGCGACCGCCGCCCGTTGATCCCGGGGCGCCAGGTAGCCGAGGGCCTGGAGAGTCTCGAGGGTCTCTTTGTCCATCACCTGCTGGTCGGCGGCGATGGCCCGCTCGGCCGAGTCGGCCAGCAGCTCGTCGAGACGGCGATCGAGCTCGCGACTGCGTCGACGTTCCTCCCCGGCGAGGTTGCGCAGCTCCCGCGGGTCTTCCGTCAAGTCGTAGAGCTCCGGCCGAGGAGCGCGAATCCACTTGAAGCCGTCGGCTCGGGCCGAGTACAGCGGCGCCATGCCGAAGCCGATCTCGGACAACAACGACTCGCCGTACAGCGCCCTCTCGGGCAGCGTCCCTCCCCGGAGTAAGGGTCCCAGGTCGAGGCCTTGGGTCTTCTCTCCGCCCGGAAGGCCAAGGGCGCTGAGGACGGTCGGCATCAGATCGACCTGGTGGACCGGTGTTTTCACCCGCAGCCCTGGCGGCACGAGCCCGGGCGCCCGCAGGATCAAGGGGATGTGGACGGTAGCGTCGTAAATGAAGATGGCGTGGGTCTTTTCGTCGTGTTCCCCGAGGCTCTCGCCGTGATCCGCGGTGACGATGACCAGCGTGGAATCCAACTCGCCGCGTTCGGCCAGGCCCGCGAGCAGCCGGCCGAGACCGTCATCCGCCGCCGCGATCTCGGCGTCGTAGGGATGGGGCGCCAGGGCGGCGAAACGGCCGGCCGCGGCATAGGGCTGATGCGGATCGAAGAAGTGAACCCAGGCGAAAAACGGCTTGGCACCCGCTTCCGGCCGCGCTCGCAACCACTCGAGAAAACGCTCCGCCGTGCGCTGCGCCGGGCGGTCGCGGATCAGGAACATCTTGGGCTGATCCTCGCTCCACAAGTCGTCGTCGTAGGACTCGAAGCCCTGAGCGAGGCCATAGCGACGATTGAGCACCAGGGCGGAGACGAACGCGCGGGTTTCGAAGCCGGCGCTCTGCAGACTCTCGGCCAAGGTCGTGGCACCGGCACCGAGGGAATAAGCCCCATTGTCCCGCACGCCGTGGGCGGGCGGCAGCAAGCCGGTGAAGATCGTCGAGTGGGCCACCAGGGTGATCGGCGCCGTCGCGATCGCCGTTTCGAAGGTCGCTCCCTCCCGGGCCAACCGATCCATGTGGGGCGTCCGCGCCAACCCGAAACCGTAGGGACCGGTGCGATCCGCGCGCAACGTGTCGATAGTCACCAGAAGAACGTTTTTCGGAGTTTCGGGAGCACAACCCAGCGACACCGAACAGAACCCGAAAGCGAAGATCATTCGGCCGATCCGAGCGGCCCGCTTGACTCCCGGAAAACTCGCCCCTAACATGCGTTGAACATCCACCGGATATCGATCCCTTCGGGAGGCTGAGAAAGTTCATGCGTCATCTTTTGATCTTAGGAACGGCCGCTCTGCTCGCCGGCTCCGCCATCGCCGACGTGCAGGTTTCCGAACGCCGCGCCCTCAAGGATACCCTGAAGGCTGGCGGCCAACAGTCCGGCAACCGGACCGGCACCGGCCAGCCGCCGGGCCGCACCGGTGAGCAACCGCTCATCGATGCCTCGGGTCTCGAGTACTTCATCAACACCGACATCACTTTCACGACTTCGAGTTCCGCCTCCGGCGCGGCCTCCGAGGCGTCCTACACCGCCGCCGTCAATGCCGACACCTCGGGTGGTGGTTCGACCTCGACCACCCTGACCGACTCCTTCGACGGCTATGGCGCGCGTTGCGTCTCGCTCACCGGGGGCACCGGCCCCTGCGTGTCCGGCGGCGGCGGCGATGGCCCCGTCGAGTACATCATGTACAACCAGAACGGCGTGGCGGCGCTCGAGTGCAACGGGCGTCAGGTCGTGACGCCGTCGCAGACGATCGGTCCGTTCTCGGTGACTCGCAAAATCTTCGTTCCCGCCTCGGGCGAGTTCATCCGTTGGATGGACATCGTGACCAACACGAGTGGTGCCTCGGCGAGCCTCAATCTGATCTCCAGCAACAATCTGGGATCGGACGCCGGCACGACGATCGTCACCAGCTCCGACTCCGACGCCACCGCCGAGGCCGCGGACACCTGGCTCACGAGCTTCCAGGCCTTCTCCGGTTCCACCTCTTCGGATGTCCGCCTCGGTCACGTCTTCCAGGGCGCGGGTGCTCCAGTTCCGATGGCGGGCATCAGCTTCGTCAACGGTGACGACAACCCGTTCTGGCGCTACGCCATGACGGTCGGCGCCGGGCAGACCCAAATCATCGTCAACTTCGCGACCGGCCAGCCCACGCGGGCCGAAGCCGCCGCGGCCGCCACGGCCCTCGCTGCCGCACCGTCCACCGAGTGCATGACGCAGACCGAGATCGACCAGATCGCCAACTTCGCCCTCAATGGCCCTCCCCCGCCGAACGTGCTCGAGGTGCCGACCGCCTCGACCTACGGTTTGATCGCCCTCGGCCTGCTGCTGTCCGTCGCCGCCTTCGGCGTCCTGCGTCGGCGCTGAGTCGAGCTCCTTGCGACCTCCCGAAGCCCCCGAGCCGCGCGGCCCGGGGGCTTTTTTCGTACCATCCACCCTCGTGACTCCCGAACCGGCCGACTCGAAGCTCCGCGGCACTCTGGAACGGCTCGTTTTCACCAACCCGGAAAACGGCTGGACGGTGGCGCGGCTCGCGGTCCCGAACGAACGGGAGTTGCAGACGATCGTGGGGCCGCTGGCCCAGGCCCAGGTGGGTGAGCACCTGGAGTTGACCGGCCGGTGGATCGTGGACCCCAAGTTCGGCAAGCAGTTCCGCTTCACCGAACACCGCCGGGCCGTACCCTCGACTGCCGCGGGCATCGAGAAGTACTTGGCCTCGGGGCTCGTGCCGGGGGTCGGCCCGGAGATGGCCAAGCGGCTGGTGGCGGCCTTCGGCGCCGGCACGCTCGAGGTCATCGAGCAGCAACCCGAGCGGCTGGTCAAAGTCCCGGGCATCGGTAAGAAGCGCAGCACGTCGATCCGCGACGCCTTCGTGGCCCAGCGCGACATCCAAGAGCTGATGCTCTTCCTGCACTCCCACGACGTGCCCACCCACCTCGCCCTGAAAGCCTTCAAGCGCTATGGCCAAGGCGCCCTCGAGGTCGTTCGGCAGGACCCGTTTCGCCTCGCCCGCGACATCATGGGCATCGGCTTCGCCACCGCGGATTCGATCGCCGGGCGCCTGGGCATGCCCCGCGGCGCGCCGGCCCGGCTCGAGGCGGGCCTGCTCCACCTGCTCGGCGAAGCCGCGGCGGCCGGCCACGTATTCTTGCCCGAGGAAGAACTGGTGGGCGGCGCCAAGGAGCTGCTGGGCGTGGAGGAAGACGCGATCACGACGACCCTGGCGGCGCTGACGCGCACGGGGGACGTGGTGATCGAAGGTGCGGCGTCTTTGCGCGCCATCTTCCTCACCCCCCTCCACGCCGCCGAGTTGTCCCTCTCCCGGCGCCTGCGCCAGCTACTCGCGCACCCCGGCAAACCAATCGAGATCGACCTCGATCGCGCCCTCGAGTGGTTCGAGTCGCGGGAGAACCTCGAGCTCGCCCCCGCTCAGCGCGATGCCATTCGCCAAGCGGCCACCGCCAAGGTGCTGGTGATCACGGGTGGCCCGGGCACCGGCAAGACGACGCTCGTGCGCGGAATCGTCGAAATCCTCCGCCGGAAGGGCCGGCGGCTGCGTTTGGCGGCCCCCACGGGTCGCGCCGCCAAACGGCTGACGGAGTCGACCGGCGTCGAGGCGGTAACGATCCACCGCCTGCTCGAGTTCGACCCCAAAACCGGCGGCTTCCTCCGCGGACCCTCGGACCCCCTCGAGGCGGACCTCGTGATCATCGACGAAGCCTCGATGCTCGACGTCACGCTGGCCGCGAACCTGGTGGCCGCGGTGCCCCTGGCGGCCCAGGTGGTGTTCGTGGGCGACATTGACCAGCTACCCTCCGTCGGCCCAGGGAGCGTGCTCTCCGACTTGATCGCGACCGGCTCGGTGGCCGTGGTGCGGCTCGATCAGATCTTCCGCCAGGGCAAGACCAGCGCGATCGTGTCCAACGCCCACCGGGTCAACCAAGGCGACATGCCGATCTACTCGCGAACGGAGGGCGAGATCACCGACTTCTACTTCCTCGAGCGGCGCGACCCGGAAGAGATCCTGAAGACGGTGATCCAACTGGTCCAGAAGCGCATTCCGGAAGGGTTCGGCTTCGACGCCTTCGCCGAGGTCCAGGTGCTGGCGCCCATGAATCGCGGCGTACTCGGCGTCGAGAATCTGAACCGTGCTCTCCGCGACGCCCTCAACCCCGGCAAACCCAGCGTCACCCGCGCCGGGCTCACGGTGTCGGTGGGCGACAAGGTGATGCAGATCCGCAACAACTACGAGCTCGAGGTCTACAACGGCGACATCGGCCGGGTGGTGGCGATCGACCCCGAGGAGGAGATGGTCGAGAGCGTGTTCGACGGCCGCACCGTGCGCCACGGCTTCGGCGACTTGGACGAGTTGGCCCTGGCCTACGCCTGCTCGATTCACAAGTCCCAGGGCAGCGAATACGCCGCCATCGTGGTGCCGCTTCACAAGCAGCACTTCCTGATGCTCCAGCGCAACCTCGTCTACACCGCCCTGACCCGCGCCAAGCGCCTCGCCGTGTTGGTCGGCGACCCGGGCGCCCTCCAGATGGCCGTCAAGAACGCCCGCACCAAGAAGCGGCATACCCGGCTGGCGGAGCGGTTGGCTCCGTCTGTAGACTCTTAGCTCGAAGCCGTATCGAGGGCGATGAGAGTTACGTCGCGGGCGATGCCGCGCTCAACGAGAGCGTCGCCGGGCAACGAGTTTCCCGCAATCTCGACCTGTTTCACGACTCCGAAGCGGCCCTCGAGGCCTCCTGGACAGTCGACCGCATCTTGCTGGAGGCCGCCGGCCTCCGCGTCTCGCTGCTGCGCGAGCGCCCGAGTTTCATCGAAGCGGAAGTCGCCGGACCCGCGGAAGTCGTCGTCGTCGAGTGGGCACGCGATAGCGCCTTCCGATTTTTTCCCCTCGAGACTCACCCGGATTTCGGTTGACGGCAGGAGCACGACGGGCCCTCAAGGCTCGACCGGCATTTCGACCAAGGCGTCGGCCCAGTCCCAACGATCCGCCACGCTGAAGGGGCGTTTCGTAGAACGCACGGCCCACAGGCACACTCCGCGTTCACAGAAGAAGATCCGGCTCACTCCGTGCTGCCCATCCGATCCGCAGGAGTCCGGCTCGGTCCATTCGACCAGCGCCGAATCCCGCTCGTTGCGGATGAGATGAAAATAGGTTCCCGGGCAGGTCGAGGCCAGCAGATTGCGGAAGATCTCGATCATCGGATCGATCCGCGCGAGGTCCTTCGGCCGCGGGAACACCAGGTAGTCGATCGACTGGCTCCAGTCGGTCAGGGTTTGACCGGCGGGAAGGTACCGACTCTCGCGGGTACTCACCTTGTCTTCGTGATGGGCCAGCACGTAGTTCTGGCCGAGGAAGACCACTTGCTTCTCCGACGCCTCGGCGGGCACCAGGCTGACCCACAACAGAACCGCCGGAACGAGAACACCTTCGAGTCGCTTCATGGTTTCCTCCCTCGTAGGCCCGAGGATCGAGCCTTTCGTAGGTGAGTGAACCCGAGCGGACCAGAAAAGGGGTGAGACGGTCGTCCCTTCTTTCTGCAGGCGCTACAGCCGGGACAAGCCCGGCCGCTGCTCCAGGAAAATCAGTAGCGGCTGGCGGGGGCGGCCCCCGTGGCCGCCCTCTTCGTCACCGCGCCCTCAGGTCTCCGCCACCACCACCGACGCCGGGGCGCTCTTGGCCACTGGAGACGAGGTGCGCCACACGGTACTGAACCACTTCGCCACCCGCTCGACGGTGAAGTTGACGTTGGGCAACACGACCAGGGTCAGGATCACCGAGGACGTGAGGCCGCCCATGACGGTCAGGGCCAGCGGGTAGTAGAAGATGTTGCCGACCGTCGAGCCGCCGATGGCGAGGGGGACTAGGCCGAGCACGGTGGTCGAGGCGGTCATCAGAATGGCGCGCAAGCGATCGCGGCCGGCTTCGAGAATCGCCTCGCGGTCCCCCATGCCTTCCCGACGCAGCTGATTCAGGTGGTCCAGGAGCACGATGCCGTTATTCACCACGATGCCGATCAGGATCAGCATGCCGATCATCGCCATCAAGTTGAGCGGCGTGCCGGTGAGGGCCAGCAGCCACGTCACTCCGGGCAGGGCAAAGGGAATCGACAGCAGGATCGCAAAGGGTTGGGCCAGGGACTCGAACAGTGCGGCCATGACGAGGAAGACCAGCGCCAAGGCCAACAGCAGATTCAGAACCATCTGGGTGTCCTGGTCGTCCTGCTCGAGGATGCGCTGGTTCCACGACCAGGAGTAACCCGGAGGTAGGGAGAACGCGTTCATCAGGTTCTCAATCTGCTGCTTCGTCTCGTCCCAGGATTCGCCCTCGTAGGAGCCCGAGATGGCGGCCCGCACCTTGCGGTTTTCGCGTTCGATCGCCTGGGGGCGTTCGATCACCTCGAAGTCCGCGATGTCACCGAGCAGCAAGGGGCGACCATCAGCGGCGCGAAACTCCAACGCGCGCAGATCCTCGAGGTTGGTGCGATCTTCGATGCGCAGAGCGAGCTCCGTGTCGACCTCTCGCGTGCCGGCATTGAACCGGGGCAGGCGCACACCGGCGAGCGTGAAACTGAACAGATCCGCCACCTCCCGGGCGGTCAGCCCGTACACCGCAGCCTTCTGGCGATCGATCCGAACCTGGATCTCCTTGCGCCCCTGTTGCAGGGAGGTTCGAATGTCCGCCAGGCCCTCGATGGTCTCGAGTCGGCGCAGGGCCTCCTGGGCGAGCGGCGCCAGCACCGTCGTGTCCTGACCATAGAAGTTCACCGAAAAGGCGGTGGTACCACTGTTGGTGTCCTCGTCGTCGTCGAAGGTCAGCTCGACGCCCGCGATTTCCGGCAAGGTCTCCCGGATCTTCTTGCGCAGCGCCTTGAACTCGTCATCGGGCAGGTTCTTGTCGACCAGCGTCAGCGTCGAGGCGGCGCCGTCGCCGGAACTGAACCAGCTATAGATCGACTCGATGCCAAGTTCCTTCTGCTGGGCATAAAGCACGTCCTCGACCTTCTCGACCGCCTCACGCGCCCGGCTCTTGTAGGCGAAGTCCGTGAACTCGTATTCGAGTCGCAGCCGCTCCCGGGTGGTGCCCGAGAACTGCGACGTCTCGACCCAACCCGCAGCCAACGGCACGATCGCCAGGGCCATGCTGGCCGTGAGCAAGCCCACCGTCTTCCAACGATGGTCCAGGGTCCAGGCCAGGACTTTCTGGTAGTGCTGCTCGAGCCATTCGATCGACGGCACCCGTTTGGGAGTACCGGCCGGGAGCCAGGTGGCGGCAGCGAGGGGAATCAGCGTCAGGGAGGCGAACAACGAAACCGCCAGCGACAACGAGATCGCCAAACCCACTTCACCGAGCCAGACAGTGAGCTCGGAGTTGTCGCCCACGATGAGCGGCAGGAAGACGATCAGGGTGGTTGCGGTCGAGGCCGTCACCGCCAGGGCCACCTGCTTTGCACCGAAGAGCGCCGCCATCCGCCGGTCCGGCTCGTCGCGCGAGCGCCGGTCGATTGCTTCGAGCACCACGATGGCGTTGTCGACGAGCATGCCGACGCCGAGCATCAGCCCCATCATCGACAAGATGTTGAGGCTCTTGCCGAGGAAGTACAAAACGCCGCAGGTGACGATCACGGAAAACGGAATCGCCAGCGAGACCATGATCGTCGTGCGCATACGACGGAGGAAGAAATACAGGATGGCGATCGCCAGGAGCGAACCCTGGAACCCGGCCGACTTCAAGCCGTCGATCGAGTTGACGATCTGCTCCGCCTGGTCGTCCCACACGAACACCGAAACGCCTTGCAGCAGCGGGTCCTGATCGATCTCGCCGTTGATCACCGCCATCACGCCACGGACGACTTCGACCGTGTTGGCGGTGGATTCCTTGAAGACGTTCAAGGCGATCGCTTCCTTGCGATCGAGCAGGCGCCCGTAGTTGATCGCCGGCTGTTCGTAGTTGATTTCGGCGATGTCGCCGAGTCGCAGACCCTTGGCGTCGATCACCAAATCTCGAATGGCATCGAGGGACGAGAACGTTCCCAGGCTGCGCGCCGTGTAGCGCAGCCCGCCGTCGCGCACTTCGCCCAGCACGAGATTGGCGGACGTCCCCCGCAGCTTGCCGATCAAGTCCCCGACGTTGACGTTGTGGGCTTTGATCTTGGCGAGCACGAGGTCGATGTAGATCTGGCGCGGGGCGACACCGTCCAGATCCACCCGGGCCACCCCGGGCACGCGCCGGAGGCGGTTCAGCACCCGCGCCTCGAGCAGGTCCCAGCTCTCCGAAAGGTCCACGCCCTCGGCCGACAGGCGCGCTTCGACGACCGGGATGTCGTTGGTGTTGAACGAGAAGATTTGGACCTCGCCGATCTCCGCCGGCAGCTCCGGTTTGATCTGCTCCAGCAGCTCGGACACCTGCATGCGCACGACGTCGATGTCCCGGCCCCAATCGAAGAGCAGGAAGACTCGGGCGCTGTCCGGGTCCGACGTCGAGCGCATACGCTTGATGCCGGCCAGGGTCGAGAGCACCTCCTCGATCGGCTTGGTGATCTCCTTTTCGATCTGGAGCGGATTCGAGTTCGGGTACGGCACCACGACGCCGACGAAGGGCGCGTCGACCTCGGGCAAGAAAGCGAGCGGCAGCCGATTTGCGGCGATGGCGCCGAAGACGAGCAAGCTCGCCAACAGCATCGCGGTGGTGACGGGGCGGCGGACCGCGAGATTGGGCAGGTTCATCGGCGTGACCTCCTCACCCTCAAGCCGGGTTCTCGACGGCCAGTCCGTCGGCGGGCTCTCGGTCCTCGACCGGCCGACCCACGGGCACCTCACGACCACGATCAAAGAGCGTGTAGACGACCGGGATCACCACCAGCGTCAGCAGCGTGCCGACGGTCAACCCCCCGATGACGGTCGTGGCCAGGGGAGCCCGCAGCTCGGCACCTTCCCCGAGGCCGAGAGCCATGGGGACCAGGCCCGCCACCGTGGTGACGGTGGTCATCAGAATCGGCCGCATGCGGTCGAGCCCGGCCTGGATCAGGGCTTCCCGGCGCCCGAGACCGTTCTCGCGCCGCAGTTGGTTGACGGCATCGATCAAGACGATGGCGTTGTTGACCACGATCCCCGCCAGGATCACCGCGCCGATCAAGGCGACGGCGTTGAGCGTGGTCCCCGTCAGGGCCAACGAGAAGATCACTCCGATGGCCCCGAAGGGCAAAGTGAACAGGATGACGAACGGGTGCAGTAGGGACTCGAACTGGGACGCCATCACCAAGTAGACGAGAAACACCGCCAACCCCAGGGCCAGCAGCAGGCTCCGGAAGCTACGTTTGAGCTCCTCGTACTGGCCGCCGAGGGTGACCGTGGTACCGAGCGGCAAGCTCAGGCCGGAGAGAATGGGCTGAAGATCCTGCTCCACTTCGCCCATCGAGCGCCCGGCGAGATTGGCGGCGACGACCGCGGTCCGCTTCTGGCCGATGCGGCGGATCTCACTCGGTCCCCGGGCCACGGTGACATCGGCCACCGAGCGCAGGCGGATCGGAATGCCCTGGCGCTCGCCCAGAATCAAGTTGCCGACATCCTCGACCGACACTTCCCCTCGGCCGCCCAGCGATCGGACCACGATGTCGATTTCCCGTTCGTTCTCGGTGAAGCGGGTCGCCACTTCGCCTTGGATCTTGTTGCGCACCGTCGCGCCCACCTGCTCCAAGTCGAGGCCGAGCAGGACCAACTGGTCCCGCCGGAAACTGACCTGGACTTCCGGGTTGCCCAACTCGGCCGAATTGCGCACATCGACCAAACCCGGCAGGGCCGCCATCCGGTCGTGGAGTTGGTCGCCCACCTGCTGGATTTCTTCGAGATTGTCGCCGTAGACCTCGACCTCGACCGGGGTGCGGAACGAGAAGACCGACGGGCGTTCGAACTTGTAGGTCGCCTCGGGCACCCGGTTCAGCCGCTCGCGCAGCAGATCCGCCACCGCGGCTTCGTCTGCCGAAGTGGTTCCCCGAGCCATCCGTACCTCGAGGCGGCCCACGTTCTCGCCTTCGGCGCCGGTCCGGGCCAGGGCCAAGCCAGCTCCTCCCGCGATCGCCGAGTGAGAGGCCACCCGCGAGTCTCCACGTAGGACCTCCTGAGCCTCGGCAAGAAACGAGTCGGTGCTTTCGAGGGGGGTGCCCGCGGGCAGCTCGACCCGGAACGCGAAGGTCCCCTGATTGAACACCGGCACGAGATCGACCCCAAGCGAGGGCACGAGAGCCAAGGCGGCGGCAAGCAACCCAGCGGCGGCGCCCAGCACCAGGGCCCGGTGGTCGAGCGCCCAGCCGAGCAGGTGCGGGTACGCGCGGTTCAAGCCCGCGAGACCGGCGTCGAAAGGACGAGCCAAGGGCCGCCCCAACCAGGCACCCATCCGTCCGAGGGCCGCGAAGCCACCGCGAAACCAGCGAACGACGCCAACCACAGACCTGTTGACCAAGCCCGCGCCGACAGCCTGCACAGCGGCACCCGCCGAGATGTTGACCAACAGCAGAGCGGCGAGCAGGGGAATGATCGTCAAAGCGACCACCAACGAAGCGATTTGGGCGAAGGACACCGTCAGCGCCTGGTCCCGGAACAACTGAGCCGCGATGCCCTCGAGGAAGACGACGGGCAAGAACACCGCGATCGCCGTCAAGGTCGAGGCCACGACCGCCATCCCCACTTCCTTGGTCCCCTTGCGCGCTGCCTCGAAGGGCGACTCGCCGGCCTCGCGATGTTTGTAGATGGCCTCGAGAACGACGATGCAGGCATCCGTGATCATGCCGATGCCGAGGGCGAGGCCGCCGAGCGACATGATGTTGAGCGACGTGCCGGTCAGGTGCATGAGCACGAAGGTCGCGATCACCGTGAGCGGGATCGACAGGCCGATCACGAGCGTGCTGCGAACGTTCTTGAGGAACAGCAGCAACACTACGAGGGCGATCAGGCTGCCCTGCCAGGCGTTCTCGAGCACCTCGTCGATCGACGAACGGATGAATTCGGACTGGTCGCTGCCGACGACCAACTCGACGCCCGCCGGCAGGTCCTTGCGGACGACCTCCAGCCGCCGCTGGACCGCCTCGGCCACCCCCACCGTATTGGCGTCCCCTTCCTTGTAGAGGGCGAGCTCCACGGCCTCCTGGTCGTCGAAGCGGGTGACGACTTCCCGGCGTTTGGCACCCCGCTCGACGCGCGCCACGTCGGACAGGCGGATCGAGCGCCCGTCGCGGGTGATGAGGTTGGTGCGCAGAATGTCCTCGATGTTCTCGAACTCGTTCTTCGAGCGCACCAGGTAGCGGGCCTCTTCTTCATACAGGCTGCCGCCGGCCTGGTTGATGTTCTCGCGCGCCAGCCGATCCCCGATCTCACCGATCGATAGGCCCAACAGAGCGAGCTTGCCTTGGTCGACTTCGACCTGGATCTCTTCTTCGAAACCGCCGTTGACCTTGATCGCAGCCACGCCGTCCGTCGACTCGAGATCCTTCTTGACCACCTCTTCGGCGAGGTATCTCAGGAGGTAGAGATCCGAACCCTTGAGGTAGAGGCGGACGATCGGATCGTTCGCGGGATCGAAACGCAGCAGCACCGGCTTCGAGCTCTCCCGCGGCAAGGTCACCAGATCGAGCTTCTGGCGCACGTCGAGGACCGCGAAGTCCATGTTGCGGCCCCACTTGAACTCGAGCGTGACCTGCGACAAGCCGGGCCGCGAGACCGAGCTCATGCGCTGCACCCCGGCGACCACGCCGGCCGCCTCCTCGGTGGGCCGGGTGACCAGTGTCTCGACTTCGCTGGGCGCTGCGCCGGGAAGCCGGGTTTCGATCGTGAGACTGGGGTAAGACAGCTCGGGCAACAGATTGATCGGCAATCGCGTGAACGCCACCGCGCCGAACAGGGTCACACCGATACTGATCATCGCGACGGTCACCCGCCGCGACAAGGCGAAATCGACCAGATTCATGGCGTCTCCTAGGAGGCTTCGGCACCGAGCAGTTTGATGGGAGCGCCGTCCTTGAGACCACCCTGGCCGGCGGTAATGACGAGCTCACCGGCCGTGAGCCCCGAGGTCGCCTCGACCCGGGCGCCCTCTTCCAGGCCGAGTACGACGGGCCGCTTCTGGGCCACGCCGTCCTTGGCGACGAAGACGAACGTCCGCTGGAGCTCACGCACCACCGCCTCGCGGGGCACGAGCAGGGCCGCGGCGCGGGTCTCTTGGACGATCCGCACCTCGACGAAGGCGCCCGGACGCACGGCCTCGGGCCGCGGTCCGGCTTTGACGGTGACCTTCACGGTGCCGGTGGCGACATCGACGATCGGGGCGATCTGGTCGATCACACCGTCGAAGGCGATCGATTCATCCGCCTTGGACACGATCTTGGCGCTCTGGCCCACGCGCAGCGGCAGCACGTCGCGCTCGGGCAGGTAGATGCGGGCCACCAGGGGTTCGAAGGAAGCAACGGTGACGATTTCCTGGCCGACGCGGATGTCCTGACCGGGCTGAATGGCCCGTGCCGTCACGCGACCGCCGAAGGGCGCGCGGATGCTGGTCTTGGCCAAACGCCACTCGGCTTCCTTGAGCTCCTGACCGGAGAGCTGCTTTTCCATCGAAGCGCGGTCGAGATCCTGCGGGGACACCAGGCCCTCGCGGTGGAGCCGAGCGGTGCGCTCGTAACCCGCCTCGGCGTTGGCCAGCCGCACGCGGGACTTCTCGAGGTTGATCTCGCTGTCGCCGCGCACGAGCTCGGCGATCACCTGGCCCTTCTGTACGGCCTGGCCTTCTTCGACCAGGATGCGCGAGATCCGGCCCTCCCACTCGGCGAGCACCTTGACCTCGTTCTCCGGCACCAGGTTGGCGGTGGCCGCCAGGTAGGAGGATACCGGGCCGGCGACGACCGCCACGGTGTCGACCGGGATCGGCACCTTGGTTTCTTCTTTCTTGGTTTCCGTCTCGCTGGCGTCGGCGGTACGGGCGTTTTGTGCGAGGTAGAAGCCACCGGCGAGAAGCGCCACGGTGCCCAAGGACAGGGCGATCCGGGGCCAGCGGCGGCGGGGTTCGGGCGTTTCGAGATCGATGCTATCCATGACCAACAACCTCCAGAAGGCTGCACTGTACGAAGGGGAGGGACCGG
>JANRLG010000162.1:0-4866 GCA_033762835.1 Thermoanaerobaculia bacterium
GAAGCCGGTGGCCGAGCTGGCAGCGGCCCGGCGGCGCTCGACCGAGGAACTCTGGGCGGAAGTCGCGCCGTTGCGCGAGCGGCTGTTCGCCGCCCGGGCGAAACGGGAGCGGCCCCTGACCGACGACAAGATCCTCGCGGACTGGAACGGTATGGCCATCCGCGGGCTGGCCGAGGCCGGGCGAGTGTTCGGTGACGCCGAGATGTTGGCTCGGGCGCGCGCCGCCGCGGACTTCGTGCTCACCGAGATGCGCCCGGCGGGCGGCCCGCTGCTGCACGCCGTGCGGGGTGGTGAGGGCAAGGTGGCGGCGTTTTTGTCCGACTACGTGTTCCTGGTCCGGGGCCTGCTGGCCCTGGCGCGCGCCGGTGGGGAAGCCCGCTACCTCACCGCCGCGGTCGAGCTGACCGCCGAACAGATCGACCGCCTGGCCCACCCCCAAGGCGGCTTCTACAACGCCGCGGCCAGTCCGGACCTGCTGGTTAGGAACCAAGAGATCTTCGACGGCGCCACGCCCGCGGCCAACGGCATCGCGGTGCTCAACCTGCTGGAGCTCCACGCCGCCACTGGCGATGACGGCTACCGCGAGCGCGCCGCGGCGACGCTGGCAGCCTACGCGCCGGTTCTCGAGCGAGCGCCGGAAGCAGCCAAGACGCTGGCCCTCGCGGCGTGGCGGTTCGGTGAGCTCTCGGAGCCCGTGGCGGTGCGTTACGAGCTGGCCGCCGCGGAGGCGGACGGCACCCGTCCGTTCGTCATCCAGCTCGATCTCCGAATCGGCTGGCACCTCGACGGCGCTGCCCTCGCAGTCGAGGCTGTCGCGGGCAACGAGATCGTCGAGCTGGAGATACCCCAAGGTGACTCCCTCACCGGCGTGGTCGTGCTGACGGGTCGCCTGCGCGGCAGCGGCGAGCTCATCCTCGGTTATCAGGCCTGCGACGAAACGGCCTGCCGGCTGCCGGTGCGGCGGCGGCTCGAACCCCCGCGATCGGCCTGAGGCGGCGTAGACTCCCTCACCAGCCCATGCCCCCTTCCGACCCTCTGCCGCCGCGTGCCGCGGACCACTGGCTGCCGCTGGTCTATGACGAGTTGCGTTCGCTGGCCGGGCGCTACCTGCGCCGCGAGGCGCCGGGGCACACGTTGCAGGCCACGGCCCTGGTCCACGAGGCTTACCTGCGCCTCGCCAAGCAGGGGCGGGCGGAGTGGGAGGAGCGAGCGCACTTCTTTCGCGTGGCGGCGCAGATGATGCGCCGTGTGCTGGTCGACCACTTGCGCACCAAGGGGGCGCAGAAACGCAATGCCGGCTCGTTGCGGGTCACCGTGGCGGAGGACCAGGCGATCACCGAGCCGCCCTCGATCGACGTCCTGGCGCTCGACGCCGTGCTGGCGCGGCTCGAAGTTTTCGATCCCCGCCAAGCGCAAGTCGTCGAGCTACGGTTCTTCGCCGGTCTCTCGGTCGAAGAAACGGCCGAGGTAATGGGCATCTCGACCCCCACCGTCAAACGCGAGTGGGCAGTGGCGCGTTCGTTCCTGTTCGAGCAGCTCGCTTCCGTCCCGCCGCCTACGGACGACCATGGACCCTGAACGCTGGAGCCGAATCAAGGATCTGTTCTCGGCCGCGCTCGAGTTTCCCGCCGCGGAGCGCGAGGCCTTTCTCGCCGCGGCCGCAGCCGATACCGCCGTGGTCGAGCGGGTCCGTTCGCTCCTGGCCGCCCACGAGGCCGCCGGGGACTTCCTCGAGGACGAGCGGCTCGACCTCGCCCGCCACTTCGCCGACGCCGTGCCGTCGACCACCCTTGGCCAGCGCATCGGCTCCTGGGAGGTGATCTCGGAAATTGGCCGCGGCGGCATGGGCGAGGTCTTCCTCGCCGTGCGGGCCGACGGCGCCTACGACCAGCAGGCCGCCCTCAAGCTCCTGAAGCGCGGCATGGACACCGACGAGATCGTGCGGCGCTTCCTGCGCGAGCGGCGCATTCTCTCCGAGCTCGTGCACCCGAACATCGCGCGCCTGCTCGACGGCGGCTCGACCGCCGACGGCCGGCCGTTCTTCGTTCTCGAGTTCATCGCCGGCCAGCCCATCGACCGTTGGGTGGCGGCCGCGAATCCGAGCCTCGAGGAGCGCTTGCGGCTTTTCCAGCAGGTTGCCGCGGCGGTCGATTTCGCGCACCAGAATCTCGTCGTCCATCGCGATCTCAAGCCCGCCAACATCTTGGTCGGCGCCGACGGTGTGCCCAAGCTGCTGGATTTCGGCATCGCCAAGCTGCTCGACCCCGAGCGCCACGCCGCCACCGCCTTCGAGGTGCGCGCCATGACGCCGGAGTACGCGAGCCCGGAGCAGGTCGCCGGGGCGCCGATCACCACCGCCACGGACGTCTACGGCCTGGGGCTGTTGCTCTACGAGCTGCTCGCCGGGGAGGTGCCCGCGCCCGAGGAACGGCAGCGGGTCGTCCGGCCCCCGAGCGAAGCGGTGCGCCGGGCCGCCGGGGCGGATCCCGTCCGTCGCCGCTTCGCCCGCCGCTTGGTGGGCGACCTCGACGCCATCGTGACGACCGCGCTCGAGGCCGAGCCGCAACGCCGGTACCGCTCGGTGGCGGCGCTCGCGGCGGACATCGCACGCCATCTCGACCGCCTGCCGGTGTCGGCCCGCAAGCTCACCTGGAGTTACCGCGCCGGGCGATTCCTGCGGCGCCATCAGCTCGCCTCGGCGGCGGCCGTGGTGCTCGTCCTGGCCACCGCCGTGGCCACGGTGTCGGCCGTCGAGGCGCGGCGCCAGCGCGACCAGGCCCGGGCGCAGCGCACGCGGGCGCAGGCGCTGTCGACCTTTCTGATCGACCTCTTTCGAGTGTCCGATCCGGACGAGAGCGCGGGCGCCAAGGTCACCGCCCGCGAGTTGCTCGACGCCGCCGCCGTGCGGCTGGCTGACGACGGTTCGGGGCAGCTCGGCGCCGAGCCCGAAAGCCGCGCCGATCTGCTCCAGGCCATCGGGGTCGTCTACGGCAAGCTTGGGCTCGAGGACGAGGCGAAGCAGGTGTTGCTGCGGGTGCGTTCGTTGCGCACCGCGGCCGTCGGACCCGAGGCGGAGTTGGCACGCGCGGAGACTGCCCAGGCGCTGGCGGACGTCGAGCGCGACGGCGGCGGCCACGAAGCCAGCGAAGGGCTCTACGCCGAGGCGCTGGAAACGCGCCGCCGGCATTTCGGGCCGGACCATCCGGCGGTGGCGGAGACGCTGAACGGCCTGGGGCTCCTCGAATCCGCCCTCGGCCGCCCGGAGGACGCCACCCGGACGCTCGAGGAAGCGGCGCGTATTCGCCGCTTGGCCGGGCGGGAGCACCGGGCCGCCCTGGCCGAGACGCTCGGGAATCTCGCTTCGATCGCCATCAACCAAATCCAACCCGAGGTGGCCGCGGCGCGCATCGCGGAAGCCCAGGCGATCTATCGGGAGATCGGCGGCGCCGATCCGCCCGACACCGCGCGCCTGCTGTCCGCCCTCGCCGGGCTGCACTTTCGACGCGGGGAGTATGGCGAGGCCGAAACCCGCTTCGCCGAGTCCCTGGCCCTCCGGCGCGCGATCCTGCCCGCGGACCATCCCGATCTCGCGGTCAACTTGGCGAATCTGGCGACGGTGTTACTCGAGCGGTTTCGCCTCGCCGAGGCCGAGACGGCGCTGCGCGAGGCCCTCGCCATCCACCGCGGGCGACACGGGGCGACGGCCCACCCGGACGTCGCCCACACGCTCAACAGCTTGGCCGCGGTACTTCGCGAGAAGGGCGCGGCCTCGGAGGCCGAGGCCTTGTACCGCGAGGCGCTGGCGCTCTACCGCCAGCTCTACGGCGAGGCCCACGGCACGGTGGCCAACGCCCTCGCCAACCTGGCACTGGCGCGGCGCGACCAAGGAGATCTCGTCGAAGCCGAGGGGCTCGCTCGCCAAGCTCTCGATATCCGACTCCAGGTCGCCGGTCCCGAGTCGCCCGGGGCCGCCTCGGCGTTGCTCGTGCTCGGCGGCGTGCGCCAGGCCCTCGGGCGGTCCGCCGCGGCCGAGGCCGACTTCCGCCGCGCTTTGGCTCTGCGCGAGAAGCTCTCCGGCCCCGACCAGCCGACCACTGCCTCCGTGCTGGTGGCTCTCGGCTCGCTGCTGCTCGGGACGGAGCGCGCGGCCGAGGCGGCGCCCTTGGCCGAACGGGCGGTCACGATCCGCCGCGCTCGCCTTCCCGCGGACCATCCCGACCTCGCCGTGGCCGAAAACCTGCTCGGCGCCGTTTGGGTGCAGCTCGGCCGCGAGGCTGAAGGCCGGCCCCTGCTGCAGGCGAGCCTCGAGCGCCTGCGCACGCTCCGCGGGGCCGATCATCCCGAGACTCGCCTCGCGGCGTCCCGGGTGGATTGAAGAGATCGGCCGACACGGAGCCGTAACAAAAAGTGCGCCTAATCTCGGCAAATGGCCGAGTAAGTCATTTGCCGAGATAGCTTTACCTGCGCCTGCTTCAATCTCTCGCCGAGGTCGATTTCGAGCGCTGGGTGCGTTTTTGGGGACTTCCGGCTTTGTGGTTCGTGGTTGTCCGTTGTCGTCTGCCGCGAAGACCGGCGGGGTAAACTGGCCGACTGCCGCCGCTCGGTCCTCTTCCACCCGGCGCCGTCTGTGGCCTTCTTCCCCCAGCCTTCGGCGCCCCTCCCGGTCGGTGGTGTTCTTGATCGCCGCCGGCCGGGCCGGCACTTCACCCCCGCCCGATCTTCGGGCCTCTGGTTTCGATTCTGCGGGGGCGCGGGTGGTCGTCCAGGCCGAGCCCTTCGGGTCGCGCCGAAGACGGCGCGAGCCTGGACGCCGCACCCTCTCCGCCCCCGGGGTTGCGCTGCGCTTCGAGGAGGGCCGAAGGAAAT
>JANRLG010000163.1:0-19085 GCA_033762835.1 Thermoanaerobaculia bacterium
CAACGCCAGGATCTGCCGTTCGCGCAGAAAGCGCCGCAGGATCTCTTCCGAATCCATGCCCCGCTTGAGCAGCTTGATCGCCACCCGTTGCTGGAACTGGCCGTCCGCCCGCTCGCCGCGGTAGACCTCCCCCATGCCGCCACGCCCGATCAGCTCCAGCACCTGGTAGTCGCCGAGGAACCGCGGACGCGCTGCGGCCTCCTGCTCGGCGGAAAAACCCTCCGCAGCCCGCCCCACGGCGCCCGCGAAGGCATAGGTGGTGGCCGGAGCGACCGCCAGCAGGGCCCGCAACTCCGAGACCAAAGCGGGCTCGTGGGCGGCCATCGCTTCGAGGGCCGCGGCGCGCTCCGACTCCGGCAGGAGCAGCAACTCGTCGAGCCGGGAAAGCGCCTGACGCTCGAGCTCGGTGCGCTCGCCGCTCATGACTCGAGATGGCGCGCCAGAAACGCCCGCGCCCGCTGCCAGTCCCGTTTGAGGGTGGTCGGCGAAAGCTGGGTCACGACGGCGATCTCCTCGAGCGTCATGCCACCGAAGACCCGCCACTCGACCAAACGCGCCAGCCGCGGCTCGACCTTCTCCAAGCGATCGAGGGCCTCGCCGATGGCGAGTACCTGGGCGAGGTCGACCTCGACGGCCTGGTCCGCTTCGTCCAAGGGCAAAGCGTTGGCTGAGCCCAGCCGGCGCCCCGCCGACTTCTTGCGCGCGTGATCGATGAGGATTTGCCGCATGGTGCGCGCGGCCAGGCAGAAGAAGTGCTCGCGATTGCTGACCGCGAGCTCGCCGGAGCGGACGAGCTTCATGTAGACCTCGTGAACGAGCGCCGTCGTCGACAGGGTCTCCTGGCTCTGGCCCGCGCGCTGGCGACGCGACAGCAGCCGCAGCTGGGCATAGGCGACCCCGAAGAGCCGGTCGAGGGCGCTCCGCTGGCCGGCTTCGAGGTCCGCCAGCAGCGAGGTGATGTCGCCCGTGGTCGGAGGTGGGGGGTGGCTCATGCGACAATCCCCGCGCCATGTCGGCAGATCTCGAAACGGTCCGTTCGGAGTTGCGTCGGCGGGGTTACCTGTCGCCGGGGGTGGGCCGCTTTCTGCTCCAGGATGCCCTGGCGCCGCGGCCCGCGGGCCGTACCTTCGCGCTGCTGTCGGCCAAGGTCGGCCTGCTGGGGGGCACGGTGTTCGCGCTCGGCGGCGCAGTGGCGCTGCTGGTGCTGAACCGCGGCTCCTCGCCGGTGGCGCTCGATCTCGTCGCGCTGTTCGTTCATCTGCTCCCGCCCGCCAGCCTCGCCGTCGGCCTCGGCTTCCTGGTGTTGTCCGGCTTGTTCACTGTACTCGTGCGCGGCACCCGGCAACGCAGGACGGAATCCTGGGCGCTCGGGGCCGCGCTGCTGGTGGCGGGTGGGCTCGCGGGAACGCTCTGGCAATTGCGCATCGAAGCCTCGACGTTGTCCTGGTGGCAGCGCGGCCTGGCCGCGGTAGCGGCCGCCGCGGCCGGTCTGTTTCTGGTACGTGTTCTCTATCACGGCTTGCTTTCTCTGTCGCTACGTCTGGGCGACGCCGATGCCGCCCGCTGGCCCCTGACGCGCCGCGGCCTGCGCCTCGGGCTCGCCCTCGCCGCCGGGGCAATCGCCCTGCCGATCGCCTTCTCCGCTCGTTCGGCCGCGCCACCCGCGGCCCCGGCGAGTTTGCCGAGTGCGCCGGGAGACCGCGTCGTGATGATCGGCATCGACGGCGTTCTGGCGCAAGAACTCGAATATTTGCTGGCCCGCGGCGAGCTGCCGGCCCTGGCGGAACGGGTGGGTCAGGCGGGCCTCGCGCACTACCGCCGGCCGGTCCAGGCGCCCGCCGTGTTCTGGACCACGGTGGCCACTGGCACCCCGCCGGAGCAACACGAGGTGGCCTCCCTGGACACCTTCCGGCCGCTCTTGGTGGGCCGACCGCTGGCAACCGTCGGTCCCGCACGCGGGTATCTGGCGCGGATCCTGGTCCCCCTCGGCCTCGCCGAACACCGGCCCCTGGTGTCGAGCCGGCGGCGGACCTTCGCCTTCTGGGAGCTCGCCTCCCGGGGCGGGGAGCCGGTGGTGGCCACCAACTGGTGGGGGACCTATCCGGCGGCCGCGGTCCCCGGCACGATGATCGCCCACGGCGCTTGGGGTTTGCTCGCCGAGGGCGCGCCCGGCGCCGTCGAGCCCGCCGGCGACGAGACCGCGCTGCGTGCAGCGCAGGCCGCGAGCGCCGACGCACCGATTCCCCCCGAATTGGCCGCGAGCCTCGGCCCCGCGGCCGCCGAAGAGCTGGCTCGCCGCGCCCTGTGGCCCGACCGGTTCTACCGCGAAGTGTTCGAGCGCCGGGTGCCCGGCGCCCGTGCCGGCGCCTTGTACCTGCCGGCCCTCGACCTCGCCGCCGACGGCTGGCGGGGCGGTGCCCTCGCCTTCGGGGACCTGTTGCGCCGCGAGCTGGCCGCTTTCGACCAACAATTGGCACAACTCGGAGGCTTCGACACCGTGATCGTCGTCTTCGACCCGGGGCGTCGCCTCGATGCCGGCAGCCAAGAAGTGGAGGGCCGCGTGCTCCTCTGGCGCCGTTCCGGCTGTTCGCCTGCGCGGGCCGAAGTCGCGGTCACCGCCCTCGCTGCCGCCGCCCTGCGCGCCCTCGGTCTGCCCCAAAGCGACGAGCTCCCCGAGCCGCCGTCGGGTTGCTTCTATGCTCGCGCCCCGGAGACCGTGCCGAGCTACGGCCGGCGCTCCGAAGCCGGCCCGGGGGCCGCCGCCGAGGGCGAGTACCTCGAGAATTTGCGCTCGCTCGGATATTTGTGACCAAGGTGGCGGGAATTTCTGCCGACGAAGCATCGCCGATCGCGTAACCGCGCAATCCCTCTGGTAGATTTCCCTGTCGGCCATCGGGTTCGACGCTGGAGCAGGTGGACAGGTACCACGGAATCGAAGTCGCCGACCCTCATCGCTGGCTGGAGTCCCTCGACTCGGCGGCGACGCGAGATTGGTTGGCGGAGCAAGAGCGGAGGGCGACGGCCTTTTTCGCCGGTACCGGCGTGCGCAGTGGGTTGCGCGAGCGGCTCGGTGCCTTGTGGTCCTTCGAACGCTTCGGCATTCCCGTCGAGCGCGGCGGGCAGCTGTTCTTCCTCAAGAACGACGGCCATGAGAACCAGGCGCGCCTGCTCGTGAGCCCGGTCGGCGGCGGCCCCGATCGTGTGCTGGTGGACCCGAACCGTCTCGACGCCGGGGGCACGGTGGCCGTCACCAGCTTCGCTCCCTCGGACGACGGTCGGTTCCTCGCCTACGGCCTGGCGACGCGCGGCTCGGACTGGACCGAATGGCGCGTTCACCAACTCGACGGTGATCGAGAGTGGGCCGATCGCCTCCGCTGGGTGCGGTTCTCCGACGTCTCTTGGTTGCCGGACGGCTCCGGCTTCTTTTACAGCCGCTACGAGGCGCCCCGGCCCGGCGAGGAGCACGCCGGGGTGGTCGCGAACCAGAAGTTGTACTTCCACCGCCTGGGCACCGCCCAGGAGGAAGACCAGCTGATCTACTACCGGCCCGACCATCCGGAATGGGGCTACGAAGCCAGCGTGGCGCCGGACGGCCGATTCTTGTGGATCCGGATCTGGCAGGGCACCGACCGCCGCAGTCGCATCCACTATCTCGAATTGGAGTCCGGTGCCGAGCCCGCGGGGGAGGTGCGTTGCCTGCTCGACGAGTTCGACGCCGGCTACACGATCGTCGGCAGCCGCGGTCGCGAGCTGTGGTTGTGGACGGACCGCGAGGCACCGCGCGGCCGAGTCGTGGCCGTGTCCCTCGACCATCCCGAACCCGAGGCGTGGCGCGAGGTGCTCGCGGAGCGCGAGGCAGTGGTGCTTTCCGCCCACGTGGTGGGTGACCGGCTGCTCGCCAACTCTTTGGTCGACGCGCGCTGCGAACTCGAAGTCTTCGATCTGGCGGGACGTCCCCTGGGCGCTCTCGCCCTGCCCGACCTCGGCACGGTCAGCGCCGTTTCGAGCCACCCAGACCAGCCGGTCGCCTATTTCTGCTTCACCGCATTCGCGCAACCGCCGACGATCTTCCGGTACGACTCCCGCACGGGTGAAGTGGCCCCCTTGCGAGCGCGGACGCTGCCGTTCGACCCGGCACGGTTCGTTACCCGCCAGGTCTTTTTTCCCAGCAGCGACGGCACGCGGGTACCGATGTACCTCGCCCACCGTCGGGATCTCGACCCCTCGGCGGACCCGGCGACGCTGCTGCACGGTTACGGTGGCTTCGCGGTAGCCATGACGCCGATGTTTTCGGTCGGCAACCTGGCGTGGTTGGAGCAAGGAGGCATCCTGGCGGTGGCGAACCTGCGCGGCGGCGGCGAATACGGCGAAGCGTGGCACCTCGCGGGGACCCGGCGCGACAAACAAAAGGTCTTCGACGACTTTCTCGCCGCCGCCCGCTGGCTCCAGAACCAAGGCCTCACCCGGCCCGAGCGGCTGGCGATCTCCGGGCGCAGCAACGGCGGTCTACTGGTCGGAGCCGCAATCACCCAAGCCCCCGAGCTGTTCGGCGCCGCCATCGCCCACGTCGGGGTGTTCGACATGGTGCGCTTCCCGCGCTTCACGATCGGCTGGGCCTGGACTTCGGACTACGGTTCACCCGACGACCCCGAGGACTTCGCGGCGCTCCTGGCCTACTCGCCTTACCACAACGTCCAACCCGGCAAGGCCTACCCGCCGACGCTGATCGTGACCGGGGATCACGACGACCGCGTGGTACCGGTACACTCCTACAAGTTCGCCGCCGCGCTCCAGGAAGCCCAAGGCGCCGCCGCCCCGATCCTCCTCCGCGTCGAACGCTCCGCCGGCCACGGCGCCGGCAAACCCTCCTCGAAGGTGCTCGACGAAGCCGCGGATTCGCTGGCGTTTCTAATGGCGGTGTTCGGGGAGAAGAAAGAAGGACGTTGACGACGCCAACGACCAGAACGACGCTCCGTTTCCGGGGTCGTTAAGGTCGTCAGCGTCGTGGGTGTCCTTTCCCTCTTACGGACTCACCGCGCTCCAAGCTCCCGCCGAGCCGGCCTCGAAGCCGTCGGCGAAGATGCCGCTGTTGGTGGTGCGCCAGTGCTGGAGCAGCTGGATCAGCGCTTGGGGCGTGTTGGTCGGGGCGGTGCCACCGGCTTGGTCGACCGAGTTGACGCCGTGGCAGGAGGTGCAGACGCGGACCTCACCGGGTTGGAAGGTCAGCCAGTAACGCTCGCGCACCACCGGCGGGAAGCCCTGGGCAGCGCTGCCCACGAGTTGCCAGGACAACGCGCGGCGGGCGGGCACCATGGCGGCGAGGGAGCCGTCGTCACCCAGGCGCACGCTGCCCGCGGGGCCGGTCGAAGGCGGGTTGGCGGCGGTGGCCGGGTCGTGCATCACCCGCGCGAGCACCCGGCGGCCCGGGTTCGGGTCCGTGACGCCGCCGTAGCCGCGCACCTGGTCGCCTTGGAAGAACTGCATGTAGGCCACCGGGTACACCGGCGCCTGGGCCTGGCCGATGGTCTGGGTGGTCGAATGGTCGACCTTGAGATTGAACGGCTGCTGGCGATCCGCGACGTCGCGCGTAGTGACGTTCCGCGAAACCACCAGGGCGAGACCGCGCTGGGCCAGCCAAGTCTTGAAGTTGCCGGGGTTCACGCCGGCCAGGGCGAAGGCCGTGGCCTCGGGCGCCGCGAGCGGGGCTTCGACCGTCGCAGGAGGCACCGGACGCGCGCGCACCTCGACCGGTTGCAGCTCCCACAGCTCCCCGGTGTAGCGCACCAGTTCGTCCGGGTCCCAGTAGGCGATCGAGCGGGTGATGCCGCCGGTCAGCACGGTGCCGGCGGTGTGGTAGGCCCCGGCGGAGACGACGTTCTTCAGACGGAAACGGTACCTCGGGTTCGGGAACTGGCGCGTGCCGTCGTTGCCCGCTTCCCCTTGGTAAGCCGTGTGGGCGGCCACGAGATCGCCGTTCGACAGCGGGGCCGGGTCCCGGTAATGGCCGCTGTGGTTGGGACTCGGCGTCGTGCCGCGGGTGTCCGGATGGGTCACGTAGGTGACCGCCATCTGGTCCCCGGGTGTGCCCGCGGCGCCGTTCAGGCGCACGATCTGGCCGGAGGCGTGGCTGCCGAACTCCGGGGCCTCGGTGCCCCAGAAGCGCCCGTCGACCAAGGGGTCTTCTTCGATGTGGAAGAAGTTCAGGATCGCGTTGGGATTGAACCGGCCGGAAACGTCGTCGATGAACTCGTCGAGAAACGCGTCGTCGTTGAAGCTCCGATTGAAGTAGCTGTGCAGCTCGTGGCGGCCGATGTGGTTGAGGGTCTCCTCCTCGGTGCCGTCCTGGCGCAACGTCCAGGGGAAGAAGTGGTTGATTGTGAAACCTTCGACGTTGCCCACGGTCTGGCGGCGTTCGGGGAAAAACTCCGTGGGCGTCGGGTTCCGCGCCGCGGCGGCGGTTTCGTCGGCGTAGTCGAAGGCGCCGTAGGGATTGCCCGCGGGGTCCGCCTGCTGGTCGCGCTGCAAGTGGTCCCAGCGGGTGAACACGATGCGCCCGGTGCGGTCGATCGTCGGCGAAAACGAACCCGAGGGCGAATGTTGGAGCAGCTGGAGCGCCCCGGTCACCGGGTCGAGCTTCCAGAGGCCGGTCACCGTGGCGGTCGATTCATACTCGTCGAGCTGCGGGTAGAGGTGGGGTTCGCCACCCCGCGGCCGGTCGGAGGTGAAGAGGATCTGGCCGTCGGAGGCGTAGATCGGGCTCACGTTGTTGAAAGCCGCGGGCTGGTTCGGCACCCTGGTGATCGTCGCCGTCTGGCCGGCGCCGAGTCCGGTGACCTCGTAGAGTTGCCACACCGGCGAAATCTGCTGGTAACGCTGGGTGGGCGCCCCGATGACCATGCTGAAGACGGCCTTGGTGCCGCTCCAGTGCACCGCCGGGTCGCGCACGGCGATGGCGTTGCCGTCCTGGAAACCCGCGGGCGGCGGGCCGACCCAACCCTGGGGCGGGATGAAGTTGCCGGTCGTGCCGTAGCCCGCTTCCTGGGTCAGGTCGCGCAGCGTGCCGTTCGGAAACAGCAAGAACAGGCCGCCCCCACGCCCCACCCGGTCCATCTCGGCGCGGTGGTTGCCGAACGTGGAGCCGATCGTGGCGAAGTCCGCGGCGTGGGGGAACTGGCCGACGAAGAGGATCGGGTTGGTGATCCCCGCGGGCGCCGCGCCTTGCCCTCCCACCCCCACGAGCAGTGCCACGAGACCAACGACGACGAGTTTCCAACGACGCGACATGAGACCTCCGATCGATAGAGACGTGAGCATAACTCTTGACAGCAGTCGCGGGGAAACCCGCGTACTTCCTCAACACGTCGTTTCCCGTCGCGCTGGTACACTGCCGGCTCGCCATGTCCCCGGTCACCCGTACCGTTCTGCTGCTGACGTTGTCGAACGTCTTCATGACCTTCGCGTGGTATGCCCACCTGAAGAACCTCTCGGACCGCCCGTGGTGGTTGGCGGCCCTGGCTTCCTGGGGTATCGCGTTGTTCGAATACCTGTTGCAGGTGCCGGCCAACCGCATCGGCTACACGCGGCTCGACCTCGGGCAGCTGAAGATTCTCCAAGAGGTCATCGCCCTGGGCGTCTTCGTGCCGTTTTCGCTCCTGTACATGCGCCAACCGCTGAAGCTCAATTATCTGTGGGCGTCGTTGTGCATTCTGGGCGCCGTGTACTTCATCTTCCGGAAGTGACGACCATGGCGGTGACGGTGCAAGCCGCCTACGACCAGTGGGCCGCGAGTTACGACGACGACGTCAACCGCACGCGGGATCTGGACGCTCGGGTGAGCCGGGCCACTTTCGCCGGCAAGGCTCTCGGGCGCGTCCTGGAGCTCGGCTGCGGCACTGGCAAGAACACCCGGCTGTTCGCAGAGATCGCCACCGAAGTCCATGGTCTCGACTTCTCGTCCGCCATGCTCGAGAAGGCCCAGGCGCGCGGGCTCGGCCACCACGTGCGTTTCACCCGCGCCGACCTGACCGCCCCTTGGCCGGTCGAAGACGCCACGGTTGATCTCGTTGCCGCCCACCTGGTGCTCGAACACCTACCGGAGCTGGGCTTCGTGTTCGCCGAAGCGGCCCGCGTGTTGGTGCCGGGCGGCGGGTTCCACGTCTCCGAGTTCCACCCGTTCCGGCAATACCTGGGAAACAAAGCGGTGTTCGAAGCCGACGGCGCCGCGGTCGACTTTCCCGCCTTCGTTCACCATGTCTCGGAATTCCTCGGCGCCGCCCGCGCCGCCGATCTCCGATTCCTCGATTTCGGTGAGCACTGGCACGAGGCGGACGCCGGCAAGCCGCCGCGGCTGCTGACGTTACGGTTCGGAAAACCTCCGTGCTGCTAGACTTCCGAGAACTGTGAGCACTTCCGAGGGCGACACGAGGAGCCAGGGGGCGGAGCGAGGGGCGGGGAAGGCATCGACGCTTTCGCTCCGTCTCGCCCGTCGTTGGCGCATTCCGCTGCTGTGGCGCGTGGCCTTGGGTCTGCTCGCCGTCGGCCTGCTGCCCCTGGGCATCGCCGCCAATCGGCTGATCGGTTTGAACTCGGACGCCCTCGAAGAACAGGTGCTGCGCACGCATATCGCGACCGCGCGAAGTGCCGCCGACCGGGTGGCGTCGTACCTGGCCGGCAGCCGAGCCCTGGCGGATTCGGCCGCTGCCAACCCACTGTTCATCGACGAACCGGACTCCCTCGCCACCGCGGCCGGGTTGCGGGCGCTGCTCGACTCGCGCGCGGATCTGCTCGCCGTGATCCTCGACAACGGGGCCGGAGCCGAGGTCGTACGCGCCCAGCGCTCGGGTGCCGCGGCGCGGGTGAGCGAACTGCTCGCGGCGGCCGCGAACGCCGAGTTGCACCTCACGCCCTCGCCGCCCAACGCCGCGGAGCCGCCGCTGCTGCTCTGGCGCCGCCCCTTGGGCAAAGGCGTCCCGGGGCGCTTGGCCGCCGTCTTCGAGGCCGAGGACTTGGCCGCCGCCATGCGCCCGCTCGAAATGGACGACCAGGCCCACCTCGCGCTGTTCGCCGACGAGGTGGCGCTGCTGTCGGACGTCGCAGAGCTCGGCGAGTTCCCCGAAGAAGCGCGCCGCCAAGGGCGCTCGGCCAGTTTGTGGGGAGCCGGGCGCTTCGGGGACCGAGCGGACGGCCGCTTGGTGGCCTACTCGCCGGTCGAAGGGGCACCGTGGTTCGTGATTTCGAGCCAACCGGTAGCGGTCGCCGAGGCCGTGGCGGCGCGCATGCGGCGCGAAGCGGTGCTGTCCATCCTGTTCGCCCTGTTGCTCGCGAGCGCGTTGTCGGCCATCGCCTACGCGTCGGTGATCCGCCCCCTGCGCGCCATCGCCCAAGCCCAGCGGCGCCTCGCCGGACGCAGCGCGGCCAAGCCCCTGGGCGACGAGTTGACCGATCTCAAGGTCTCCCTCGATGCCCTCGAGTCGCGCTTGAAGGAACGCCAAGAAATCGGCGAAGTGTTCCTCGATCGTTACCGGGTCATCGAGCTGCTCGGCTCCGGTTCCATGGGCTCGGTGTTCCGCGGCCACGACCCGGTGTTGAACCGTCCGGTGGCTTTGAAAACCGTGCGCCTGGGGGCCGACCTACCGGCCGCCCAGCGCCAGCGGCTGGCCCAGCTTCTGCTCAAGGAGGCCGTCACCACCGCGCGGTTCTCGCACCCGAACATCGTGCCGGTCTACGACGTGGTGGAGGCCAACGGCGCGACCGTGATGGCCCTCGAGTTCGTCGCAGGAGTTTCCCTCGAGCAGTGGCTGACGACCCACCCGGTGATCGACCAGCACCAGGGCGTACCGTTGGGACTGGCTGTCGCCCGCGCCCTCGAGGCCGCCCACGGCCACGACATCCTGCACCGCGACATCAAACCCGGCAACATCCTGCTCGGCTACGACGGCACCATCAAAGTGACCGACTTCGGGATCGCCGAGACCCTCGCCGCGGCCAACCAGGAGGGCACGATCTTCGGCACGCCAGGGTACCTGCCGCCGGAATGCCTGCTCGGCCAGGAGTACGACAACCGGGGGGATCTGTTCTCCCTCGGCGTCGTGCTCTATCGCGCCCTGACCGGCGAACACCCCTTCGGCGGCCGCACGCTGCACGAGCGCATCACCCGCACGGTGCATCAGGCGGTGACGGCGCCGCGCCTGTTGCGGCCCGACCTGTGGCCCGAGCTCGATCGGCTGATTCTCGACCTGCTGCACAAAGATCCCGCCGAGCGGCCCGCCAATGCGAGCCAAGTCGTCGCGGCCCTCGAACCGCTCGAGCGCCGCGAGGGCACCCGTTGGCAGGCACCCCGCCGTGACAGCCACGCGGGCCCCGTCGGCCCCGCCACCGAAGCCTCGGCCGTCGGTTCCGGGGCCTCTTCACGTTCGTTGTCATCCATTCGATGAGGAACCGCCCATGAGGGAGAACACTCCGTTGCACCGCCATCCGCTCGTTCTGGCGCTTGCGAGCATCGCGCTGCTCACTACCCCCGTCCTGGCGTTCGCCGCCGAACGCCCCGCCGACCTGCCGACCGACGCCTACCACCTCATCCGCCCGGGCGACAACCTGCACTTGGTCGCGGAACGGTACCTGGGCGACGCCGCCCGCTGGCGGGAGCTCGTGCCCCTGAACCCCGAGGTCCGCGATCCGAACCGGCTGACCCCCGGTGGCCGCTTGCGCCTGCGCCTCGACGCCACGCTCTCGGCCAAGACCGCGCTGGTGGCGCGCATTTCCCGCCAAGTCGAAGAGCGCCCCGAACCGACGGACTGGCGCCAAGCGGCACCGGGCGATCTGCTGCGCGAAAAAGACGGCCTGCGCACCTTCGACGCCTCGTCGGCAGCCCTGCGTTTCGGTGACGGGCGCGACTTGTTGATCACCGAGAACTCGTTGATCTTTTTGCGCGTGGCAGGGCAGAAGCTGCGCAGCGAGCGGATCGACAGCGTCGAGATCGTCGCCGGCCAGGCCGATCTCGAAGGCAAGATCGCCAGCCGCCACGCCGGGGAAGATGTCGAGATCCTGGTCGGCGGATCGCGCGCCCGGGTGCGCGCCGAGGCCGACGGGACCGTGGCGACTCGCGCCCGGCGGCCCGAGGCGGGCGGGGCCCACTTGATGGTCTACCAAGGCGCCTCGGCGGTCGAATCAGCGGGCAAGAAGGTCGACCTCGCGGCGGGCACCGGCACCGTGGTGCCCCAGGGCGGCGGCCCGGGCCCGGCCGAGAAGCTGCTGCCCGCGCCGACGCTCGAGGCCCCCACGGCCGCGGCCCGGCTGGGCTTCACCAACCCGACCTTCCAGTGGCGCGAGGTCGCCGGTGCCAGCGGCTACACCTTCGAGATCTGCACCGACCCGCGCTGTGGCACGCTCCATCGTCGCCGCGCCGACCTGGTCGCCACCCGCCACAACGAAACTCTGCCCACGGGCACCTACTTCTGGCGGGTCACGGCCCGCGCGGCGTCGGGCCTGGACGGGTTCCCGAGCGAACCCTCGCAGTTGGTCATCACCGGCACCGGGGTCGACCAACTGCCGCCCACCGCGCGGGTGGCGATCGCCGCCGGACCCTCGACCTACTTCGCCGACCGGCTGATCCTGGGCAAGGGTGCCACCCTCCAGTTGACAGCGGCGGACGATGCCGGGGTCGCCTCGACCGAGCTGCTGCTCGACGGCAAACCGGTCGCCGAGGCGGCTTGGCGCGGCGGCTGGCCGAACGGCGAGCACCTCTTGGCGGCGGTGGTGGTCGATCAGGTCGGTAATCGCGCCCAAGTGGCCCCGGTGAAGATCGTGGCCGACGCCGAGGCCCCCGTCGTGACCTGGGAGTCCGGCGACGGCCAACAGCTGCTTTCGCGCCACGGTCGCCTCGCCGAGGAGCGCGAGCGGCGCCGCGGCAAACGCAACCGGACCAACCCGGAAACCACCATCGAGTGGTCCAGCGACGGCAACAAGTGGCCGCGGCTGGTGCCCGGGGGCCCGGCCGACAAAGTGCTGGCGGACGAACCCATGGTGTTCCTCCGCGGCAACGGCGACCTCGTGGCCGACGACGGCCAGGGCGAGCGGATCGCCCTCGGCCCGGGTCGGATGTTGCGCCTGTCGGCGAAGGACACGCACTCCGCCGTCTCCGAGACGCGCCTGCGAGTGGAAGGCGGCGACAACGGCCAGCCGTTCCGGTTGGTGATCGAGACCGAGGACCTGGTGGGCAACGTGACGACCACCAAGTTCGTGGTCGAGCCACGCTGACGAGCGGCACGGACCCGTCGGGGGTGAGAAACTCGCCCCCGACTTCCTCGTAGGAGGCCCCATGACCTCCGAAGACCTCGGATCGCGGCCCGGTCCAGGCTGGGCCGCGTGGTTTCTCCCCGCGCTCGCGCTGCTGTTCTACCTGGTGACCTTCGAAGGTTACGGCGTCTTCCGCGACGAGCTGTACTACGTCGCCTGCGGGCGTCACCTCGGCTGGGGCTACGTCGACCACCCGCCCTTCGTGGCCCTGGTGGCGGCGATCGTCGACGGGCTCTTCGGCCCATCGTTGTTCTTCCTGCGCCTGCCCGTGGCGCTCGCCCTCGCGGCCACCGTCGCGGTTGCGGGCGCCCTCGCTCGTGAGCTCGGCGGCGGGCGCTTCGCCGTGCTGTTCGGCCAGTTCCTGGTGTTTTCGGCGCCGATCTACCTGGCGATGTCGAGCTACCTCTCGATGAACGCCTTCGACATTTTGTTCTGGACGCTCGGCGCCTGGCTGGTGGCGCGGTTGTGCCGCACCGGGGATCGTCGCCTGTGGCTGGCCTTCGGCCTGCTGGCAGGCCTCGCGCTCCAAAACAAGCTGAGCTTCTTGTTCTTCGGCGCCGGCATCGTCGCGGCCCTCCTGCTCGCCCGCCGCTTCGACGTGCTCAAGAGCCGGGAGCTCTGGCTGGGCGGCCTCGTGGCGGGGTTGATCTTCGCCCCCCACGTGCTGTGGCAGATCCAGAACGACTTCCCCACCGCGGAGTTCATGGACAACGCGCGCCGCTACAAAAACGCCGCGTTGTCCCCGCTGTCCTTCATCCTCAGTCACCTGTTCGAACACGCCGGCCCCGTGGGTGGGCTCTTCGCCCTCGGCGGCACCGCAGCGCTCGTGGCCGGCCGGCGGCTCAAGGCCTTCCGCGCGCTCGGCTGGGCCTACCCGCTGATCGCCGCCGGGCTGCTGCTCGCGGGCGGCGCCAAGGCGTACTACCTCGCCCCCATCCTGGGCCTGGTGTTGCCCGCGGGCGCGGTGGCCTTCGAGGGCCTCACCGCCCGCCGGCGCATCCTGCGCTGGAGCGTCGTGGCGCTCACGGTGGCGCTCGCCGGGGTCGCCGCGCCGCTGGCCAAGCCGCTGTTGCCGGTCGACACCTACGTCCGGTACGCCGCCGCCCTCGGGCAGAAGCCCTCGACCGGCGAAAACAAGCGACTCGGCCGGCTCCCCCAGTTCTACGCCGACATGCACGGCTGGCGCGAGATGGCCGAGGCGGTTTCCGGCGTCTACCGCGCCTTGCCCGCGGCGGAGCGCGAACGCGCCTGCGTCTTCGGCCAGAACTACGGCGAGGCCGGCGCCATCGACTTCTTCCGCCATGAATTCGACCTGCCGCCCGCCGTCTCGGGCCACAACCACTACTACTTGTGGGGACCAGGAACTTGCACCGGCGAGGTCGTGATCGTGATCGGCGACGACCGGGAAACCCTCGCGACTCTCTTCACCACCGTCGAGCTGGGCGCCGTCTTCGACTGCCAGGATTGCATGCCCTACGAGGACGACCTGCCGGTCTGGGTCGCCCGCGGCCTCAAAGGGGGCATCGGCCAGCTCTGGCTGCGGGTGAAGCACTACGACTAGAGCGGGCTGTTTCGGCTCGACCATGGACTCGTGACCCTGAAACAGTTCGAACCATGACCCCGTTCGCCAGGACCATCGCCGCCGGAGACTTCAAGACGCGCTGCCTAGCCCTCCTCGAGGAGGTAGCCGCGAGCCGCCGAAACGGGCGTAGACCGCGGGCAATACCAGGAGCGTGAACAGCGTCGAGGTCACGAGGCCACCGACCAAAACGACGGCCAAGGGGCGCTCGAGTTCGGAGCCGCCGAGTCCGAAGAGCATCGGTGCGAGGCCGAGGATCGCGGCGCCGGCGGTCATCAGCTTGGGGCGCACACGACCGAGGGAGGCTTCGCGCACGGCGGCCGCGAGGGGCAGGCCCTGGGCCAGGAGAGCCTTCGTCTGCGTGATCAACACCAGGCTGTTCTGAACCGCCACGCCGAACAGGCCGATGACCCCCACGATCGAGCTGGCATTCCAACTTTCTCCCGCCAGCGCGAGAGCGAAGAGCCCTCCCGCAAAGGCCACGGGCAAGGTGGCGAGCACGATCGTGACCTCGCGTACGGAACCCAAGGCGAGCAGGAGAAGGAAGCAGACCAAGGCGAGGGACACCGCGGAGGCGATGCCCAAACGGCGCTGGGTGGCCCGGGCCTCTTCGACCTGCCCCGCAAGGCCCACGGTGGTGCCGGGCGGCAACGCCATCGTCGCCAGCCGGGCTTCGATGCGCTTGGCGGTGCCGCCCAAGTCCCCGGCGGTTTGGATGCGGAAGCCGAGACGCGGCTGAGCGTTCTTGCGGCGCAGGATTCCGGGCGAGGAGCTCTCTTCGACCCGCGCCACCTGGCCGAGCTCGATCACCCGGCCTTCTTCGACCACCAACGGCAGGCGGGCCAGGGAATCCCCGGTGAGCCGGCCGTCGTTGGGGAAGCGCACCACCCGGGCGATGCGCTGGACGCCTTCGAAACGCGGTTCGAGCTCGATCCCCTGGAGCGCCGTCCGCAGGGTTTCGGCCAGGAGCGGCCGGGGCACGTCGAGCCGGCGCAGGGCGTCTTCGTCCGGCACCACGTTCCAAGCCGGCAACGGCGCGCCCGAGTCCGGGGTGACCGACACCACGCCCGGAACCTCCGACAACTCGCGCCGGATCTCAGCCTCGCGCCGGCGTAGCGGGGCGAGGTCGGCGGCATACAGCTCGACTTCGATGTCCGCCGGGCTGCCACCGATACCCTCGGCGATGCGCATGCCCATGGGGGTAGTGACCTCGACACCAAACGGCGCCTGCTCGCCCATCTCTTCCAGTTCGGCGGCCAGCGCTTCGGGATCGGCGCCCGGCTCGAGCACGATCAGAACGTCGGACAACGAATGGGGCATCGGGTCTTCCGTCAGTTCCCCGCGCCCCGTGCGCCGGTACACGGAGCGCACCCCGGGGAGCTCGGCGACGTCGGCTTCGAAGCCGACGTTGGCCTCGTCCACCGCGGCGAGACTCGCGTCCGACGGCAACAGCGTCTGCACCATGAGGGCGCCTTCGTCGAGCGCGGGCAGGAACTCGGTTCCGAGCCGCGTCGCGAGCCACAGGGACGGCATCGCGACCGCGAGGGCCAGGAGCTGCACCGCGACCCCGTGGCCGAGCGCCCAGTCGAGCCCCGGCCGATAAGCCCGCTTGAGCCCAGCCACGAATCGCGGCTCGGCGAGCGAGGTGCCGAAGGGCAGGAAGCGATCCACGAGCACCGGCACCAGGGTGAAGGACAAGCCGAGGCTGATCGTCATCGCCGCGGCCACGGCCACCGCGAGCGGGGCGTAAAGCCGGCCCGCGACACCGGGCAAGGCGAGCAGGGGCACGAAGACCGCGAGGATCACCGCCACCGCGGTCAGGATCGGCACCGCTACCTCCGCAGCCGCCGCGGCCAAGATCGTGCGGCGCTTCGCTGGATCGCCGGCCTCTTGCGGGCGACTCTCGAGGCGATGGATCAGGTTCTCGACCATGATCACGCCGGCGTCGACGAGCAGGCCGACGGCGATCGCGAGGCCGCCCAACGTCATGGCATTCAGGCCGTGGCCCAGGAGCATCAAGGGGATGGCGGCCCCCAGCGTCGACAGCGGCAGGATGGCAAGCACGACGGCGGCGCCGCGGAGGCTGCCGAGCAGCAGAACCAACACCAGCGCCACGAACCCCGCCCCAGCCAAGAGCGCGGTCGTGACCCCCGACAGCGCGTGGTCCACGAGCTCACCTTGGTCGTAGAACAAACCCAAGGTCATCCCGGGGGGCAGCGTGCGTTGCAGTTCCGGCAGCAGCTCGCGCACCCGCCGCGCCGTCGCCAGGGTTTCGGCCGCGGGCTGCTTGACGACCCGCATCGACACCGCCTCGAAACCACCGAACCGCGCCAGTCCCATCCGGAAGCCGGGCGTTTCGCGCACCTCGGCGAGGTCCCCGAGCTGGACCAGCCCGTGGGCGGTATGGACCGGCAAGTGGCGCAGGGCTTCGCTGTCGCCGGCGAGAGTCGCCACGCTGACCAGCCACAACTTGTCCCGTACTTCGAGGAGACCCGCCCCGGAGTCCCGATCGCTGCCTTCGAGAGCCTCGAGGATCTGGGCGAGCGAAGCCCCCGCGAGGCGCAGGCGTTCGGGCACGAGACTGATCTCGACCGTCCGCTCGGCGCCCCCCAGGAGCTCCACGCGGGCCACGCCGGGCACCGATTGCAGACGCGGCACGAGCACTCGCACGGCGTGGTCGCGTAGGGTCATGGGGTCGATGGCAGGGCCCTCGAGCACCAACTCCTGGATTTCTTGCAGCCGCCCGGCGGCGCTCGTGACGAGCGGCGCCCCGGTGCCGGCGGGAAAGTTGCCCGCGATCGTCGCCAGCTTCTCGCCGACCAGCTGCCGGGACCGCCACGGGTCACTGCCGCTGTCGAAGGCGACGACGATCTGGGCGATCCCCGGCTGGAGCGTCGAGCTCACCCGGCGCACTCCCGGCAGACCGAGCAGGGCCAACTCGACCGGCTGGGCCACCGCCAGCTCGATCTCCGGTGCCGAGCGGCCCGGGCTCTGAATCAGCACTTGGAGGGTCGGCAGGGTGAGATCGGGAAACAGGTCACGGCGCAGCTCGCCGTAGACCAGAAAACCGAGGACGCCGAAGACGATGGACAGACCGACCACCGCCGAGCGCCGCGGCAGCACCCAGGAGAACCAACGGACGAGCGCGGAGGGCGAGTCAGTGGGCATGCTGCTCTCCTCCGCCCATGCGCTTCATCCACAACGGGCGCAAGAGATATGCGCCGGCCGTGGCGACTTCGACACCGGGTTCGAGTCCCTCGAGGACCAGGACGTCGCCACCCAGCTCGGCGCCGCGGCGCACCTTGCGGAACACCGCGTCGGTGCCCTCTTTGACGAACACCCCCCAGTCCCCTTCGATGATCTGGAGCGCTTCCTGGGGCAAGACGATGCCCCGCGCCAGCGGCACGCGCACCTCGAGCGGCGTACCGGGGGAGGGAAACGGCCCCGTCGCGAGCTTCAGCAGGTAGGGGTAACGCCGGGTGTCGGCGGTCAAACCGGCCGGCAGGCCCTCGACGGTCGCCTGCCAGCGGGTACCGTCGCCGCGTCGGACTTCCGTGACGGCGCCGGCGTCCCATACGGTAGGTCCCGGCGGCGAGAGTTCGACCCGCACCCGGGTCGCCGCGCGATCGCGGATCGTCGCCAGGGATGTCCCCGCCGCGACTCCTTGCCCGAGGCTGATCTCCCACCGTTCGAGCGTGCCCGCTGCGGGCGCCGACAGCCGCAGGGTGCCGGAGAATCCCTCGGGCGCCACGCCGCGGGCCGAGAGCGATTGCCGGGCGCCCAGGGTCTCGGACATTGCAGCGGCGAGGTGGGCCTCGGCGGCTTCGAGCTCGCGGCGGGACGTCGCGTTCTGACCGAACAGCAGCCGCTCTCGCTCCACCTCGCGTCGGGCTTGGGCTTCCGTCCCCTGGGCCGACCGATACCGGGCCGCCAGGTCCGCGAGCTCGGCACTCACCAGCTCGGCGACGGCCTGGCCCCGCTGGACGGCCTCCCCGGGGCGCACCAGGAGCGCGCGCACGATACCCGCGGCCGGGGCCGTCACGACCGCCACCGCCGCGGCGTCCGAAACCGCCTCGGCGGGCGCCCACACGCCCTCTTCCTGGGGCTCGCCGACGCGCTGGAACGCTAGGCCGCGGAGGCCCGCCAGGGGCACGCGGACTTCGCCGTCTGCCGGGGGTTCGTCTGCCGCGTGCCCGGCCGCGCTGCCGGGGGTAACCTCGGAGGGATCGGCGTGGTCATGGTCGTCGTGGTCATGGGCGGCGTGGTCGTCTCGGACCGGGCCACAGGCCGCGAGGGACAAGGCCAGCCAGAGGACGGCGGTGTGGTGTTTCCAGCTCATGGCGAGACCTCCCGAGTCAGAGCGGCGACTTCGAAGCCGGCGCGCAGGCGCGCGGCACGCGCGGCGAGGGCGGTAGAGAGGGCGCCCATGAGTTGGCGCCGAAGCGGTAGGACTTGGGAGGGGCGGTCCTTGCCCGCCGCGACCCGAGCGTCGAGAGCGGCCAGCGCTCCTTCGACTTCGGCCGGCGCGTGCAGCAGGCTCGCTTCGACCGCGGCGCGGCGCTCCCGCGCCCCCGCCCAGCGGGCCGCCAGCCGGGCGAGCTCGAGCTCCGTGCTGCGCTCGGCCGCGGCGATCTCCGCCGCCAACGCTTCCTGGCGGGCTTGGGCTTGGCCGGGTATGGGGACCCGGAAACCGAGACCGACGCGGGCGACCTCTTCTTCCCCTTCACGCCCGAGCGACCCGAGGACGGACCAGCGACTACCGGCTCGGGCCGCAGCCAGGGCCGCCAGGGACCGCTCGAGGGCCACGCCCGCGCGCAACGCCCGAGCGAACAGGGATGCCTCGACACCCAGCGCGCCAAGGTCAGCCGGCTCCATGGGCTCGGAGAGGGCCTGAGGTTCGCCCGCCACGTCGGCCAAAGCCCGCAGCTCGGCCCAGGTGACGCGGTGGCGTTCCCGGGCCGCCCCGAGAGCCAGGTGACTGGCTTGCAGCTCGGCGGCGACGAGCGTCGTCTCGTAGGGCGCCTCGGCGCCCGCCGCCACGCGCGCCGCGGTCGTTTCGAGCCACGCCGCGACGGCCGCCACCTCGCGCCCGGCGAGATCGAGGGCCGCAGCCGCCTCCCAAGCATCGACGTAGGCGAGCTCGAGAGCCAGTCGCGTGGCCAACTCCGCCGCCGCCGGCAGGTCGCGACGAGCCGCGCCGAGCGCTTGGACG
>JANRLG010000164.1:0-28204 GCA_033762835.1 Thermoanaerobaculia bacterium
GGGGGGCCCCCCCCCCCCCCCCCCCCCCTGCCGTTGCCGCTGGTCTTTGGGGGGGGCGCGGCCGCCCCCGCCCCTCTCGGGCGGCTGGACTTCGAAGCGTGTGGGGAATAGCGGGAGGAGAACATGGCGACCAAATTCATCTTCGTGACCGGCGGCGTCGTTTCGTCCCTGGGTAAGGGCGTGGCGGCGGCGTCCGTGGGCGCCATCCTCGAGGCCCGGGGCTTCACCGTCTCGCTGCTCAAGTTCGACCCCTACGTCAACGTCGACCCGGGCACCATGTCGCCGTACCAGCACGGCGAGGTCTTCGTCACCGACGACGGGGCCGAAACCGACCTCGACCTCGGCCACTACGAGCGCTTCACCCACACCACGATGTCGCGGCGAAACAACTACACGACGGGCCGGATCTACCAGGAGGTCATCGCCAAGGAGCGGCGCGGCGACTACCTGGGTAAGACCGTTCAGGTCATTCCGCACATCACGGACGAGATCAAAGAGGCCCTGCGCCGCCTCGCCGACGGCACGGACGTGGTGATCGTGGAGATCGGCGGCACCGTCGGCGACATCGAGTCGCTGCCGTTCCTCGAAGCCATCCGCCAGTTCCGCCAGGAGCTCGGCCGCTTCAACGCCATCAACATCCACTTGACGCTGGTGCCCTACATCGCCGCCGCCGACGAGCTCAAGACCAAGCCGACTCAGCACTCGGTGCGCGAGCTGCGCGAAATCGGCATCTCGGCCGACATTCTGCTGTGCCGCTGCGATCGGCCGATCGGTGCCGAGCTGCGCAAGAAGATCGCGCTGTTCTGCAACGTCGATCCGGATCAGGTATTCGAGGCGCGCGACGTCGGGACGATCTACGAGGTTCCTCTGAGCTACTGCCAGGAGGGACTCGACGAGAAGCTGCTCGACCTGCTGAACCTGCCCCACTACCGGCGCGATTTGTCCCGGTGGGAAGACCTGGTCGGCAGGATCAAGAACCCCAAGCACCACGTGCGCATCGGCGTCGTGGGCAAGTACGTCGAGTTCCCGGACGCCTACAAGAGCCTCAACGAGGCGCTGCTGCACGGCGGCATCGCCAACGACACCAAGGTCGAGATCGTCTACGTCCACTCGGAAGGCATCGAGGGCGCCGGCTTCCCGCGCGAAGCCATGGACTTGGATGGCCTGCTGATCCCCATCGGCTTCGACAAACGGGGCATCGAAGGCAAGATCCGGGCGATCCGCTACGGCCGCGAGCGCCGCCTGCCCACCTTCGGCATCTGCATGGGCATGCAGTCCATGGTGATCGAATACGCTCGTAACGTCTGCGGCGTCACCACCGCGACCTCGGCCGAACTCGACGAGGACGCCGAGCACCCGGTGGTCTACAAGCTGCGGGACTTGCTCGGGGTCGAGGAGATGGGCGGCACCATGCGCCTCGGCGCCTACCCGTGCAAGATCAAGAAAGGCACGCTGGCCCACCGGATCTACGGCACGGAAGAAATCAGCGAGCGCCACCGCCATCGCTACGAGGTCAACCAGAAGTACCTGGAGACTCTGACCGGCAAGGGACTCAAGGTTTCCGGGCTGTCGCCCGATGGCAAGTTCGTCGAGATCGTCGAGTTGCCGGATCACCCGTGGTTCCTGGGCTGCCAGTTCCATCCCGAGTACAAGAGCCGGCCTTATGCGCCGCACCCGCTTTTCGTCTCTTTCGTGGCGGCGGCGCTCGGCGAGCACGACCGCCGGGCTCAGCTCGAGCGCGACGCGCAGGCGGCAGGCGTCGCCTTCGGTGAGCTCGCGTGAGCGTCGAGGAGACACCCCATTTCGAAGCCCGCCGGGTCGAACTCGCTCCGGGCGTGATGATCGGCGGGCCGGCGGGCTCGGCGCCGCTGCCGGTCATCTCGGGACCGTGCGCCCTCGAGAGTGAAGAGCTCGCCTTCGAGGTCGCCCACTGGCTCCAGGCGACCGCGGCGCGGGTGGGCTTCGCGGCGATCTTCAAGTCGTCCTACGACAAAGCCAACCGCAGCTCCCTCGACAGCTACCGCGGTCCCGGTCTCGAGCGCGGCCTCGAGATTTTGCAGCGGATTAAAAGTTCGCTGGGTCTGCCGGTGCTCACCGACGTGCACGAAGTCCACGAAGTCGGCCCCGCGGCGGAGGTCTGCGACGTCCTCCAGATCCCCGCCTTCCTGTGCCGCCAGACCGACCTCGTAGTCGCCGCCGCCAAGACCGGCCGCGCCGTCAACATCAAAAAAGGCCAGTTCTTGGCCCCGATGGACATGGCGAAGATCGTCGACAAAGCCCGCCGCTCAGGCAACGAGCGGGTGACCGTGACCGAACGGGGTTTCTCCTTCGGCTACAACAACCTAGTGGTCGACATGCGGGCCTTCGCCATGATGCACCGCGAAGGCATCCCGGTGATCTTCGACGTCACCCACGCCCTCCAACTCCCCGGCGGCGGCCAAGAAACCGGCGGCGCCCGCGAATACGCCGAGCCGCTCGCCAAAGCCGCCCTCGCCGCTGGCGCCGACGGCGTGTTCCTGGAAGTCCACCCGAATCCTGAAAAGGCTCTGTCGGACTCGACGACGCAGCTACCGCCAGGGCGGGCGGAGCGGTTGTTGGGGGAGTTGGTGGGGAGCTTCTAGCCGACGAGGCAGTGGGAATTCATTTGGGTTCGACGCATGCCAGTGCAACCTGCAACCACGCCTCCAGCCGCTCCAACAACCCCGCACTCTCGACCGGATCGAACTTCCGCGCGAAGTCGTACTTCCCGCTCGTCAGCTCGTCGAAATCCGCGTCCGTCAGCGTCCGGCAGTGGCCGCCGGGGCGTTCTTGGGTGTCGGCGTAGCGGCGGGAGTCGTTGCGGAAGGTGAAGCGGCCGGCGTTCAGCAGGACGGTTTGGACGTAGGCCTCGTCGGGCACGAGAGTTTGGCGGAAGGCTTCGACGATCTCGGGCCGGGAACGCGTGAACTCGACGACGTACTCGACCGCCGCGCGGCGCAGACTGTGCCACTGGAGGCCGCCCCAGCCAGGGAAACCGGGGCCGAAAAGGGGCGGCCGGGCCGGCCTGCCGAGGTGGACGCCGTAGGTCAGCGAGAGCTCGAGACCCGCGAGGTGGAGGAGTGGCCGGGCGAGCTTGAGCGGTGCGCGCAGGCTCTCCGGCAGGCGGCGGTAGCGAAAATCATAGCGGCGGTGGGTGCGGCGCGGTCCCCAGGGGTTGTCGGGGCCGTCGAAGGCCCAGTGGCGGAGGAGGCCGTCCTCCGGCATCACGGCCAAGGAGCGCTCGATCTCGGCTACCGGGCGGACCGGATAGTCCCGCCCCGAAAGGTAGACCAGCCAGTCGAAGCTGTACCCGTCGTCGAGCCACCGAGCCGCCGTATCGAGCCAGGGTTCGAGGCACGAGAACTCGCCCCGCCGAACCGGTTCCCGGCGCAACAGCAGAGTGACGTCGTCCCCTGCCGGCAGGTCGGCCCGCGTGATCGGGTGGCGCGATCCATCGTGCGCGACCACGATCCGCCGGTCTCCCGCGGGGGCCTGAAGGTGTCCCACCAAGCGTCGAAGTTGCGGAAGCGCGTCGTGGCTCTGAATCAGGTAAACGACAGACATGGCCGGTGACACATTCTTTCATCGGATTCTCGGGCCGAGACGTGTTACCTTGCGGCGGATCTTCATGAAGACTACCGACGCGGTGTCGTTTTTCCTACCTGGGGATGCTGAGTTCGGGCGCCTCGGAGCGCTCGATCCCGACCAGTCGCCGCTCGAGTTTCAAACCGCCGAGCGGGCCTGGACGCTGCAGACCTATCTCCGGCTCGCGCGCGCGGGTGAGCCCGTGCGCCTGACGAACGTGGTGCCGAGCCGCGGGGTGGTGGTCTTCCACGCCGGGCACAAACACATCGTTCAGCGCTACCGTAAGGACTCTCAGGGCGCCGTTCTCGTCGCCCTGCGCGGGGATCGCAAACCGGTCCTGACGGCGGACTTCGAGATCCTCCAAAACGGTTGCGACGCGGACGGCCGCCGGACGTTCGCCGTGCCGCACTGGCCGCAACCGGGGCTCGTGCCGCGGGATGCCTCCCGGGGCCTGCGCGTGCGGCGCGCCGCTTACAAAGGCTACTCGGCCAACCTCGACCCGGCGTTCCTCGAGACACCTTGGCAGAGTCGTCTCGCGGAGCTGGGCATCGAGTGGCATTGTGATGCGGCCCCGTTCGACCGCGAAGGTTTCCGCTACTACCCGGTCGATTGGTCGTCCTACCGCGACATCGACGTGATCGTGGCCGTGCGGCCCTCCGACCGCACCCTCCACGCCACGAAACCCGCCAGCAAGTTGGTCAACGCGTGGCTCGCGGGCGTGCCCGCCGTGCTCGGAGCCGAAAGTGCCTGCCGAGCTCTGCGTCGCGATCCGCTCGACTACTTCGAAGTCGGCACCCCCGACGAGGCGGAAGCCGCGCTCCGGCTCCTGCGGGACGAGCCGCGCCGGATGGCCGACATGATCGAAAACGGTCGGCGGCGCGCCGCGGAGTTTCGTCTCGACCCTCTGCTCGCGACTTGGCGCAACCTGCTGTTCGAGACCATCCCGAGCCTCGCGGTCGGTCGCCGACCGACTCGGCGGCGCTCGCTCGTGGAACTCACCGTCGCCTCGTGGCTGCGCCGTTTGGGCGCGCACGGCGGCACATGAGCGCCGCGGACGGCGCGCTCTCGGCGCTATACTCCCAGCCTCCGATGACCGCCTCCCGCGCTCCCCGCGACATCGCCCGCGAGGTCCTCCTAACCGAGGCCGCGGCGATTTCGGGCCTCGTGCCCCAACTCGACGAGCGCTTCGACCGCGCCGTCGAACTCCTGCTCGACATTCGCGGTCGCGTGGTGTGCACGGGCATGGGCAAAAGCGGTTTGGTGTTGCAGAAGGTGGCCGCCACGCTCGCTTCGACCGGCACACCCTCTTTCTTCCTCCATCCCGCCGAGGCGCTGCACGGCGATCTCGGGATGGTGGTGAAGGGCGACGCGGTGCTCGCGGCCTCGTTTTCGGGCACCAACGAGGAACTGGTGGCGCTGGTTCCGACGCTGAAGCGGCTCGGTGTGCCGCTGATCGCCATGACCGGCAACGAAACGAGCCCGCTCGCTCGCCACGCCGATCTCCACCTGCCGGTCGCGATCGACCGCGAAGCGTGTCCCTTGAACCTCGCCCCAACGGCTTCGACCACCGCCACCTTGGCCCTCGGGGACGCCCTCGCGATGGCTTTGTCGGAAGCCCGGGGTTTCACCACGGAAGACTTTGGGCGGCTGCACCCGGGGGGCCGGTTGGGGAAGCGGCTGACGCCCGTCTCGGAGCTCATGCACGGCGGCGAACGGGCGCCGCGGGTGGGGCTCGAGGCCTCGATGCGCGAGGCGATCTACGAGATGTCGAAGAAAGGCCTGGGCATCACCGCCGTGGTCGACGCCGAGGGGCGCCTCGCGGGGTGCATTTCGGATGGTGATCTCCGGCGGCGGCTCGAGCGCGAGCCGAACCCGCTGGACCACACCGCCGCCGAGTGCATGATGCCCAATCCGCGCACGATCGCTCCCGACGAGCTCGCTCCCGTGGCCCTGCACGACATGGAGGAGCGGCGGATCACCTCGTTGTTCGTCGTCGCTGCCGACGGCCGCTATCTGGGCATCGTGCACCTCCACGATCTGTGGGGATTGGAGCTGTTTTGAGCTCGGCCGTCCACCTGCTCGCCCCCCTGGGGCCGGAGTTCACGCGCCGGGCCATGGGCTTGTCGTGGCTCCTGACCGACGTCGACGGGGTGTTGACCGATGGGCGTCTGCGCTACGGCAGCGAGGGTGAGCTCGACAAGACCTTCCACGTGCGAGACGGCCTGGCCCTGCGTCTGGCGAAGCAGGCTGGCCTCAAAGTCGGATTCCTGACCGCTCGAGGGGGCGCTGCCGTGGCCCGGCGGGCCAAGGAACTGGGCCTCGACGCCGTGATCGAACGCCGGGAAGAAAAAGGCGTCGCTTTCAAGGCCTTCCTGGCCGAACGGGCGCTCAAGGCGGAGGAGATCGCCTACGTCGGGGACGACTTGCCGGACTTGCCGGTGCTGCTGCGCGCCGGTTTGTCGTTCGCGCCCTCCGATGCCGCGGGCGAGGTGCAGGAGCACGTCCACCGTGTGCTCGACGTGCCCGGCGGAGCCGGGGCGGTGCGCGCGGCGGTCGAAGAGATCCTCCGCGCCCGCGGCCAGTGGCAGCCCCTGGTCGCCAGTTTCCTCGGCGGATGAAAAAGGACCGCACCGCGGCACGCCGGCGCCGAGGCAAGCTGCTCGCGGGCCTCTTCCGCACCCTGTCGTGGGCCTTCGTGCCGCTGCCCTGGCGTCTCGCCCAGGCGGTCGGGGCGACGCTGGGCGCCCTCGCGTGGCCGCTCGCCGGCCGGGACCGCCGCCGCATCCTCGACCATTTGCGTTTGGCTTTCCCGCAAGACTCCGAAGCCGAGCGCCGCCGGATCGGCCGCGCGTCTCTACGCCACCACGGCAAGACGCTCGGGGAGGTACTGTGGTTGCTCACCCGGGATGCCGCGGCCGTGGCGGCGCACGTCGAGACCGTGGGTTTCGAGGAACTCGACAAGCTGAAGGCCTCGGGACGCCCGGCCGTGGTGCTGACCGGGCATTGCGGCAACTGGGAGCTGCTGGCCGCCGCCATCAACGTCCGCGGGACGGGCATGCGGGTGGTGGCGCGAGCGCTCGACGACGCCATCTTGCAGAACCTGCTCGTCGGCCTGCGCAGCCGGTTCGGCACCGAGACCATCGAACGCGGTGAGGCCGGTGCGGCGCGCCAACTGCTTTCGACCCTGCGCTCGGGCGGTGTGCTCGGCATGCTGATCGACCAGGACACCAAGGTCGACGGCGTCTGGGTGCCGTTTTTCGGTCACCCGGCCTACACCCCGGTGGGTGCCGCGAAAATCGCCCTGGCCCGCAACGCCGCGGTGCTGCCGACGTTCATCGAGAGGCTCCCGAACGGTCAACATCGAGCCGTCATGGCGCCGCCCTTCGAGCTGCCGGAAGATCCGGTGGCCGCCACCGCTGAGATGACGGCCAAGATCGAAGAGCAGGTCCGGAAGAACCCGGAACAATGGGTCTGGATGCACCGCCGGTGGCGAACCGCTCCCCTACCGGAACCCCTCCCGGTCGAACAACCCCGGTAGCTCGTCCACGCCGGGCGCAGCACCTTCCAGCCGGTAGTACTGGCGCGCTCCGGTCGATGTTTGTTCGATCCAGAACTCGACCTCCGAGGTGGTGAACTTCACGAGCGTCGGCCACAGGAAGCCGTTCGGGCGCGGACCGACGATCCGGATGAAGATCTCGCTGCGGCCGACGATCGCGCCGGAAGCGCAGAAGGTCTCGGGGATGCAATCGTTCTCCCGCCGGCCGAGGATTCCCGAGCTGCCGCCGATGCGCACCTGGAACCGGAAGCCCGGGATGGCGGAGGTGGTCAGCCAGGTGTTCGACGGGGGGGCCGGGTCGCCGTTGTTGGGCGTCGGCGCGAGGAAGCTCGCAATGAACGGGAAGGTGCGCGAAAAGGCGCCGTCCAGGGTGTCGTTCTGGGTGTCGTTGCAGCCGTCTTCCGGGTCCTGCCCGCAGGCGCCCAGCAACTGGCCCACGATCTGCCCGCTGTCGAGCATCAGCGGGGAGCCCGAGCTGCCGCCGAAGGTGCCGCCGGTGGTCGCCCGGGAGTGCAGGAACTTGCTGGTGTCATCGAGATCCCGGCCGTCTTCGTCGGTGCCGCAGAAGAACCGCACGGGCCCGATCCGGTTTTGGGTGTAGACCTGCGGGTAGACGAAATCCGTGGGGGCCGGGTGCGACAGGCGGTGCACCCGGGTGTTGTTGGTCACGGCGCTCGCGTTGGCGTTCCAGCCGAGCAGCGTGCGCCCGCCCGGGATCGACTGGAGCCGCACCAGGGTGTAGTCCGAGATCACACCGGTGGCCAGCAAGGTCGAGCCGTTCGACATCGGTAGCGAGTTGGGATTGGGGATCGAACCCTCGCAACTCGAGGTCTTGAAGTTCCAGATCACTTCGAGGGACGCGGCTTCGCTGCTGTTCGACAGGCAGTGGTTGGCAGTCAGGAAGTACGGAATGTCCGATCCGGCCACCGTGTCGTTCAGCAGGGCTCCCGTGCAGACCCCGGAAAACGGACCGGAGATGATCGTCATCTGGCCGATCGCGGCCCGCGCGTCGGCGATGCCGGGGAAGGTGCTGCTGCCAAAGCAGGTGGCGTCTTCGAGGCAGGAATCGTCGACCCCCGCGGTCACCGGCAGCGTGGCGGGGGTGCCGTCGGGTCCGAGCCGGAAGATCTCGAGGACCCGCTCCAGTCGGAAACCCCAGCGGGTTCGGCCACCGAGCTCGGCGTCCGCCAGTTCGACCTCGATCCGCACCCGCGGGCCCACCACACTGGGCGTCCACAGGCCGCCCTCGGCGTCCAGCAACTCGGTTCCGAACGGCCCGGCGGCATCCCCGCTCTCGCCGTAGACCCACAGCCGCGCCCCCGCCGGCAGACGTACGTCGTCGAGCCGCAGGCGCAGACGGTGGGCGTCCGCCACCTCCACCTGAGCGCCCCACACCGTATGCTCGGCGCCGGAGCGGAGGAAGGCGCCGCCTGCCACCAGCCCCGCGGGCTCGAGCAGCAGAGCCGCCGAGAACTGCACCTGCCGAGCTTCGGGCAGGGGCCGCACGAAACCCGTGCGCAGCGGCCGCCGGCCGGCGAGGTTCCAGGTCCGGATGGCCTCCAGGCCATCGACGGCGCCCTCGCGGGCGGCGGAAAGAGAGGCCAACGGCTCGAGGCCCAGGCTTTCGGCGAGCCGCAGCGGGGGATGGCTGGCTTCGAGCGCGAAGCCCTCGGGGGCGGCCTCGGGTAAGACGCGCATCGGCACGCTTTGGGCATGGGCCGCGGCGGTCCACAGGACGGCGGCCGCGGCGGTGGAAATCAGCAAGAAACGGTGACGAATCATGGGTTCTCCCGAGCAGAAGGGTTACTTCATCGTAGTCTCTTTCGGGTGGCGGCGAACTTCCTCGGCGTTTTCACGTAGACACTCGCGCGACCTTGGGCTCGCCCACCGAGATCTTGGAGATCCACGTTCATGACTGACGACTCGCGTTCTCTCGATACGCTGCGCATCGATTCCGCCGACCGGGCCGCCGGTCGCTCCTTGGGCCGCGGCCGGCGCCGGCTGCCGCGCTGGCCCATCGTTCTCGTCGTGCTCGGTGCGCTCGTCGGAGCCGCCGTGGCTTTGTCCGGCCGTGGCGGCGCCCCGGTGAAGACCGCCGTGGTCACCGAACGCGCCCAGCAGGGTCCCACCGTGGTGCTCGAAGCCTCCGGTTACGTTACCGCCCGCCGCCAGGCGACGGTCTCTTCGAAAGTCACCGGCAAGGTGGTCGAGGTGATGGTGGAGGAGGGCATGAAGGTCGAAGAGGGTCAGATCCTGGCCCGCCTCGAAGACACCAACGTGCGCCGGCAATACGACCTCATCGCTGCCCAACTCGAGTCTGCCAAGAGCTCCTTGGCCGAGACCCGCGTGCGGATCTCGGAGGCCGAGCTCAATCTCCAGCGCACCCGCCGTCTGGTGGCCGAAAGCGTCACCGACCAAGCCGCCCTCGATCGTGACCAAGCGACCTTGGCGGCTCTGCGCGCTCGCCTCGACGCCCAGGGCGACGAGGTGGCGGTGGCGGAACGCACCCTGGCCCTCGAGCGCCAGAACCTCGAAGACCTGGTCATTCGGGCGCCCTTCGCCGGCGTGGCGATTTCGAAGAACGCCCAGCCCGGCGAGATGATCTCGCCGATCTCGGCCGGCGGCGGCTTCACCCGCACGGGCATCTCGACGGTCGTCGACATGGCTTCGCTCGAGATCGAAGTGGATGTCTCCGAGAGTTACCTGAACCGGGTCAAGCCGGGCATGAGACTCGGTGCCGTGCTCGATTCCTATCCGGATTGGACCATCCCCGGCTTCGTCATCACCACGATTCCGGCCGCGGACCGCCAGAAGGCCACGGTCAAGGTGCGGGTCGGTTTCGACCAGCTGGACCCGCGCATCCTGCCCGACATGGGCGTCAAGGTCTCGTTCTACGAGGACTCGAACGGTGCGCGGCCGGTGCGCATCTTCGCCCCGCGGGCCGCGATCACGCGCGACGGGGTGGACGACGTCGCCTTCGTGGTCGAGAAGGGCAAGGTCCGCCGGGCGGCGGTCAAGCTCGGACCGGTCCAGGAGGGGGAAGACACGTCCATCGAATCGGGCCTCACCGCGGGTGAGGTCGTCGTCGTCGGCCCCAAGGACTTGAAGGACGGCGCTCGGGTGACGGTGGAGACCGCGCCGGAGAAGGCCGGAGGATGACATCGTGAGTGCTCCTCTTGCGCTTCTACGCTCCGTCGCCAAGGAGTTCCGCCGCGGCTCGGAGACCATCAGCGTCCTCGAACGGCTGGACTTGGACATCGCCCGTGGCGAATTCCTGGCCCTCATGGGGCCTTCGGGCTCGGGGAAGACGACGCTGCTCAATCTGATCGGCGGCCTCGACCGACCGACCTCGGGCACGATCGAAATCGACGGCCAGCGCATCGACGACCTCTCGGACGGCCAACTCGCGGCCTGGCGGGCGTCGCACGTGGGGTTCGTCTTCCAGCTCTACAACCTGCTGCCGGTGTTGACGGCGGCGAAGAACGTCGAGTTGCCGCTGCTCCTGACCAAACTCTCGGGCCGCGAGCGCCGCGAGCGTGTCGAGACGGCGCTCCACCTGGTCGGCCTCGGCGACCGCATGAGCCACTATCCAAAGCAGCTTTCGGGCGGCCAGGAGCAGCGCGTGGGCATCGCCCGGGCGATCGTCACGGACCCGACGTTGCTGCTCTGCGACGAGCCCACCGGCGACCTCGACCGCAAGTCCGGAGACCAGATCCTCGATCTGCTGGTGGGGCTGAACCAGCGCCTCGGCAAGACCTTGGTGATGGTCACCCACGACCCCCACGCCGCGGCCCGGGCCACCCGCGTGGTGCACCTCGACAAAGGCCGCCTGGTGTCGGAGCCGGTGACATGACGTACCTGTCGCTGTTGCGCGCCAACCTGCGCCGGAAGCGCCTGCGGACGGTCTTCACGATCGGCTCGATCTTCTTGGCGTTCCTGCTCTTCGGCGTGCTCTCGGCGGTCAAGTTCGCCTTCAGCCTGGGGGTGGACCTGACCGGCGCGGACCGCCTGATCACCATCCACAAGGTTTCGTTGATCCAGCCCCTGCCGCGCTCGTACCTGACCCGCATCGAGCAGGTCAACGGCGTCGAGGCCGCCGCGGCGTCCTCCTGGTTCGGCGGCATCTACCAGGACCCGAAGAACTTCTTCGCCCAGATCGCGGTCGATCCCGAGGACTATCTGGATCTGTACCCGGAATTCCTGGTCTCGAAGGAGGTGCGGGAGGCTTGGCGGAAGGACCGCCAGGGAGCGGTGGCCGGGCGCAGCCTCGCCGAGCGCTTCGGTTGGAAAGTCGGCGACAAGATCCCCCTGCAAGGGACGTTTCGGACCAAGAAGGACGGCACCAACCTCTGGGAGTTCAACTTGGTCGGGATCTACGACGGCGCCGCCAAGGGCACGGACACCACCCAATTGCTGTTCCGTTGGGACTACATGGACGAGAGCCAGGACGGCGGCAACGGGCTGGTCGGCTGGTACACCATCCGCGTCGCGGACCCGACCCGCTCGGCCGACATCTCACGCCAGATCGACACGCGCTTCGCGAACTCGCCCTACGAGACCAAGACCATGGCGGAGAAGGCCTTCGCCCAGTCCTTCGCGGACCAGATCGGCAACATTGGGGCCATCGTGCGGGCGATCACCACGGCGGTGTTCCTGATCATCCTGCTGGTCGTGGGCAACACGATCGCCCAATCCGTGCGTGAACGGACCAACGAAATCGGCGTGTTGAAGACGCTCGGCTTTTCGAACGGCAAGGTGCTCGGCCTGGTGCTGGGAGAGAGCTGTTTGATCGGGCTGATCGGTGGACTGTCGGGGCTGTTCGCCTCGACGATCGTGGCCAAGGGCATGGAGAAGGCCTTCGCCGCTTTCTTGCCGATCTTCTTCGTGCCTCGGGACGCCTTGACCCTGGGGGTCGGTTTGGCCCTGGGGCTCGGTCTCGTGGCCGGCTTCATCCCTGCGCTGGTCGCCATGCGCCTGCGGATCGTCGAAGCGTTGCGGAGGGTTTGACGTGGATTCCTGGTTCGCTCAAGTCTTCGCCGTCACTTTGCTCAACCTGAAGAGCCTGCCGCGCCGGCTGTCAGTATCGCTGGTGGTCGTCGTCGGCATCGCGGGGGTAGTGGCCATCGCCGTGGCCGTGTTGTCGATCGGCGAAGGCTTCCAGAAGACCATGACCGCCGGTCGTACCGACGACACCGTGGTGATTTTCCGGGCCGGCACCGACACCGAGATGAACAGCAGCCTCGACCGCACCGAGGCCCGGATCCTCGCCGACGCCCGCGAAGTCCGGCGGGACCCGGAGGTCGGCCAGTTGGCCTCCTCGGAGTTGTTGGTGATGATCGATCTGCCGAAACGCTCCACCGGCTCGGGTGCCAACGTGCCCCTGCGCGGCGTCGAGCCCGCGGCCTTCGCCATTCGTCGCAACCTGCGGATCGTCGAAGGGCGGCGGTTCGTTCCCGGGACGCGCGAGCTGATCGTGGGCCGCGGCGCCCAGGGTGCCTTCGCCAACACCGAGGTCGGCTCGACGGTGCGTCTGGGGTTGAACGACTGGAAGATCGTCGGCGCCTTCACGGCCGACGGCTCGGTCTCCGAAAGCGAGCTGTGGTGTGACAGCAAGGTGCTGATGCCCACGTATCGCCGCGGCACGTTCCAATCGGTGTACGCGCGGCTGGGTTCCGCCGAGGACATTCCGCGCTTCACCGAGCGGCTGAGCAAAGATCCGCGGTTGTCGATCAAGGTGATGCCCGAGGGCGAGTACTACGCCGAGCAGTCCCAATCGCTGACCACCCTGGTGCGGATTCTCGGCGGCGTGGTGGCGGTGATCATGGGCTTGGCGGCGATCTTCATGGCGATCAATTCTTTGTACACCGCCGTTTCGACGCGCACCCGCGAGATCGCCACCTTGCGCGCGCTCGGCTTCCAGCGCGGTCCGGTAGTCATTTCGGTGCTCGCCGAGGCGCTGGCCCTGGCTCTTCTCGGCGGCGCCCTCGGCGGCCTTCTGGCCTACCTCGGCTTCAACGGGTACCAAACCTCGACGCTCAACTTCCAGTCCTTCAGCCAGGTGGCGTTTTCCTTCGCCGTGACTCCGGGTTTGCTGGTCCTCGGGATCGTCTACGCCGTAGGCATCGGGTTCCTGGGGGCGATCCTGCCCGCCTGGCGGGCGGCCCGGTTGCCGATTGCGACGGCGTTGCGGGAGCAGTGAGTTACCGCGCCAGCCGTACGCCCGTCGCCTGGAACCGCGTGTTTCCGGGCCAGAAGTTCCGGTAACTCACCCGTAGGTGGTTCCGCGGCGTGGCCCAGCTGCCGCCGCGGAGCACTCGCTGGTTGTCCATGAACTTGCCGTTGTATTCCATGAGATCGCCGTCGAAGGGTTTGTAGCCGGGGTAGGGTTCGTAGTGGCTGGTGGTCCACTGCCAGAGGTCCCCCGCGGTCTGGAGCAGCCGCGCGCCGGTCTCGAGGGCGATACGGGGTCCGAGTTGGCTGGTCGCGAGGTCGTCGAGCAGATTGCCCGCGGCCGGGTCGAACCCCGCCACCCGCACGGCGTGCTCCCATTCGCGTTCGGTGGGCAGCCGCGCCCCGGCCCAGCGGGCGTAGGCCTCGGCCTCGTAGAAGCTGACGTGGGCCACGGGCTCCCGCGGGTCCACCGGCACGAGGCCACCGAGGCTCCAGCGCTTCCAGTCCCCGTCCACGAGCTCCCAGTACAGCGGCGCCCGCCAGCCCTCGGACTTGACCGCCGCCCAGCCGTTCGAAAGCCAGAGCAGCGGTTGTTCGTAGCCGCCTTGGGTCATGAACTCGAGCCACTCGCCGTTGGTCACGAGACGGCGGCCGAGCTCGAAGGGGTCGAGCCAGGCGCGGTGGACGGGAAGCTCGTTGTCCCAGCCCCAGCCGCCTTCGACATTGCCAATCTCGACCAACCCGCCCGCGAAGACCACGAACTCCGCCGGCGCCGGTTCGTCTGCCTGCGCCGCCGCGTTCGGCCGATAGGGCGAGCGCAACTCCGGCGGCGCGGCGTAACGGATGTGCTGGATTTCCGTCAGCAGCAGCTCCTGGTGTTGCTGCTCGTGCTGACAGCCGATCTCGACCAGGTCGGCCATGCGGGCGAGCTCTTCGCCGTCCGCCACGGCGGCGATCAGCTCGAGCATGCCGGCATCGACCGCCCGGCGGTAGCGCAGGACTTCCTCGGTCGTGGGCCGCGCCACCCGGCCGCGGTCGAGCCTCGGCAGCCGGGGGCCGAGGCCTTCGTAATAAGAATTCAGGGGATATTCGAGGCGCTTCCAGTCCTCCTGGTAGCGCCCCCAGGCGTGGAGCACGTTCCGCGCGAAGAACCAGCTGGTGTGCCCGAGGTTCCACCACGGCGGGGAGACGTCGGGCATGGACTGGATGCGGTAGTCCTCCGGCGTCAGGGGCCGGCAAAGCTCGAGGGAAAGAGCGCGGACGGATTCGAAGCGGTGGCGGAGGGACGGTCGGTCCATGGGGGGATTGTAGTGGGCGCCCGCCTGACAGCGGGCTCAACCACCGTCCAAACGCACCCAGCGCCGGCACAACGAGGCCAACTCGCCGGGGTCGGTGGCCGTCCAGGCCTCGCTCGAGAAGCGTTCGATCTCGCTGCGGTCGGCACCGGCACGGCGCAGGGCCAGGCGCACGGCGGACACCCAGGCAAGGGGATTCTCGGAAGCGATCGCGATGCGGATGTCGGGGTAACGGGGGGACACGGTTGGGCTTCCAGAAGATCTAACGCCGCGCCCCCCGAATCGTTACAGGGGAGAGGCAGGAATCGGCTCGAACAGCGGCTCGAGGCCGGTGACCAGCTCGCGGTAGATACGATCCCGCTTCTGGGCCACCCGGCGACAGGCGCGCACGATGTCCAATACGAGAATGATGCGCAGGCTGTCACAGTTGAGCTCGCCGAAGCGGTGGGTGCCGATGCGCTCGAACCCCAGCACCCGGGTGTGGAAGCCGTAAGGTGAGTGGGGATCACTCTCGTAGACGTCGGTCAGGAAGTGGGTGTAGTGCCGCTCGAGGACCTCGCGGACGGCAATCCGCATCAGGGAGAACACCACGCGAATGTTGCGGCGGAACTCGGGCACGATCATGAACCGCCCGATCTCCACGAAGCGCCGGCCGCGCGCGAATTCCACGAGATCGAGGGGGCGATCGAACTGGACCTCGAAGTGAGCGGGAAGCTCGAGGGTGGGGTCGTAGGCTAGGCGGATGACGCCCACCGGCGCGCCGTCGGCGTAGGTCAAGAACCAGGACATCCGATCGGATTCAGCGATGCCCTCGGGAATCTCGGCGTCGGTGTTCGAGATCCAGTTCTTCTCTTGGGCGAAAACCGCACCGATCACCCGCAGGGCGTCGGCGCGGTCCTGGGGAGTCAGCACTTTACGGGTTTCGATGTGGGCACGTCTCACGGCTTCCTCCTGGAGGAACGAGAAGGGGGAACGGACTTTTCACAAAGGACGGCGAGTCGGGCCATGACGCGGTCGGTGATCGCTTGGACATCGCCCCGCTCCCGTTCGAGGGTGAAGTCCATGGGCTCGCCGATGCGCACGACGAAGCGGCCGAGGCGCGGGATGCGCCCGAGCCGGTCCTTGGCGGGGTAAAAAATGCCCACCGGCACTACGGGCACGGTGGTCGCGAGCACGATGCGGGCGAGACCGCCGCGGGCGCGGCGCAGCTGGCTGGCGCTGCGGTTGCGGGTGCCCTCGGGAAAAATGCCCAGGCTCACTCCCGACTCGAGGCAAGCGACGGCCGCCTGCACCGGGTCGGTGTCGAGGCGCTGGCGCCGGCGGTACCCCTCGAAGAGCCGGAAGCGATCCGGCTTGCCGTAGACCGGAATCGGCTCGATCTGACGGATGCACCAGCCGATCACCGGTAGGTGCAGGTACATCCAGTCGACCAGGAAGCGCACGATCCGGCCGCGCCGGTGGAAGATCAGGAGCGCCGGGACGAGGATCGATTCCAGGCTGTTGTTGTGGTTGAACGCGAAGAGCACGGGCTCGGGCAGGCGCGCCAGGCGCTCGCGCGATTCGAGCGTGGCGAGCGGTGCGGTCAGCCAAACCAGCAGGCGTGCGGCGAAGCGCGCGGCGCGGCTGCGCAGCTCCGGCAAGGGTGCGCGCCACGTGTGGACCGAGTTGGCGACGAGGGCGGGCAGCGGCCGGCTGCGGGCAGGGGCGAGCACGCCCGGAAGCTAGCGTGGCCGGGTGGCTGGGCAGCGGCCGGCGCGTGACACCGCCGTGGCGGCGGGCTCGCGGAGCGTAGCGGGCGGCGAGTTAAGATGTCGCATTCGAGCAAAGGGGTTCGCCATGGAGTTTTCCGGCCGGCTGGCCGCTTTTCCACCCGCCCATCTTCTCCAGTGGGCGCAAAACGACCGCCGCACCGGCGCCGTCGTGGTGCGCCACGGTCGCCGCGAGAAGCGCATCTACTTCCAAAAAGGTGACGTCGTGGCTGCGGCGTCGAACGATCCCACCGAGTACTACGGCCAGCGCCTGCTGCTCTACGGCCACCTGACCGAGGCCAATCTGCTGAAGGCCCTCTACGAATGCACCCAACGCGACCAGCGGTTGGGGATCGTCTTGCGGGATCTCGGCCTGCTCTCCGAGGAGGTCATCCAGGCGACCCTGCGGGATCACATTTCCGATCTGGTCTGCGGGTTGTTCCTCTGGCAGCGCGGCGTCTTCTTCTTCCAGGGCGAGATGCCGAGCCACGAGGAAATTCTGCCGTCGCCCCTCCACACCTTTGGTCTCGCCATGGAAGGTTCCCGCTGGATCGACGAGCAGGCACGCATGCGCCGGCTGTTCATCCACGACAACATCACGCTGCGCCGGCGCTCCCCGAAGGCACCGCCGAACCTGTCGCCTCTGGAGCGCCGGGTGTTTTCGAGCGTCGACGGCAAGGGCGAGCTGCGCGCCCTCCACGAAGCCACCGGCGGCCCGTGGTTCCGCTTTCTCGAGACCTGTTACGCCCTGTGCCTGGCGGAAGTGCTCGACATCGCCCACGTCGCCAGCCACGCGCCCGAGACCACCGCCGAACTTTCGCTCCGCGCCCTCCTCCACGAGCAAGCGGTGGCCGAGTCCGAGGCCTGGGAAGGCCGCCACCTGTCGGTGCCGCTCGAGGCCATCGAAGGCTACTGCCCGCGTTGGCTCAAGAAGCCCAGCGAAAAGGAAATCGCCGACCTCCCCGAGCTCCACCGCGACTTCTGCCGCCGGCTCGACGGCGAAACCCCGCTCGAAAAGCTCCTCGCCATCGACCAAGAAACCCGCGCCCGCCAGTTCGATTTCTTCGTCCTCGAGCTGCACCGGCTGCGGATGGTGTTGGTGCCGAAGGTGGTTTGAGCGGGGTCTCCGGGTAGCGGCCGGCCTGGGCCGGCCGGTGTCTCACTGCCGTTGCAGCCGGAAACTCACCTCGTCCTTGGCGCGGGTGCCCAGGGGGCCATCGGCTTCGCCGACGAAGCGGGCTTCGGTGGTGATCAGGCGGCCGTTTTCTACGGCGTAGGTGTGGAAGGCGCGTTGGCTGGCTTGCAGTAGGTGGCCGAAGTTCAGGCGGCCGGCGTATTCGGCGGCTACCGGGAGGTTCGTCTCGTCCAGCCAGAGGTGGACTTCGAGCAGCGCGAAGGGCCCTTTGCGGGCCACTGGGCGCTCTTGGTTCGGCGGGCCGAGCACGACGTGACGGACGGCGCGGCCGTCGCGGACCTCGTCGCGCTCCGATTGAATCGCGAGATGGGGCAGGAGCTCGAGCAGCACGCCGGCCGGATCGACCAGGCTCTCCGCGTCCTCGTGGCTCAACACCGCCTCGGGTTCCTTGTTTCCTTCCGAATCCCAGATCGACAAACGCAGGCCGCTGGAAGTACCGCGGCTCGAGACCGAGCGGACGCCCTTGGCCGTGGCGGTGATCTTCACTCGGCCTTCGAACTCTTCTTGGTTCACGTGGAGGGGCGCTCGGCCGTCGTGCTGCCGGTCGACGCGGTATTCGAACTTCGCTTTTTCCTGGAGCGCCAGAGGGGCCAATTGGGTCAACAGGTCGGTCTTGGTGTCGGCGGCGAGGGCCGCGGGGGTCAGGGTCAAGGCAAAAATCGTCGCAGCGAAACGCATGTCTTCGGTCCTCTCGAGTAGGGCGGGTGTCGGTGTCTTCGTCGGTCGGACATTCAGCAAGCTCGGTGCCACGCTCGAAGCGGCTCCAAACGGGACTCGATCCACTCGATCGTCCTCTTTCGAGGACGAAATGCGCCCGCTCTCGCTATCTGTTTCGTCATGCGCAAGCCTCTATAATCGCGACGCTCAAGGCGCCTCATCCGTACATTGCCCGACCATGGAAACCCTGACCGTGACGCCCAACTTGCCGCCGAATCTGCCCGTCGTTTCCGCTGCCGAGACCATCACCCGCCTCGAAGCTTCCATCGGCCGCGTGGTGCGCGGTAAACCCGAGGCCATCCGCCTCGCCGTCGTGGCCCTTCTCGCGCATGGCCACGTGCTCGTGGAGGACGTGCCGGGGGTGGGCAAAACCACGCTGGCCTCGGCCGTGGCGCGCTCCTTGGGTCTCGCCTTCCAGCGCATCCAGTTCACCAGCGACTTGCTCTCCTCGGACATCACCGGCGTGTCGATCTTCAACCAACACACGCAGTCCTTCGAGTTCGTGCCCGGGCCGCTGTTCACCAACGTAGTGCTGGCGGACGAAATCAACCGCGCGAGCCCCAAGACCCAAAGCTCGCTGCTCGAAGCCATGAGCGAGCGCAAGGTCTCGGTGGACCGCAAGCGCTACGTGCTCCCCGAGCCTTTCGTGGTGTTGGCGACGCAAAATCCTCTCGAATACCACGGCACTTTCCCACTGCCCGAATCCCAACTCGACCGCTTCTTGTTGTCGTTGTCCTTGGGTTACCCGCCGCCGGCCGAAGAGCGCGCTTTGCTGCTTTCGGGCGGGGCCGAGGAAGCCCTGGCGGCGACCGAGGCGGTGGTGTCGAAAGACGAGTTGCTGGCGCTCCAGGCCGAGGCGGCGCGGGTGCGCGTGGCGGACAAGTTGGCCGACTACGTGCTCGCCTTGGCCGAGGCGACCCGGTCGGGCGGGGAGTTCCTGCTCGGCGTCTCGACCCGCGGTGCCCAGGCCCTGGTGCGCGCGGCCCAGGGGTTCGCATTGGCCGAGGGCCGGGACTTCGTCGTGCCGGACGACGTGCAGCGCCTCGCCGGCCCCGTGCTGGCGCACCGCGTCGTGCTGCGTCGCGGCTCCGGCGGCAGCGACTTCGGGGCCTCGCGGGCGGCCATCGCCCGGGTGCTCGAGCGGATTCCCGTTCCCCTGTGATCGTCACGGTGAAGGCCGCCGCCCCCTCCTTCGTGCGCCGCCTCCGGGAGCGCTGGCACCGCCGCCGGCGGCCCGAGGGCATCCGCATGACCAAGGTCGGTCTGTGGTTCGTGTTGTTCACCGTGCTCATCGCCATCGCGGCGACCAACACCGGCAACAACTCGCTCTACCTGGTGGTGGCCGTGATGCTCGGCACGCTGGTGGTCTCGGGTCTGGTGTCGCGCGGCAACGTCGATCGCCTCGTGGCGCGCTTGACGGCGCCGCCAGAGATCTACGCCCGTTCGCCTCTCGCCCTCGAGTTCGAGGTTCAGAACGGCAGCCGACTGCTCTCCCGCTGGCTGCTGCTGCTGGGACTCCAGGGGCCGGCGGCGCCCCGGCTGGTGACCCACCTGCCACCCAAGGCGGTCTCGCGCGGTCACATCGAGACCATGTTCCCGCGCCGCGGGCGCCACCGCGTGCCGGCGCTCCATGTCTGGAGCCTGTTCCCCTTCGGCTTCTTCCGGAAGGGGACGCGCTATCCGGTGGATCTCGAGGTGCTCGTCTACCCCGAGCTTTATTCAGGCTCTTCCGAGCTGCTCGACGTCTCGGCGCGCTACGGGGACGAAGCGGTTCGACGCCCTGGCCGGGGTGGCGATCTGCACTCCCTGCGACCGTTTCTGACCGGCGACGACCCGCGCAACATCCACTGGAAGCGGAGCGCCCGTACCGGCCAGCTGGTGTTCCAAGAACGCACGGCGGAAGAGAGCCGCCGACTTTCGGTGATCCTCGACAACGCCGCCGCCACGAAACCGACCGACGCCGATCGCGAGCGCTTCGAGCGGCTGGTGTCCGAGGCCGCCACGGTGGCCGTCGATCACCTGGCACGGGGCTTCGAGGTCGAGTTGGTGACGCGCGACGAGCGCCTCGGCTTCGCCGTCGGACGCCGGCAACGGGTGGCCCTGCTCGAGAGTCTGGCCCTCGTCGAGCCCGCGGCGCGATCCGGCGGCCTCGAACCGCTCCAGCCCGGGGACCCGGCGGCAGCCCTCGCCCGCTTCGTGCTCGAGGCGCCGGCATGACCTTCGCGCGGGACAAACGCCTGCTGCTCGGCGCCCTGGCGCTCGTGGCGCCGCTGCCGCTGCCGCTCAATCAGATCGTCGGCTGGGCCTGGGTGGCGGCCTACGTCGTCGCGGTCGTGGCCTTCCTGCGACGGGCGGCGGGTCCGGGCGGGCCGTGGCTGCCCAACTGGCTGATGAACGTGTTGGCGGTGACCTACCTGCCGTTCTTCCTGTTCGATGCCTTGGTGTTGTCGCGCGGCCGGATCATCGTCTCGGTCACCCACCTGCTGCTCTTCGCCATCGTGGTCAAGCTCTACGGCCTGCGCGAAGAGCGCGACAAGTGGCAGATCGCCATCGCGACGCTGTTTCTGGTCCTGACCGCCATGGCCACCAGCGTTCATCCCTCGGTGGTGCTATATCTGATTTTGGTGCTGGTGCTCTCGTTGCGCCTGCTCACCGGGTTCGCCCGTTGTCACGTCATGGCCGGGTTCGTGCCCGAGGAGGCCGCGCGACCGGTACCGTTGCGCGGTTTCTTGACCACCGCGACGATCGCCACACTGCTCGTGGCGGTGCCGTTGTTCGCATTCCTGCCGCGGGTACGTACGCCGTTCATCATGGGCCGCGGTGAAGGCGCCGGGACGTTGGGGTCGGCTACCGGCTTCACCAACGAGGTCACCCTCGACACCATCGGCTCGATTCGGACCAGCCGGGAAGTCGCCATGCGCCTGTCCTACGACCGCCCGCTGGTGCCGAGCGACGAGCTGCGCTTCAAGGCCGGAGCCTTCGACGCCTATGAGGGGGGCGTCTGGCGCAAACGCTCGGGAGAACCGCGGGTGCTCACCTGGCGCCAGGGCTTGCGCCTCGACGACAGCCGCCGGGATCGCCCCGAGGGGACGGTGGAGGTCTTCCTGCGGCCGCTTTTCGGTCGGGCGCTGCCGTTGCCGATCGAAGCTCTGGCGATCGACTCGGAGAAGATCCCGCTGCTGTTTCTCGGTGAAGACGGCGCTGCCGAGCTGCGCCAGGAACCTCGGGACGTCATCGACTACCGGGTGACCCTGGCGCCGCGACCGGTGCCCCTGGCCTGGTCGCCGGACGATCCGCAGGGGTTCCCGCGACGGCGGGAGGCTCTGCTCGACACCACGGGTTTTTCGGCCCGCGTCTCCGAGTTGGCCGACCGGGTGGCGGGCTCGGGCAGCGACCGCGAACGAGCCGCGCGGCTCGAGAACCACCTGTTCCGGGAGTACCGCTACTCGCTGGATTTCGTGGGCCAGGCCGGCGCCGAGCCTCTGGACGACTTTCTGTTCCGCCGCCGAGAAGGGCACTGCGAATACTTCGCCTCGGCCTTGGTGGCCCTGCTGCGTTACGAGGGCATCCCGGCCCGGCTCGCCACCGGGTTTCTGGGCGCCGAGTTCAACCCGCTCGAAGGTTATTGGGTGGTGCGGCAGTCGAACGCTCACGCCTGGGTCGAAGCCTGGATCGAAGGCGAGGGCTGGATCACCCTCGACCCGACGCCCGAGGCCGGCCGCCCCCAAGTCGATCGCGGCGGCCTGCGGTCGCTGTTTTCCCAGGGCTGGGACTACGTGTTGTTCCGTTGGGATCGCTACGTGCTCACCTACGGGTTCTTCGATCAGATGCAGCTGCTCACGACGTTGAAAGACGCCTGGGATTCCTTGTGGTCGAGCCTCTGGGGCAAGCCGGCGGATACGACCGGCACCGCCGCCGCGGAGGTCCCGGCCGAGTCGCCGCTGCTGCCGGCGGCCGACTCGGGGGGCGAGCGGAGCACGGCCGGGTACTGGCTCATCGCGGTTCTGGCGCTGCTCGCCGTCGGCGTCTCGGTGCTGCTCTGGCGGCGCTCCCGCCGCCCGCTCGGCGGGCTCGCGGCCTATGGACGCCTGCGCAAAGTCGCGGGCCGCAACGGCTTGCCCGCGCCACCGGCCTTGCCGCCCCTGGGTTTCCGCGACGAGGTCGCCCGCCGCCGTCCCCGCGCTGCTGCCGCCACGAGCAGGGTGATCGAGCTCTATCTCCGCGAGAGCTTCGGCGGCGCTGAGCTTTCGGAGCCGGAGCGCCTGGAGATCACGAGCGCCCTGGGAGTCGCCTTGCGGGCGATCGAGGAGGGCGGAAAGCCCCTGTGATGCCCCCCTCCCGAGTCGCCTCGCCCGCAAGGCCCTCGGCGGGCCTCCCCTAGGACCGCCGAGTTGGGGACCCGGCGGTCCGCAGGGACCAGCTCCTAGCTGCAACCGCCCTTGAGGGGGATCTTCTCCGTCTTCGCCGCCCCGATCACCTCGATCCCCTCGGAACCCACGATGCCCGCGAGGTCGATCCAGACGACGTAGGGCTTCAGGGCTTCGAGGCAGATGTCTCCGGGGATGCAGCCCACGACCTCGATGCCCCAGAACTCGGGGCAGCGAATGTAGACGAGAGGTTGGAGGCTCACCGTCATGTTCGAACAGGGCGCCATGCCGGCTACGACCAGCAGGCGACGGATGCCGAGGTCGATGACGCCGGCATAGTCGAAATCGATCACGCGGCAGGTTTGGGACTTGGGGGTTGGGCAGGACTCGAAAGTGGCCATGTCGTACCTCCTCAAGGGCTGGGAGCGCCCCTCGATGGAAGTGACGGACCGGTCGCGGTTCTTTCGGTCCCGAGGTGTAAGCAGCTGGCCGAGACATCCCCCGATCTCGGCTAAGCTCCGCTGCAAGCGATGTCGAAGAGAAAACCCGAGAAGCCGAAGCGGACCCGAACCGAGCACCTCCTGCCGTTCGAGAAGCTCTCGCCGGACGACTTCGAACGGCTCACTCTCGCGCTCGTAATCGCGGAGGGTTTCGAGCAGCCACAGCACCTTGGAGCCACGGGCGGCGACCAGGGGCGGGACATCGAGGCCTGGCGGGCCGGCCGCCGCTTCGTCTTCCAGTGTAAGCGGGTCAAGAAGTTCGGGCCGGCCACGGCGAAGAAGGAGATCTCGAAGCTCGGCGAGCGACCGGACGAGCTGGTCTTCGTTGTCTCCTGCCAGGTCTCGCCAAGTGCCCGAGCCGCGATTCAGAGTTCTTGGGGCGACGCTCGGACCTGCCAGTTCTGGGCGCTTGCAGAGCTGGACGCGAAGGTCAACCGGCATCCCGCTCTCGTCCGCCAGTTCTTCGGGCTCCCTGTAACCGCACCCGCCGGCCCAAACCTCTACTTGCCTTTCTCGAGCCTCGGCCGCCAGTTCGCGGGTCGAGAAAGCGCCCTCGATAACTTGCGCAGCAGCCTCGAATGCCCGGGCAGTGGTGTGACCGCGATCAGCGTCAAGGCGATTCACGGGCTGGGCGGGGTGGGGAAGACGCGGTTGGCTATCGAGTTCGGCTGGAGGTTCCGTGCCGAGTACCTCGCGGTGCTGTTCGTCGATGCAAGCTCGGCGGCCAATTTGCGGACGGGCCTCGCAGGGCTCGCTGGCGCTGCGCTCGGCTTGCCCGAGGGGGCCGAGGCAGACGACGGGGTGCGCGAGGTGGCCGTGTTGCGGTGGCTGCAGTCGCACCCGGGCTGGCTCCTGATTCTCGACAACGTGGACGACGACGATGCAGCGCTGGCCGTGACGGCACTTCTCGGCCGCGTCACTGGAGGCCACGTGATCCTGACCGGCCGGCTCGCGAACTGGGGCGCGGAGGTCGACGCCCAAGAGCTTGACGTGCTGGCCGAGGCCGACGCGGCGGCGTTCGTTCTCGACCGAACGGCGGCACACCGCCGCCAAGCTCCGGACGACGCAGCGTGCGCCACCGAGCTGGCCCGCGAACTCGGCGGCCTCCCCCTCGCACTCGAGCAAGCCGCCGCCTTCCTCTGCCGCCACCGTCAAACTATCGCCGCGTACCTCGCCGACTGGCAGACCGAGCGCGAGCGAGTGCTGGGCTGGTTCGACGAACGGATCATGAAGTACCCAGCGAGTGTCGCCGTGACTTGGACCAAGTCCGTCGAGAAGCTGACACCCAGTGCGAAACGGCTGCTGGAGCTCGTGGCCTGGCTCGGCCCCGAGCCGATCCCCGAGTTTCTGCTCGGCGTGCCGGTGCCGGGCGTAGAGGAAGAAGGGGAAAAGAGCGGGGTAGAAAAGAGAGGGGCCCTCGCCGATCTTGCCGCGTACTCGTTGGTCAGTCGATCACGGGCAGGCGAGACTTTCACCGTCCACGGGCTGGTGCAGGACGTCACGCGGCGGGAACAGGTGCGCGGGAATGAGGGAGCCGAGCGGAAGGGGAGGCTGGAGGAGGCGATCGGGTGGGTAAATGCGGCGATTGGGGGCGACGATTGGAGGACTTGGAAATGGCCAGGGCTGCTAGTGAGTTCCGTGCAATCCCTGGTCACTCACGCGATTGAGGCCGGCTTGACAACAAGTGCCGCTCGGCTGGTGGATAGGCTCTCTGTTCGAATGTCAGTAGGGGGCCTGCTGGTTGCCTATTTGACTTCTGGTCTTCGGCGGACCATCGAGAAGGACCCGAAGCTTCTTCGACAGTTCCACGGTCAGGAGCACCTACTGCGAGGTCTCGGAGAGAGCGAGGCGAGAGTCTTCGAGGCCCTCACGCAGATAGTTGCTACTCGCTGACTTCCAAAACCCTCCTTGAGGTGCCAGCCGATTCGGGGACGAACGGGCCGGGGGCTAGAAAGCGGCGCTCCTGGGAACAAGTCCGGTCTTCTTCGGTGATTTCAAGGTCTTGTTCGCAGGGACGGCGTTGGTTGGGGAAGTGCCAGCCGCTTCGGGGAGCGGCTTCGGGAAGCGAGGCTCGGCCGCGGAGCGTCAGCCGCCCAAGATAGGCTCGATGACGACGAGGCCCTCGTAGGCTTCGAAGTCCCTGCGATTCCACGTGACGAGGGTCAAGCCGCGGGTCGCGGCGATGGCGGCGATCTGACCATCGACGTGCGGCAGGGACCGCCCGAGTGCTTCGAGCCTGGCCCGTTCTCGGCCGAGCCAGGCTGCCGCGGTTTCGTCGTAGGGCAGGATGGGGAAGCTCCTCCGCACGACTTCCGAGAGGTACTCCTCGATCTCGCGGCGCCGCCGACTCTCCGGCAGCCGGGCACCGCCAAAGACCATTTCGTGCCAAGCGGGAGCCGGGAGCGCACAGGCAGGACCTTCGCGCTCCAACCATCCAACCGTCTGCGGATCGGGCCGCTTTGCGAGGGGGGCCGAGACGACGTTGGTGTCCAGCAGGTACCGAAGGCTCAAAAGTCGACCTTTCGCCCCTCAGAGCGGTCGCGAAGGTCGTCGAAGAACCCGCGTTCAACGCCCTCGCGGTGGGCACCGTGCTTCGTCAGGAAGGAGCGGTAAGCGTCGCGGAAGTGCACTTGCCCTCCCTCGAGTCTTTCGAGCTCGGCGGGGGAAACGAGCACGGCCACCGCTTTTCCGCGACGCGTCAGCGCCACTCGCTCGCCGGCTTCGACCTGATCGAGCAAAGAAGCCAGACGAGCCCGAGCGGAGGCGATGGGGAGCTGCGTGGACATGGAGTCATTGTACAGGTGAATGTACAGCAGTCAATCGCCGCCCGCGACGTGCCTCCACCCGAGGTGCCAGCCGATTCGGGAAACCCCCTGTGATACCCTCCGAGGTCGCCTCGCCCTCGTGGCCCTCCGCGGGCCTCCCCTAGGTCTTGCGAGGCTCCAAACCAGCGCAATTCAGGAGGATCCCGCCTTGGCCACCTTCAACGGCATCACCCCGCCCGCCGACGGCGAGCGCGTGGAATGGCGCGACGGACAGCTCGTCGTACCCAACCGCCCGGTCATCACGTTCATCGAGGGAGACGGCACCGGCCCCGACATTTGGCGGGCCACCCAGCGCGTGCTCGACGCCGCGGTGGCGAAGTCCTACGGCGGCACGAAGTCGATCGCTTGGTTCGAGATCTTCGCGGGCGAAAAAGCCTTCGCACGTTTCGGCAATTGGCTGCCGGACGAGTCCATCGAGGCCGTGCGCCACTTCCGCGTCGGCATCAAGGGGCCGCTCACGACCCCCGTCGGCGGCGGCATCCGCAGCCTGAACGTGGCCCTGCGCCAGATCCTCGACCTCTACTCCTGCGTCCGCCCCGTGCGCTGGTACAACGGCGTGCCCTCGCCCGTGCGCGAGCCCGGCAAGGTCGACATGGTGATCTTCCGGGAGAACACCGAAGACGTGTACTCGGGTATCGAGTACGCCGTCGGCACGGAACAAGCGGGCAAGCTGATCGCCCTCCTCGCCGAGTTCGGCAAGACGGTGCGGCCGGACAGCGGCATCGGCGTCAAGCCGATCTCGATCACCGGCTCGAAGCGCCTGGTGCGCGCGGCCCTGAAGTACGCCCTGGCCAACGGCCGCAAGAGCGTCACGCTCGTGCACAAGGGCAACATCATGAAGTTCACCGAGGGCGCCTTCAAAGATTGGGGTTACGAGCTCGCCAAGGAAGAGTTCGGCGACGTCACGGTGACCGAGCAGGAGCTGTGGGACGACCACGGCGGCAAGGTGCCGGCGGGCAAGATCGTGGTCAAGGACCGCATCGCCGACAACATGTTCCAGCAGGTGTTGCTGCGGCCGGACGAATACGACGTGCTCGCCACCACCAACCTGAACGGCGACTACCTCTCGGACGCCCTGGCGGCTCAGGTGGGCGGCCTCGGTATGGCCCCGGGGTCGAACGAGGGCGACGGCTACGCGATCTTCGAAGCCACCCACGGCACGGCGCCGAAGTACGCCGACCTCGACAAGGTCAACCCCGGCTCGCTGATCCTCTCGGGCGTCATGATGTTACGCTGGCTGGGCTGGACCGAGGCCGCGGACAGCGTCGAGCGCGGACTGGGTGCGGCCATCGAGCAGAAGCGGGTCACCTACGATCTCGCTCGCCTGATGCCCGGTGCCACCGAGGTCAAGACCTCCGAGTTCGCCACCGCGATCATCGAGAACCTGTAACCGAACCCGACCCGAGATTTCGCTTCGAGGAGCTTCCGATATGGATCACAAGATTACCGTCGTGGGGGCCGGCAACGTCGGTGCCACGGCTGCCGAACGCATCGCCCACACCGACCTCGCCGATGTCGTGATGATCGACATCAACGCCGACCTGGCCAAGGGCAAGGCCCTCGACATGATGGAGTCGGCGCCGGTCATCGGCTTCTCCGCCCACGTCACGGGCGGCGACGATTACGCCTTGACCGCGGGCTCGGACGTCTGCATCGTCACCGCTGGCATCGCCCGCAAGCCGGGCATGAGCCGCGACGACTTGCTGCGCACCAACACCGACATCGTGCGCAGCTGTGTCACCGAGCTCGTCAAACACTCGCCCAACACCATCCTAATCATCGTCTCGAACCCGCTCGACGCCATGTGCGAAGTGGCTCGCCGGGCCTCGGGCTTCCCGCGCGAGCGGGTGCTCGGCATGGCCGGCGTGCTCGACGCGGCGCGCATGCGCTTCTTCATCGCCGAGGCTCTGGGGGCTTCCGTCCAGGACATCGACGCCTTCGTGCTCGGTGGCCACGGCGACACCATGGTGCCGCTGCCGCGTTTCGCCACGGTCAACGGCATTCCGCTGCCGACGATGTTGCCCGCCGAGACGATCGAGGCGATCAACCAGCGCACGCGGACCGGCGGCATCGAGATCGTCAACTACTACAAGACCGGCTCGGCGTACTACGCGCCGGCCGCCGCCACCTACCAGATGGTGGACGCGATCCTGGGTGACCGGCACGAGATCCTGCCCTGTGCGGCGCTGCTCCAGGGTCACTACGGTACGAACGACCTGTTCGTGGG
>JANRLG010000165.1:0-21790 GCA_033762835.1 Thermoanaerobaculia bacterium
GAACGGTCTGGGACCACGCTCCGGAGTCGCCGATCTCGAACCCGTCGCTGAACAGGGCGTTGCGCTCTAACGCTCCGCGGTCGATGGCGGGGCCGACGATCCGGAGGCGATGGAGGGCGTCGTAACGCTGGACCGAGGCCAGGGCGCCGTTGCCGTTGTCGCGTGCCGGCGAGGTAAAGGCGAGCTCGAAGTCGTTGACCGCCGGATTGACGAAGTGCGGGTCGAGGCCGATGAAATTGCTGGGATCGATCGTGACCGGTGAGCCGAAAGTCTCGATGGCATCGTTCCCGTTGGCCCAGACGATCGAATTGTCCAAGCGCACACTGGTGCCCGGGCCCTGGAAGGCCTGGATACCGCGGGCGGTGTGACCGGTGACCGTGAGGTTGCCGGCAACGAGGGTCGACCCCGTGCCTTGGCAGTCGAGGTTGAGCCCCAGGGAGCCGCCTTTGGCGATGAGGACGTTGGTGACTTCGACATCGCCCCCGAAGGTGGCCCGGATGTCGGCTTGCGACCGGGCCGCCACTCCCAGGTCGTTGCCGATGAAACGCAGACGATCGAAACGGCTGGTTCCCGCGGTGTCGACATGCAGGGCCGAGCCGCCGAAGGTCGTTCCTTCCAAGGCGTTGCCGGAGAAGAAGGCGTCTTCGATTACGGTCGGCCCCACGCCGCCCTGGATCATCGCCGCCCCACCGTCGCCGCCTTCCCCGGCATCGAAGCGGAGACGGTTGTTGATGAAGGTGGTACGCAGCAGGGTGACCGCCGAGGTGTCGAACTGGAAGACGTGCAAGGCACCGCCGAAGGCCGAGGCGCAATCGGGGCCGAGGCAGTCGACTTCGTTGTCGAGGAACTCGACATCGACCAGGCGGGCGCTGGAATTGCCATTGGCTTCGATCGCGAGCGCCCCGGCGATCATCTGATTGCCGGCGCCAACCAGGAATCTCGCGGTATTGGCCTGAAACGTCGTGCGCTCCACCACCAGCCGGTCGGTGCCGGACCCGTTCCAGTAGACGCCGCCGCCGCGCGGGGCCTCGCACCCGAAGAAGATGGTGTCGCGCAGTGTGAGGCTGGCCTGTCGCGACACGACGCAGCCGCCGAAGTCGAAATGGGGGGCGCCGTTGCGCACTGTCAAGTTTTCGATCGTCACCTGGGCGCCGTTCTGGACGGTCAGGAAGCGGTCGAGAAAGCTCAAATCGACGACGAAGGAACCGGCCGTCCCGGCAGCGCGGTTGCCGCGGACGGTCAGGGTTTGGGTGCCGGTGACGAGTAACGCATTGGCGATGCTGTAAGTACCAACAGCCGGGAGAATGACCTCGTCGGCTCCCGCGCCCGTTCCGCAGGCGTCCTGTGGGGTGTCGCTGGTGGCGGCGAAGATCGCCTCCGTGAGCGTGCAGTCGCCCGTGGAGCCGGAGCCGCTGGCGAAGGAGGTCACGGTGAGGGTGGCGGCCGCGACGCTCACAGGAACGAGGGTGGTCGAAAGCAAGAGGGTCGAGACGACGGAGCGGGCGATCATGGGATTCTCCTTGGTACGAGGAGGCGAACCTCTCCCCTGCTGTTCTTCGCGGAAAGCGTGCCGGAGAGGTGCCAGCCGATTCGGGGACGGGCGATCCGGCAGCGTCCCCGAATCGGTTGGCACCTCCTGCCGACCGTAGGGGCGGCCCCCTGTGGCCGCCCTCTTCTGACTCTTGATTACGCCTCATTTACGCCTTATCCTCTCTCCATGTCCCACCGACTTCCGGGCGACGATCGTGACGAGCCCCTGCCGGCGCCCGAGCCGCGCACGCTGGGCATGAGCCTCGGCGCGCTCCAGAGCTCTCCCGGAGCGCGCAAGGAGGCGCGCCAGAAGCGGTCGATGCCTTCGCGGCGGCGGGCGAAGGTCGACTACGTCGAGCTGCGGGTGGCGTCGGCGTTCTCGTTCCTGGCGGCGTCCTCGGCGCCGGAGGACTTGGTCGAGCGTGCCGCCGAGCTGGGTTTGCCGGCCCTCGCCCTGGTCGACCGCAACGGCGTCTACGGATGCCCGCGGTGCCACGGTGCCGCCCGCCGAGCCGGCATCAAGGCTCTGGTGGGGGCCGAGGTGGCCCTGGTCGAGGGCGACCCGCCGCGGGTCGGTCGGGGTCCCCTGGGGATCGTGCCGCCGCCGGGCGCGGTGCCGAGCCTGGCGCCGCCGGCGACGGAGAATCGCCTCACCCTGCTCGCGGAGTCCCGGACGGGGTACCGCAATCTCTGCCGGCTGCTGACCGCCGCCGCACGCGATCGCCCCAAGGGCCAGGCGCGGGCGAGTTGGGAGCTGGTGGCGGAACACGCCGAGGGCCTGGTGTGTCTGTCCGGCGGGGAGGAAGGCCCGCTGGCGGCGGTTCTCGACAGCGGCGGGGTCGAGGCCGGCCGGCGTCTGCTCGGGCGCCTCGGAGCCATTTTCCCCGGCCGTCTCCACCTCGAGCTCCAGCGCCACCACCGGCGCGGCGAAGAGCACCGCAATACCGCCGTGGCCGAACTCGCCGCGAGCCTCCGGCTGCCGCTCCTGGCCACCAACGGCGTGCGCTACGCCCAGGCCGCCGGCAAGGAACTCCAGGACGTGCTGACCGCCATCCGCCACGGCCTGCCGCTCGACCGCGCCGGTCGTCACCTGGGTGAAAACCGTGAGCGCCACTTGAAGAGCCCGGAGGAGATGGCGGCGCTGTTCGCCGACCGCCCCCAGGTCGTCGCGGCCAGTGCCGAGTTGGCCCGGCGGCTGGCCTTCACGCTCGAGGATCTCGGGTACCGCTTCCCGGACTACCCGCTGCCGCCGGGGGAAACCCCGGACTCCTACCTGCGCCACCTCACCTGGAACGGTGCCCGCGCCCGCTTCCGCCCCCTGACCGGGCGCACCCAGGCCCAACTCGAACGCGAGTTGGCGCTGATCGAAAAACTCGGCCTCGCCGGCTACTTCCTGATCGTCTGGGACATCGTGCGCTTCTGCAAGGAGCACTGCATCCTCGCCCAGGGCCGCGGCTCGGCAGCCAACAGCGCGGTCTGTTACGCCCTGTCGATCACCGCCGTGGACCCGGTAAAAATGGACTTGCTGTTCGAACGGTTCCTTTCGGAGGAACGCGGCGAATGGCCGGACATCGACCTCGACTTGCCCTCGGGCCGCCAGCGCGAGTCGGTCATCCAGTACGTCTACGGCCGTTACGGCCCCCACGGCGCGGCCATGACCGCCAACGTCATCACCTACCGTGACCGTTCCGCCGCCCGCGAAACCGCCAAGGCCCTGGGCTTCTCGAGCGACCAAGTCGACCAGCTGTCGAAGACCCTCGGTCATTTCGGCTACGACCGCAAACGCGGCGACGTGCGGGCCGTCGAGAGTGACCTCGCCGCTGCCGGTTTCGACCCCGAAGACCGCCGCGTGCGCCTGTTCGCGCGGCTGTGGCAAGAGATCCAGCACCTGCCCCGCCATCTCGGCCAACACTCGGGGGGCATGGTCATCGCCGCCGGACGGCTCGACGAGGTCGTCCCTCTCGAACCCGCGGCCATGGCCGGCCGGGTGGTCGTGCAATGGGACAAGGACGACTGTGCGGACTTGGGGATCGTCAAGGTCGATCTGCTCGGCCTCGGCATGCTGAACGCGCTCGAAGAAGCGGTGCCGACGATCCGCACCCGGGAAGGCAAGGCCATCGACCTCGCCCACCTGCCGCCGGACGACCCCAAGACCTACGACATGCTGCGCCGGGCGGACACGGTGGGGGTTTTTCAGGTCGAAAGCCGCGCCCAAATGGCGAGTTTGCCGCGCAACCGCCCCGAACGCTTCTACGACTTGGTCATCCAGGTGGCGATCATCCGCCCGGGACCGATCGTGGGCAACCTCGCCCATCCCTTCTTCGAGCGCCGCCAGGGCCGCCAGCCGGTGACCTACGCCCACCCCTGCCTCGAGCCGATTCTCGAGCGCACCTTGGGCATCCCCTTGTTCCAGGAGCAGATTTTGAAGATGGCCATGGTCGCCGCGGGCTTCACCGGCGGCGAGGCCGAGGAGCTGCGCCGGGCCATGGGCTTCAAACGTTCGATGGACAAAATGGCCAAGATCGAAGCCCGCTTGAAGAGCGGCATGACCGAGCGGGGCCTGCTCGGCGCCGCCCAGGAGCAGGTGCTGAAGGCCATCCAGAGCTTCGCGCTCTACGGCTTTCCCGAGTCCCACGCCGCCAGCTTCGCCCTCATCGCCTACGCCAGCGCCTACCTGAAGGCCCACCACCCCACCGCCTTCGTGCTGTCGCTGCTGAACGCTTGGCCCATGGGCTTCTACCACCCTGCAACGCTGATCCAGGACGCCCAACGCCACGGGGTCTTGTTCTTTCCCATCGATATCCAGCATTCGGAGTGGCGCTCGAGTTGGGTGGACCGCCCCGCCGACCGGTTCGATCCTCAAGGGGCGGGGCCGGCCGGGGCCGTGCGGCTCGGCCTGCGGTTCGTGCGCGGGTTGCGGCGCGAGGCGGGGGAACGGCTGGTAGCCAGCCGCACGGCCGACGGGCCATTCCGCTCGACCGAGGACCTCGCTCAGCGGGTCCGCCTGCGCCCGGACGAGCTCGCCACCTTGGCCTCCCTCGGAGCCCTGGGCGGCCTCGGCCTCACCCGCCGCGAAGCGCTCTGGCAGGCCTCGCGGGTGACCCGTCCGGCCGGGCCGCTGGTCGCCGACGAGCCGGATACGAGCCCCTCGCCGCTCACCGAGATGACCGCCTTCGAAGAGACCGCGGCCGACTACGCCGCCACCGAGATGACTATCGGCCGCCACCCCCTGGCCCATCTGCGACCGGAACTCGATCGCCACGGTGTCGTTCCGGCCGGCAAGGTCGAGAAACTCCCCGCGGGCGGCCGCATCCGCTTCGCCGGCAGCGTCATCGTCCGCCAGCGGCCGGGGACCGCGAAAGGCGTGTTGTTCCTGACCCTCGAGGACGAAACCGGCATGGCCCAGGCGATCGTTTCCCCCGAGCTGCTGCGCGAGCATCGCAAGCTCGTCGTCGGTACCGCCGGCCTGGTGATCGAGGGCATTCTCCAGAGGAAAGACGGTTCGACCTCGGTCAAAGCCGAGAAGTTCTGGAGCCTGCGCGAGGTGGTGGCGGCCAAGAGCCACGATTTTCGGTGATCATCGGGCCATGTCGCTGCTGCTCTTCGTACTGCTCACTGCCTCCCCCGCTCCGTTCTTCGTCGACGTCGCCGCCGAGCGCGGCCTCGACTTCGTGCACCAGAACGGCATGTCCGGCCGGCTCTACTTCGTCGAGACGATGGGGGCGGGCGGGGCGCTGTTCGACTACGACGGCGACGGCGACCTCGACGTCTACCTCGTGCAGGGCGCGCTTCTGGGTTTCGCCGACCCCGCCGCCGCAACCTTCCTGCCCCCATCGCGGATGTTGCCGCTCACCGATCGCCTCTACCGCAACGATGGCGGCCGCTTCGTCGACGTCACCGCGACGAGCGGCCTGGTGGAGCCCGAGTACGGCATGGGCGTCGCCACCGGCGATTACGACGGTGACGGCTGGGTCGATCTTTACGTCACGAACTTCGGCCCCGATCGTCTGTTCCGCAATCGTGGCGACGGCACCTTCGAGGATACGACCACCCGCGCGGGCCTCCACGGCGCCGAGTGGAGCGTGCCGGCGGTGTTCTTCGATCCCGATCGGGACGGTGACCTCGATCTTTTCGTCGGGCACTACGTCGACTACCGGCTCGATTCCCCGGTGGTCTGCCGCGCCCCCACTTCAGCGCTCGACTACTGCGGCCCGGCGGCGTTCTCGGCGACGCCGGACCGCTTCTACCGCAATCAAGGCGACGGCACCTTCGAGGACCAGACGGCCTGGGCCGGCTTCCTGGCTGCCGACGGACCGGGCCTGGGTGCCATCGCGGGGGATTTCGACGGCGACGGTGACGAAGATCTCTACGTCGCCAACGACCAGACGGTGAATCAGCTCTGGCTCCAACAACCGGACGGCACCTTCCGGGACCACGCCCTGCCCGCGGGCGTGGCGGTCGATGCCGCGGGGCGTTCGCAGGCGAGCATGGGGGTCGACGCCGCGGACTTCGACGGCGATCTCGACGAAGACCTCTTCCTGACTCACCTGAACGGCGAGACCAACACCCTCTACCAAAACGACGGCGGTGGGTTCTTCCGCGACGCCACCGTGCGATTCGGCCTCGCCGCGCCGTCCCTGCCGTTCACGAGCTTCGGCACCAGCTTCCTGGATGTCGAGAACGACGGCCGGCTGGACTTGATCGTCGTCTCCGGCGACGTCAAACGCCTCGAAACGCAGGTCCGCCAGGGTGATCCGTTTCCCCTCGCCCAGACCAATCAACTGTTTCAGCAGCAGGCCGATGGCCGGTTCAAGGACGTCAGCGCCGAGGCCGGCCCCGAGTTCACCCGCCTCGAGGTGAGCCGCGGGCTGGCCCTAGGCGACATCGACGGCGACGGCGACACCGACGCCCTGGTGACCAACGCCGCCGGCCCGGTGCGCCTGCTGATCAACCAGATCGGACAAACGCGCCCGAGCCTCTCCGCCCGAGTCCTCGATCGTCAGGGTACGGATGCCCTCGGTGCCACGGTCGAAATCGCCCCCGCCGGAGGGTTCCCGCGAGCCCGTCGAACCGTGCGCACCGCCGCCAGCTACGCCTCGGCCAACAGCCCGATGGTGAGTTTCGGGTTGGGGGAAACGAGGACGGTCCGTGAGCTGACGGTGCACTGGCCGACCGGAGGCACGCGCCGGGTGAGGGGTGGAATCGCTGCTGGAGCCGTGGTGGTGGTGGTCCCGTGAGGGTCTGAATCACGGATGGCCACGGATGACACGGATTTCACGGAGAAGAGAGAAGAGAGTGCCGGCCGAATCGGCTGGCACCGCTCGCGGTGGCCATGACGGCGGGACAAGCCCGGCCGTCTTGATCAGGATCAGGGGCAAGCATCAGGTGCCAGCCGATTCGGGAGTGATAGCTTTGCCCCACAATTCCTGAACCCGCGAGGCTCCCCATGTTCTCGATCCGCGACCGCTCCCTGGCTCTCCTCCCGGTCCTCGGCCTCTTCCTGTCGTTCGCCCTCCCGGCCCAACCGAGTCTCGCCGAGGAATTCTCCGGCGGCAGGGTGATCGAACCCGCACGCCACGGCGTACTCGCCAGCCGCGATCGGGTCGAGCCCGAAAACCGGATGCTGGTCGATCGGTTGGAGAACCTGCTGCCGCGCCTCATGGCCGAGACGGGCATCGACCTCTGGTTGGTGATGAACCGGGAGTACGGCGAGGACCCGGTGTACTTCACCCTCGTACCGCAACCCACCTTCGCCGCACGCCGAACCACCATCCTGGTGTTTCACCGCCGGGAAGACGGCACCGTCTCCAAACAAACGGTCAACCGCTACCCGTTCGGGCCGCCCTACGAGGCGGCCTGGACCGGCGGGGATCTCGACGAGCAGTGGCGCGCCCTGGGTGAGCTGATCGGCAAGCTGCAACCGAAGCGAATCGGCATCAACGTGTCGCGCACTTGGCCGGAAGCCGACGGCCTGACGGCCGGCCTGCATCAGCGCCTGCTCGAAGTGCTCCCAGCGGGCTTCAAAGACCGCGTGGTGTCGGCCGAGAACCTGGTCGTGCGTTGGCTCGAAACGCGGAGCGAGCAGGAGATCGCCGTCTACCCCCACGTCGTCGCGATCGCGCGAGGCGTGATCACCGAGGCGTTCTCGAGCCGCGTCATCACGCCCGGCATCACCACCACCGATGACGTCGAATGGTTCATCCGCGAGCGCTTCGAGGCCCTCGGTCTGCACCCCTGGTTCATGCCCTCGGTCGATCTCCAACGCGCGGGGACGCCCTGTCTGCCGGACACGTCGTCCTGCGGCAGTGAAGGGGTCATCCAACCCGGCGACGTGCTGCACACGGACGTCGGTTTCTGCTACCTCAAGCTGTGCACGGACACCCAGGAAAACGCCTATGTCGCCAAACTCGACGAGGAGACGGTGCCGGCCGGGCTCGTGGCGGCGCTCACCGAGAGCAACCGTTGGCAGGATCTGCTGACGGCGGAATTCGTCACGGGCCGCTCCGGAGACGAGATCCTCCGGCGGGCCCGCGAACGGATGGCGCGCGAAAAGTGGCTGGGAGTCAACATCTACAGCCACCCGATCGGCTTCTTCGGCCACGGTCCCGGCCCGACCATTGGAATGTGGGACAACCCCGGCATCAACCCCGGACGGGGTGACTGGCCCCTTCACGCCAACACCGCCTATGCCATCGAAGGCGCGCTGAAGCTCCCCATTCCCGAATGGCAGGGCCAGCTCCTCCACCTCAAGGTCGAACAAACGGCCCTGTTCGATGGCCAGGGGGTCTTCTACCTCGGCGGTCGGCAAACCGCCTGGCACGTGGTCCGCTGAATCGGGCACCGCCCCGGCGGGCGGTGGCGACCTGGGAGGATCGTGCCAGACTTTTTTTCCACCACCGCGAGCGCAGGCTCGCTCGAAGCCAGGAGAGTTCCGTGGATCGTCCGAAGCGAAACCGTAGCGCGCGTCCTCGTCGTTCCTCTCGTCGGACGGAGTTGGGAGACACCGCGCCCGACTTTGCACCCGAGGCCATCGAGCAGTTCGAAGTGGCCCAGGCCGTCGAGGCGGCGGAGACCTCGAAACTCACGGCGGTCCGGGATCTTCTGACGAGTGCCTCGCCAGCGGATGTGACGAATGTGGCTCGCTGGTTGGAGGCGACCCTCGCGGGCGCCTCGCCCGACGACGCGCAGGCGCTTCGCCAAGCCCTGCACCGCATCGACGAGGCGGCACCGGCCCCCGTCGACCCCGATACCGAGCTGGCCGCGGATTGGCGGGAAGGTGGTTACCCCTACCGTAACTTGTTGTCCCGCAAGAACTACGAGAAACAGAAGTACCGCCTCCAGGTCGAGCTACTGAAGCTCCAGGCCTGGGTCAAGGAAACCGGCCAGCGCGTGGTCATCCTCTTCGAAGGCCGCGACGCTGCCGGCAAGGGCGGCACCATCAAGCGGTTCATGGAGCACCTCAACCCCCGCGGAGCGCGAGTGGTGGCCCTTTCGACGCCCACCGATTCCGAGCGCGGGCAGTGGTATTTCCAGCGCTACGTGCAGCACCTTCCCACCAAGGGCGAGATCGTGCTCTTCGACCGCTCCTGGTACAACCGCGCTGGGGTCGAACGCGTCATGGGTTTCTGCACCCCCGACGAGTACCTCGAGTTCATGCGTCAGGCCCCGGAGTTCGAACGCAACCTGGTGCGCAGCGGCATCCACCTGATCAAGTTCTGGTTCTCGGTCAGCCGCAAGGAGCAGCGGCGCCGGTTCAAGGAACGCGAGAAGCACCCGTTGAAGCAGTGGAAGCTGTCGCCCATCGACCTGGCGTCCCTAGACAAGTGGGACGACTACACCAAGGCGAAGGAAGCGATGTTCTTCTACACCGACACCGCCGACGCCCCGTGGACGGTCATCAAGTCCGACTGTAAGAAGCGGGCCCGCCTGAACGCCCTGCGCTTCGTGCTGCACAAGCTGCCCTACAGCAACAAGGATCTCCAGCGCGTCGGCGGGCTCGATTCGCTGCTGGTCGGGCGTGCCCAGGTGGTCTACGAACGGGGCGAGACGACGATCGTTCAGGCTCCGTGAAGGCAGCCTCGGCCGACTTGGGAGTCGGCCCAGGCCGCTCGAATCAGTGGGCTACTCCCAGGCGCCCGCTTGGACGTACTGCCCGAGGGTGAAGGTGTAGTGGGTGACCGCGTCATCGCAGAAGGCCTCGGGGATCTCGATGCCGAAGTCGAAGCCGGTTCCGGCGAGCGGCTGCGACTCAGCTCGTACCACGTCACCGTTCTCCAAGATCAGCGAAACGCTCGCGACCAGTCCGGCGAGGTTGTGACTCGAGAGTCCTTCGGGGTCCGGCAGACCCAACACCGCGGCCACGAACCGGTCCCCGATGGTCGGCTCGACCGACAGCTCGAACAGCTTCGGCCCACAGCTCGGGAGACCGTCCGCTGAGACGATACGCACCTTGGGTGCCTTGCAGTGACAGGTGTAGGTGGTGACCTTGGTGACGAAGTTCTGGCTGAAGCCGGTGGCGCACAGGCACAGGCCGCCGCAGCTCGCAAACTCCGTCTTGCACTGCGTGCCGGCATTCGTCCAACCGTTTTGCCCACGCGGGGGTGCCTTCGTCGCACACTCTTGGGTCGCCGCGGAGAGCGGCGAGCCGGCCAAGAGCGCCACGGCGAGCCACAGAAACAGGGACTTCTTCATGAGCTTCCTTCTTTCTGGTTCCTCCGGCCCGCCACCTAAGTGCCGGCCGAAGGAGCCAGAGGGACGCGGCTCTCAAGCGGTTCCCGAATCGGCTGGCACCCCTGGCGCTCAATACCTCACTGCCCGTCCGGTGGTTCCCAGAGTTCGACCTTGTTGCCTTCTGGGTCCATCACCCAGCCGAACTTGCCGTACTCGGAGTCGTCGACCTTGTCGAGCACGTTGCAGCCCTCGGCACGCAGGGCGGCGAGCAACGCGTGGAGATCGGCGACGCGGTAGTTGATCATGAAGGGCGCGGTGCTCGGGGCGTAGTAGTTACCCTCCGCCGAGCCGATGTTCCATACCGTGGTGCCGCCGGTGGGTTTGCCCTCGCCGTCTTGCCAGAGGAAGGAGGCACCGCCCCAGTCCTGGACGTCGATGCCGAGATGCTTTTGGTACCAGGCGCGCAGGGCCACGGGATCCTGCGCCTTGAAGAAAATGCCGCCGATGCCGGTGACTCGTTTCATGGTTCCTCCAGTGCCAGCCTATTCGTGTATCCAGGTGCCAGCCGATTCGGGAACGGTGGTCAGAACTTGGGGATCGACCCCATCAGATACTTCAGATCGTCGTCTTCCCAACGCACGCCACCGCCCAGGAAGAACGACCGCTTGCCGTCCACCAGCGGGTCATCGTAGCCGCCGACGAGGTACGCGTTGGGCGACAGGTACCACTTGCCGGTCAGGCGTAGATGGGGATCGAGATCGGCCGGGCGATCGAAGTCGAAGGCTTCGAGGGAAAGCCAGTACCGGCCGTCGGAAAGCGGATACTCGACCTGCACGCCGCCGGTGCCTTCGATCAAGCCCGCCATCACGCGGGCGTCGCCCAGGGGCCGGAAGCCGAAGAGGGCGGAGATCGTGGCCTTCTCCTCGGTCTTGAGGATGTCCCGGCGCGTGGTTTCGGTGGTGCCGTCGGGGTTCGTGACGGTCACCTCCTCGGTTTTCACCGTCTCTTTGCCGGTCGGCGACTCGACCAGAGCGAGGCGGTAGAAGCGACCGCTCTTGGGGTCGAGATCGAGCCGGAACGAGCTTTGCGCCTCTCCGGGCTCCGTCAGGTAGAAGCTCTCGAGGCCGAGCTCCAGACGAACTTTCTCGATGCGGCCGAGGGTGTTCGACAATGTCTCGACGCCTCCCTGGACCGAGTCGAGCGTGCTGACGAGGTTGTCGTGGAGCTCGCTCGAGTTGACCAGCTTGCCGATGGTGCCCTCGCCGGTGTTGATCTTGCCGGTCAGCTCGTTGATGTTCTGGACCGAGACCTGGGCGCTCTCCGAAAGTCTGCGGAGGTTTTCGAGACTCGCTCGCAGCTCGGGCCGGTTCTCCCCCACCGCTCCTTCGATCTGAGCCACCGCGCGCTCGGTCTGATCGAGCACGCGGCGCACCTGCTCCGCGATCTTCGGCAGCTCGACGGCCAGCGTGCCCGAAAAGCTCCGGGCGTTGGCCAGGGTGGCGTCGATCTCGTCGCGGTTGGTCGCGACCATGATCCGAATGTCCCCCGAAACCGCTTCGAGGTTCGCGATCAACCGGCCGATGGCGCTCGAGCCGTCGCCGCCGTTGATGCCGCCCATGAGTCCCTTGACCGAGTCGCCGATCTCGGACAGCTTGTCCATGGCCTCGTCGAAGGTCGGCGGCGTCGTGCCCGGAATGACCGCGCCGTCCGGCAACACTGCCGCTTGGTCGGGTCCCGGAATGAGGATCACGTACTTGTCCCCGAGCATGCCCATGTTGGCGATGCGCGCCCGCGTCCCTTCGGTCAGCACGATGGGGTTCTCGAGCATCAGTCGGACCTTGGCCGATAGGCCATCGAGCTCGATGCCGTCCACCCGCCCCACCCGCACACCCGCGATGCGCACGGTGGCCTTGTCGTCGAGCCCGGCGACGGTGTCGAAACGGGCGAAGAGGTGGCGCTTTTCCCCACCGAAAAGGTCGAGATCCTCGATCCGCAGGATCAGGACCCCGAGCAACACGAGCACGATGGTCGAGAAGATCCCGACCTTGAGGGCGTTCGACATCGGCTATCCCTTTCTCACGGCGGCGCCGTCGTCGGGGGTGGTCATGGGACCCGCGGAAACCCCGTGGATGAACTGCTGGACGCGCGGGTCCGGGTGATTCTGGAACTCCGCGGGCGGCGCCTTGACGACAATACGGCCGCGATCGAGGAGCGCCACTTGGTCGGCGATGCGGAAGGCACTCTTCATGTCGTGGGTGATCGTCAGAGTCGTCGCATGGAGATTGTCGGAAAGATCGAGGATCACGTCGTCGATCAAGCCAGTCGTGATCGGATCGAGGCCCGAGGTCGGCTCGTCGAAAAGCAGGATCTCGGGCTCGTGCGCGATCGCGCGGGCGAAGCCCACCCGGCGACGCATGCCGCCGGAGAGCTGGGAAGGCAATTTTTCTTCGACCCCTTCGAGCCGCACGAGCTTGAGGCACTCGCGCACCCGGTCGCGGATCGCGCCGGGCGTCCAGCCGCCGAACCGCCGCAGGGCGAAGCCGACGTTTTCCCCCACTGTCATCGAGTCGAACAGGGCGCCTTCCTGGAAGGCCATGCCGAAGCGGCGGCGGAAGTGGGTGATCTCGCGCTCCCCGAGGGTGGCCAAGTCAACTCCGTCGACGCGCACGGTTCCCGCGTCGGGCCGCAGCAGGCCGATGACGTGCTTGAGGAGCACGCTCTTGCCCGTCCCCGAGCCGCCGATGACGACCAGGGACTCCCCCGCTCGGACATCAAGGTCGAGCCCGTCGAGCACGACCTTCGGTCCGAAGGCCTTGTGCAGGCCGCGGAGCTCGATCTTCGGAGTGGAGGGGGCGGTCGTCATGGTCAGAAGAGCAGCTTGGTCAGGAAGAAGTCGGTGATCAGAATGGCGATCGACGCGGTAACCACGGCCTGGGTCGTCGCCCGGCCCACGCCGGCCGCGCCACCGGTCGTGAAGTAACCTTTTTGGCAGCCGATGACGGCGATCAGCAGGCCGAAGACGGCGGCTTTCACGAGGCCCGAGGTGAGGTCCTGGAGGTCCATGAACTGGAAAGTGTTGTCCAGGTAGACGACAGGGTTCGCCCCCATCAAGACCACCGCCACGAGGTAACCGCCGAAAATCCCGATGCCGTTGCCCAGCAAGACCAGCATCGGCAAGGTGATCGTGGTCGCCCACACCCGCGGCACCATCAGGTAGTGCACCGGGTCGGTGGCCATGACCTCGAGGGCGTCGATCTGTTCGGTCACCCGCATGCTACCGAGCTCGGCGCCCATGGCCGAGCCGGCGCGGCCCGCGACGATCAGGCCGCCGAGCACGGGCGACAACTCGCGCACCAAGGACAAGGCGACCAGGGAGCCCACGAACCCCTCGGCGTTGAAGCGCAGAAGGACGCTGAAGGTCTGGAGGGCGAGCACCATGCCGGTGAACATGGCCGTCAGCAGGATGACCGGCACCGAGTCGACACCCACGCGCACCATCTGGACGAGCAGTTGGCGCACGTCGTAAGGCGGCCGCGGAGTCCAGGCGAGGACCCGCCAGAGGATCAGGAAGAAGCGTCCCACCTCCGTGAACAAGCGCTCGAGAGCCCCGGGCAACCTCATCCCCAGCCTCCCTCGAACCGGGACACCACCTCGACGAGTTCGCCACCCCGGACGTAGCGCCGGGCCAGCCGCAGCCCGAGTTGGCAGAGCAGCTCGTAGGGCAAGGTCTCGGCATGCTGGGCAAGCTCGGTAACGGTGATCGATTCACTTCCTTGACGACCCAGGAGGACGACCTCGTCGCCCACCTCGCCGCCGACCTCGGTGAGGTCGAGAAACGACATGTCCATGCTCGGCGCCCCGGCCAGGCCACAACGACGGCCTCGAACGAGGGCTTCGGCCGCCGGCCAGAGGCGCCAGGTGTAGCCGTCGGCATAACCGACCGGCACGATCCCGATTCGGCTGGCACCTCGTCGGGACTCGGGGGCCGACCAGCGACCGCCGTAGCCGACCTTACCTCCGACGGGAACTTCGCGGACCATCACCACCCGGGACTTGACCGCCATGACGGGGGTCAGAGCCACCGGCGAATCGCCCGCGGGATCATGGCCGTAGAGCGCGAGACCGAGCCGCACGATATCGAAGCGGCTGCCCGGGCGGTGCAGAGAGCCCGCGCTGTTGGCGAAATGCACCACGGCGCGCTCCCGTTCGGACGCGGTCAGGGCAGCCAAAACACCCGCGAAGCGGTCTTCTTGCAGGGCGCTCCGTGGGCTGTCGAGCAGGTCGGCATCGGCGAAATGGGACAGCACACCGGCCAGCTCGATCTCCGGCGTCGCGCGGATCAAGGCCAAGGCTTCCGCAACTTCGTCGAGACCGATCCCCAGCCGCCGCATGCCGGTGTCGACCTTGAGGTGGATCGGCTGCACCCAACCGCCGCCGGAGGAAAACTCCCGCCAGGCCCGCAGCTGCTCGAGCCCGGAGACCGTCGGTGTGAGGTCGTAGCGGCGGTAAAGCGGAAGCTGCTCCGGGCTCGCGACACCGAGCACGAGGATGGGAGCCGCGACACCAGCTCGCCGAATCTCGGCCCCTTCTTCCAGCAGGGCGGCCCCGAGCCAATCGACACCGGCAGCCTCCAGGGCCCGGCTGACCGCCGGCGCACCGTGGCCGTAGGCGTCTGCCTTGACCACTGCGAGCACCCGGGGGCCCCCGAGGTGCCGACGCAGGCGGGTCAAGTTGCCAAGCAGGGCGTCGAGATCAATCTCCGCCCAGGCCGGCCGCAACACTGCCGCGGCCCGTTCCCAGCTGCCAGCCGATTCGGAAACCGCCGAATCGGGAACTGCGGCCACTTCAGTGCACATCTTGCGGGGCACCGTCGTGGAAGCGGTCGAGATTGCGGAAAGTGGTCGTCTCCCCGAGGAAGGCCAAGGGAATGGTCGCGGTTTCGCCGTTCCGGTGTTTGGCGATGATGAACTCCGCGAGTCCTTGGACTTCCGGGTCATCGGGCTTGTAGACCTCTTCGCGGTAGATGAACGCCACCATGTCGGCATCCTGTTCGATCGAGCCGCTCTCGCGCAGATCGGACAGCTGGGGCCGGCGGTCCGAGCCCCGGCGCTCGGGGTTTCGCGACAGCTGGGACAGGGCGATGACGGGGATTTGCAGCTCCTTGGCGAGCTGCTTCAAGCCGCGGCTGATGGCGGCGATCTCGAGGTTGCGGTTTTCGTAGCGGCCGCCCGCCTGCATCAGCTGGAGATAGTCGAGCACCAACAGCTCGAGCCCCTTCTCCGCTTTCAGCCGCCGAGCCTTCGAAGCCACCTCGAGCAAGGTTGGGTTCGGCGAGTCGTCGATCCACAGCGGCGCGTCGGTCACCTGCCGGGTGACTTGGATGATGCGGCCCCACTGGTTTTGCGACATGCCGCCGGAACGCAGGCGTCCAAAGGCAACGTCGCTTTCGGAGCACAGAATGCGCAGGGCCAGCTCTTGGGCGCTCATTTCGAGCGAAAAGACGCCGACGCCCCGGCGCTCCCGCAGTGCCACGTGCTGGCAGACGTTCAAGGCGAAGCTGGTCTTGCCCATGCCGGGCCGGCCGGCAATGATGATCAAGTTGCCACGATTGAGTCCATGGGTCACGCGGTCGACATCGGTGAAGCCCGAGGGTACCCCGATGAGGGTGGCACCTGGGCGCTCCTCCAACTCCTCAACGGTTTCATGGAGGACAGCCCCCAACTGCTGGAAGCCGCGCTGAACAGCCTCTTCGCCGAGGCCCAGCACGGCCTGCTCGGCCCGTCCGAGGGCTTCCGCGGCGTCGAGGCCCCCGTCCAGACAGTTACGGATGGTGTCCTGGGAGACCAGGATCAAGCGTCGGCGGACCGAACGCTCCTTGATGATCTCGACGTAGGAATCGACGCGGCCGAGATCGGGAAGGTCGAGATCGAGGCTCGCCAGGTATGCCAAGCCGCCCGTGCTCTCGAACTTACCCTGTTGCTCGAGCCGCGCCTGCACCGTCCGAATATCGACGATCGCACCGCCCTCCTGAAGGCCGACCATGGCTTCGTAGAGGATGCGGTGACGATCGAGAAAGAAGTCGTCCTCGCGCAGACGGCCGGAGATCATCGGCAGAATGCTCGGATCGAGCATCACCGAAGCGAGTACCGCCCGCTCGGACTCCTCGCTGTGGGGCAGGCCCTTGGGGCTAGGCTCGGCGAGGTTTTGCGGCATCAGTAGCGTCCGGGCGAAGAAGTCGGATTGTGTCCCAGGACCGGGGGGTTATCAATGGCCCCCCGGCCTTGGGTAGTGGTTCCGGTCCAGGCTCAACCGGCATCTGGCCGGACGATGCCCGCGAGAGACTCGACGGCTCCGCGGGCGCCCTGGATGGCCACCCGCTGGAGGTAGGGGCGCAGGCCGACGACACCACCGAGCTCTTCGCCGCCACCGGCCCGGCCGGGCCCACCGTGGAGCGAGCCCGGCATGGCGATGCCCGAGCCCGGCGCATCACCCGCGGAGCCGGCGGAGCCCCAGTAAAGCCGCCCGGTAGAGCTGCCTGCCGCGGCGAGGAAGCCTCCGACCCAGGCCTGGTCGTCACCGTAAACCGAGGTCACGAGCGTGCCGCCCCCGCGGCGGACCAGGCGAGCCGCCGCACCGGCAGAGCCGTCGTAGGGCAGCACCGTTGCCACCGGGCCGAAAACCTCCCGGTCGTGGACCACCTGGGTGCCAGCCGAGTCGTAAGCGATGAGAAGCGTCGGAGCGAAGAAGTAACCCTTCCCCGCCGGTGCGCCGACACCGTCGATCCGCCGTCCCCCACAAACGACGCGGGCCTCGCCGGCCAGTTCGGCGACTCCGGCTTCGGCGTCCCGCAGCTGCTGAGCCGTCGCCAAGGGTCCCATCGTGACGGTCGAGTCCGCGGGGTCGCCAACGACGACCGCCGCCAATCGCGAGGACAGAGCCTCGACGACCGCGTCCACCTGTTCGGCTGGCACCAGGATGCGCCGAACCGCCGTACATTTCTGCCCGGTCTTCTGGGTCATTTCCCGCGCGACGTCTTTCAGGAACAGGTCACGCGTCGCCGGCTCGGCCTCCGGTGCCAGCACCGCGGCGTTGAGACTGTCGGCCTCGATGTTGATCCGCGTGCTCGCCGCAAGCAAATTCGGCAGGCCGCGCAAGCGCAGAGCCGTGTCGGCGGAGCCGGTGAAGGCCAAGACGTCTTCGGCGCCCAAGCGCTCGAGAAGGTCCCCGGTCGACCCGCACAGGAGCTGGATGGCCCCTTCCGGCACGACACCCGCTTCGAGGATGAGTTGCACCGCTCGCGCCGCCACCAAGGCAGTCGCCGTCGCCGGTTTGGTGACCAATGGCATCCCCGCGAGCAGCGCGCAGGCGGCTTTTTCCGCGAAGCCCCAGGCGGGGAAATTGAAGGCGTTGACGTGGACCGCGACGCCCTGCTTCGGAAGCAGAAGGTGTTGCCCCCAAAAGCCCTCCGTGCGGGCGAGTTGCAGGCCGTCACCCTCGACCAGGAACGGCTGGTCGCCGAGCGACTTTGACAGGTGGGCGTAGAAGGCCAAGGTGCCGGTGGCGCCGTCGATGTCGAAGGCACCGTCGGGTTTCGTGCTGCCGTTGTTGAGGCGCGACAGATCCAGAAGCTCGTCCCGGTGTTCCCGCAGAACGCGAGACATCTCCTTGAGCAAGCCTCCCCGTTGGGCTACCGAAAGAGCACGAAGGGCTGGGCCGCCTGTGTTCCGCGCATGGGCGAGCACTTCACCCATGTCGATGCCGTGGGTTGAAGCTTGAGCCACCGGTTCTTCGGTCGCAGGATTGACGAGGGCCATGAAGCCGGAAGTAGCCACGTGCCACCGACCACCGACGTAGTTCTTGAGAGTTTCCATGTTGGGCTTCCTCGGAGCTTGAGAGGTACGGGCGGCTCCGGCCGCCGGGGCGGATGATGGCACGGCCACCGGCCGGAGACAAAGGGGTGGCCTGGGTGCCAGCCGATTCGGGACCCCATAGGTGCCAGCCGATTCGGGACCCAACATGGAATCTCAGGTGCCAGCCGATTCGGAAACCAACAAATTTTCAGCGACCTGACAGATCGTCCCGACCCATTCCGTCAATACCCGTCAATGAGGAGACTCCGTGCTGTTCCGCCCAACTCCCTGGTCGCTCTTAGCTGTCGAACCCTTCAGGGTCGGCTGTTGATGACACCGACGCCCGAGGTGCGTGATGCCATCCTTGGTGTACTCGGCCGTGCTCAAGCAAAGTACGGCATGGTCCTCCATGCACCGGTCTTCATGAGCAACCACTACCACCTCCTAGCCACCATTCGAGACCAGAAACAGATGGCGGAATTCATGGGCTACCTGAATTCCAACCTCGCCAGAGAAATCGGCCGGATCGTCGGATGGCGCGACAAGTTCTGGAGTGGCCGCTACTCAGCGATTCCGGTTGCTCCCGAAGAAGCGGCCCAAGTCGAGCGACTACAATATTTACTCTCCCACGGCGCGAAAGAGGGGCTGGTGTTGCGTGCGGAGGATTGGCCCGGAGTCCACCCCGCCAAGGCACTGCTCGGCGAAGCAACGTTGGCAGGAACCTGGATCGATCGCACCCGCGCCTACGAGGCTCGGAGGCACCGCCGAGGAGCCGACCTGGCCCCGTTCAGCAAGCGCGAGACCGTTCAGCTGACGCCGCTTCCGTGTTGGGCGCATCTGAGCCTCGAGGAGCAGAAAGCGCGCGTCCGATCCCTTCTGGCCGGCATTCAGGAACAAGCCGAAGCTGCCCTGAGAGACCGCGGCACGCAGCCTGCTGGGCCTGAGGCCATTGTGCGGCAGAACCCGCTGACTCGCCCCGCCACCGTCAAACGCTCACCGGCGCCGCTCGTTCATGCTGCCACGCGGGAGGTCCGAGAGTGGTTCCGGCGCGCCTATCGCGAATTCACCACCGCCTATCGCGACGCCTCGCGCCGATTCCGTTCGGGAGAACTGGGGGTTCCGTTCCCACCGGGGAGCTTTCCTCCCTCAGCGCCTTGGGTACCGAGTTTGCTCGATCCTTAGGACCGCTGGGCGGGTTTGGTGCCGGAGGCGGGACTCGAACCCGCAAGCCTTGCGGCGGAGGATTTTAAGTCCCCTGCGTCTGCCATTTCGCCACTCCGGCGCTACGATGGCTGGACATTCTATCGGGTTGAGCCCGCGGAGGGAGCCTATCCATGGAGACGTCCAACTTGCAGAACCTGGCCCACACCGTCCTCAAGCGCCATCCGTTGAGTCGAAACGTCATTCAGGAGTTCGAGGACAACCGGAGCTTCGGCGAACGCCTGGCGGATCGGATCGCCAAGTTTGGAGGCTCGTGGCCCTTCATCCTAGTGTTCTTGGCTTCACTCGTCGGCTGGGTGGTGCTCAACACCGCCCTGCTTCGGAGCCGCGCCTTCGATCCCTACCCATACATTCTGTTGAACTTGTTTCTCTCGATGCTGGCGTCGCTCCAGGCTCCGGTCATCATGATGTCCCAGAACCGCCAGGCAGCCAAAGATCGCCTGGATGCCGCCCACGACTACGAGATCAATCTGAAGGCCGAGATGGAGATTCGCGGGCTCCACGAGAAGCTCGATGAACTGCGAGAACGCCGATGGATGGAGTTGGTCGACATGCAGCAGGAGCAGATCCGCCTACTGCAGGGCCTCTTGGCCAAGGCAACCGGCTCGCCCGGTTGAGCCGCAGCCCGAATCGGCTGGCACCGTGGAGGCCGAGAGCGGACGATTCCAACTCTCCCGCGCCTGCCAACTAGCCAAGCCCTAGGCTCCACCAGCGCGCTGGACCAGCGGCAAACACGACGATATCGACGATGTAGAAGGGGATGTTGGAGGCGACGGGCGGATTCGAACCGCCGGATGAGGGTTTTGCAGACCCTTGCCTTACCACTTGGCCACGTCGCCCCGGGTTCGGCGGGGACCCGTCGGTGACGGGTACTCGAAGATCGAAAGAATGGAGCGGGAAACGGGATTCGAACCCGCGACCCCAACCTTGGCAAGGTTGTGCTCTACCACTGAGCTATTCCCGCCCGCCCCGAAAGGCTCGCAAAGGATAGTCACCGGCGTGGGGCCTGTCCAGGGTGATTTGCAGGCTTGTTCCGACGCCAGGAAAGTTCCCCTTTGGGACTCGCTGTGACCGCCCGGTCGCACCGCGCGAACCTCGTGTCGGAACTCGCGGGCGTGGCGGCGAAGGCAGATTGCATGATGTCCATCATTTCTTCTGACGAAGAAGGGCAAGTCGGGTTCTGTGCTTGCGCGGTTAGGGGTGGTCCTTGACCGCCTGGAGTAGGCGGTTCGAGAGGTCCGGATCGGCGACCAGCCGAGCACCACGGCGCCGACCCCGCCCGGTGCAAGGCCGGTGTCATTCCGGTAACCGTCCCTCCTCACGGCGACGCTGCCCACGCCGCGAAGCCCGTCGGCACGGTGCCCGCGGCGGGGAACAACGACTCGAGCACGACGTCGGTCCGGTTCCGCCAGCTGGCGAAGTCGGTCGTGTCGAGCACTTCGCCGCCCAGCGGGGCATAACCCTGGGCGCGGAGCTTCTCGGCGAGCCACACCGACGACGCCCGCATGTCCATCTCCTCGTGGGGGCTGCGTAGATCCCAGCGACCCCACTCGAGGTAGAAGTGGAGGGGTAACTCGGCCGGCTGGGCTTTCGCCAGAGCGGCTTCGACCTCGGTCTGGGTCGACTCGAGGCCGTAGTAGCTCTGGATACCTACGGCGCCGAAGAGCTCCGGATGCTCGAGGACCAGCATCAGGGCGCCATGGCCGCCGAAACCCATGCCGACGACGCCCTTGGCCGTCCTTCCGGAGGCCAACCGCAGCCGGTTTTCGACGGCGGGTACGACGGTCGAGACGAAGGCCTGGTCGAAGTCGCGCATTTGGGGCGCCTCGACGAAGACCACGATCAGCGGGGCCACGGTGCGCCCCACCACGCGGTCCAGGTGGTCCCGCCAGTCGCCGTGTTCGAGCGCGTTGCGATCGAGCACGTAGAGCACCGGGTACCGCGCCGATCCGCCGTCGTAGCCCGGCGGCAACCAGGCCGAAAGCTGGGTCGACAAGGTCTCACCGGCCGCGCTGCCGGGCTTCGGCACGGGCACTTCAAACTTCTCGAGCCGGCCGCGAGCCGGCGTCGCCGCCGGCTGGTTGCCCGGCCAGTCGGGCATGGCAAACCAGGACATGCCGAGCCCGGCGCCGCGTTGCCAGTTGAGGTCCGGCCCGAGCACCGTCGAGGCGACGCGCCGGGTGTGGCTCGGGTCGGGCTGCGGTTCGTTGTCGACCAGGAAGGTGTAGCTGATGCGCGCCCGGCGGTCGATCGTCGTCGTCCACCACCAGAGATCCGACGAACCCAACCGGTGCATGGGCTCCTCACGCCGCATGCCGATCATGTCGCCGGCCACCGCCAAGTCGTCACCGCGCCCGCGGTAGACGAACGTCACGGTCTCGCCGTCGACCAAGGGTAGGCGCTTACCGGTCAGGAATTTCGTGACGATCGGTGCCGGCTCGTCCCCCGCGGCGAGTTGCTCGGCGAGCGGTGCCAACACCGTGGGCAGGGGCGGTGCGACCTTCACCGCCGCCGTCGCC
>JANRLG010000166.1:0-1622 GCA_033762835.1 Thermoanaerobaculia bacterium
ACGACCTCGGGGAGGATCAACACCAGCCCGCCCCATATGGCCCCGGCCACGGGCATGGCCACCAGCGCCCAGGGATTCCCGGTCGCGCCGCCGTTGAGGTTGCCGAACTGGTCGAGCCACAGGTTCCCGAAGTTCTGCCCGACGGCGATCAGCAAGTAGCAGGTGAACATCCGGACGCCGAGGTTCACGAGGTAGCGCAGATAGCCCTCGGCGAGCGGGTACGTGAGCTTGCTGCCCCAGAAGCCGAGGAAGAAAGCGAGTCCGGAGAGGGCCAAGGCCACCTCGACCAGGATGCGGACCAGCTGGAAGGCCACCAGGCTGAAGCCGAGCAAGAGCACCGACGACGCGACGCCCCGCCACAGCAGCTGTGCCGGGAGATCGAGGATGCCGGTGAGCGGGTCCCACAGCAGCCACATCACGAACGAGAGGGAAATCCCCTGATCGAGGATCGCTGAGGGGGAGAGCCCGCCGAGCCCGGTCATGTGCCGGCCGATCTCGTCGAAACCGCCGACGAGCTGCGGCAGCCAGAACGGAGTGGTGATCAGAGCGCCCCAGAGGATCAGGAACACCACAAACTTGTGCAGCGCGCGGGTGAAGATGTCGGGCGTATCGGTCAGCGACCAGGTGGCCAGGTCCCACGCGAAGTCGATGGCGAAGAGGGTAACGAAGAGCGTCTGCGCCGGGCCAATCACCCGCAGCAGCGTCGGGTAGCTGACGGCCTGAAAGGCGCCGACGACCTGGTCGAGGATGTTGCTCGGGTCCATCACGGGAACCCCGCGGGGATCGTCGAGAGGGGCTCGTAGGTGCCGTAGCGCTGGGGATGGACGGCGCCGCGCTCGAGCCAACGGTGGAACGTCTCCGCCGCCGTCAGCTCCCGCGAAAGCCGTTCGGCGAAGGCCACGGCCAGCGCGTTGTTCGACGCGGCTTGCAGTTCGACCGCGCGGCTGACTTCCTCGGCCGCGTGGGAGCTGATGATTCCGGCCGCCTGGATCGCTTGCAGATTGCCTTCGGCCTCGTCGAGCTGCTTCTTCGCCGCGCCGAGATCCTTCTGCGACCGCACTGAGATCTTTGCCATCCGATGCGTCGCCAGGAGCGTCGCCCGCAGGCTCTCGAGCGTCTTCCCGATCCGCTCGCGCTCGGTCTCCCGCAAGTCTTCGACCGGCTCGATCGCATACAGCTCGCGGAACCGCCGATTGGCGTCCTCGCGGATGTAGACCACCGCGTCGATCTCCCCGATGACCTCTTGAAGGGCGTGAAGCGTCGTTGCCAGCTCCCGCGAGGTCAGGTTCTCGATGTCCTCCAGATTCTTGAGCGCCGCTTGCAGCTGGCGGTAGATCCGTACCCCCTGCTCGACCTGCTCGATGTAGTCCCGGTAGCGCTGGTAGTACGCCAGCACCTGCTGGATGATCTGGAGCACCTCCTGGTAGTGCACCAGGGCGTCATGCACCGGGGTCTGCGCCCCGGTGGGCGGGGCGGGGAGCAGGAAACACAAAACGAGAAATAGAGCTGGGATCTGGAGCCTCATCGGTCACACCTCCACAAGCGTTGCCGCCGAGACATCCTTCGCCAGCGTCGTGGCCGATGGCAACTCAACTGGGTCAGAGAGGGACAGGGCGGGACAA
>JANRLG010000167.1:0-13344 GCA_033762835.1 Thermoanaerobaculia bacterium
TCCGAACCGGCCTCGAGAAGAGGCGGATCATCCCCGCGCACGCGGGGAACGGCGCTGAGAGCGCGGGAGCGATCGGGAAAGCGGCGGATCATCCCCGCGCACGCGGGGAACGGGTCCAGATCTTGACGAAGCGCCCTACCGCTGACGGATCATCCCCGCGCACGCGGGGAACGGATCTCGGCAACACAAAGAGGCTATTACTCCTCCGGATCATCCCCGCGCACGCGGGGAACGGCCCACGTACCGCTCCGTCTGCCAGAGGTTCACCGGATCATCCCCGCGCACGCGGGGAACGGCTGCTGCCGGTCTCGGACGGCGAGCACTGGTGCGGATCATCCCCGCGCACGCGGGGAACGGTGTTCCTGGGCGACACCTACCAGCGCGGCGCCCGGATCATCCCCGCGCACGCGGGGAACGGCCTCAGGTGGGATGGGCGTTTGGTCCCGAGGCCGGATCATCCCCGCGCACGCGGGGAACGGCGAGGTCGTGCCGGCCGGGTTCTGGCGTTGGGCGGATCATCCCCGCGCACGCGGGGAACGGCCGGGGCGCCTCTTGGTGCTGCCCGGGGATGGCGGATCAACCCCGCGCACGCGGGGACCGGCACATCCCGCCCTTGATGAACTCGATCGGAAGCGGATCATCCCCGCGCACGCGGGGAACGGACTTCCTAGAACCCGTTGATTTTAGATGATTTGCGGGGAGGGGTTCGAGCTACCGACGAATCTTGTCGGCGAAGGGTGGGTCGAAGGGGACACGGTGAGGGGGTTCCTGGTCGGGGGGGAGGAAGGAAACGAGCTTGGCGCCGTCGAGCTCGACGGGGGTTCGGCGGTTGGCGCCGCAGGTGCGGAATTCGAAGCCGGATTCGTCGCCGGTGGACCAGGCGAGGACGGCGTTGCCGTCGCCGATGCCGGCGGCGACTTGGCGCCAGAGCATCTCCCGAACGCGGCTCGAGTACTTGCCGACGTAGACGCCCGAGCGCACTTCGAGCAGCCAGAGGGCCAGGCGGCCGCGCAGGCGGGGCGGGGAGTTTTCAACCACGATGACCAGCATCGCCTTGGGGCTCCGGTTCGGGGATGGCGGGGGGCTGGGCGTCGGCGGGTTCTTCGGGGGGCTCGAGGCCACCCGCGGCGAGCACCTCTTCGATCGCCGGGATCAGGCGGCGCAGCAGGCGGGTCTCCCGGAACACGTCGCGGCAGGCGTGGCGCACGGCGCTTTCGGGGTTGACGGGCTTCTTGGCGGCGGTCGCGAAGGCGACGGGAACGACGGTCTCGAACTTGAACAGGTCCGCTATGTCGTAGACGAAGGCGAGCGGCTTGCCGCGATGGAGAAAGCCGATCGCCGGGGCGTAGCCGGCGGCGAGCACGGCGGCCTCGGTGATGCCGTAGAGGCAGGAGGTGGCCGCCGAAAGGCAGCGGTTGGGGATGTCCGCGGCGTCCCACTGGCCGACGTCGTAGCGCCGCACGTTCCAAGTCACGCCGTGGCGTTTGGCCAGAGCCTCGTAAGAGCTTACGGACGCGGACGCCTTCGATCCCCCGCAGCTGCTCGATGCTGCGTCGGGCCGGCGGCGGCTCGGCGAAGCGGATTTCGAACATCTTGCGCACCACGTTCAGGCGGGCCTGCTCGTCGAGGGCCAATCGGGCCTGGTAGAGCAAACGGTCCGACCGCGCGCCGCCGGGTTGGCCGGAGGCGTACAGCCGCACGCCCGCCTCCCCGACCCAGACCAGCAACGTGCCCGTGCGCGCCGCCAACGACACCGCAGCATGGGAGATCCGGATGCCCGGTTCGAGCATCAGGCAAGCCACGCCGCCGACCGGGATGTGCGTGCGCACGCCGGTCTTGTCGATCACCACGAAGGCGCCGTCGAGCACGTCGACGTTGCCCTTCTCGAGGAACAAGATCGAGCGCCGCTCCTTCATCGGGATCGGCCGCAGCGGTGGCAAGGGACGGTCGTTCATGCCCGTTTGACGAGCAGGAGGCCGCAGCCGAAGCCCTTGGCGGAGCCGATGCCGCGGCGCAACGTCTCGCGGAAGACCGCGACATCGGTCACCTCGAGCACGCCCTCGAAGTCGCAGGTGGCCACGGAGAGCGTCACGCCCTTCTTCGCGAAACGGTGGACCTCGTAGCCATCGACCGCGACGTGGCGAAGTTGGAAGCCGTGATCGCCGCCTTTTCTGGCGAGCCAGCGCTCTCCCACCTCCTGGGCCACCTCTTGGACGGTGCGCTCGACTCCGGCCGCCTTGTCCTGCCGCCGCTGGTCGTACACCGCGTCGCAGCGCTCGCCGGCCTTGGCCCCGGCTTCTTTACGGCGGATCGTCGGATTGGCGCGCAGCCGGAAGGCTAGGCGATCTCCGACGCGAAGGTCGGGTTCGAAGACCTTCGTGGTGATACTCCAGAGGCCATCTGCATCCTCCGGCGGACGCTCCGAGAGCGTGAACACGAGCGGCCGGCCGGCCTGGCGATCGATGCGGAAGAGAAAGTCCCGGTCCCGTTTTTCCCCTTTCGAAAAGAACCTCCAGACCCCCTGGTGGAGGCTGTAGGGACTCGCGAACAGGTCCGAGGCTGCCGCGGTGCCGGCCGAGAGCGGCACCAACTCAAGGCGACTGAGAAACATCGCTCACCTCCTCGGGCAGCTCCGGTGAGTAGCTCTCGAACCGACGGGTGTAGGTCTGCCGGCGCCGGGAGGTCGGTACGTCCCGGCGTTCATGCCGCTCGCGCTCCGAGAGGCCCGCCAGCGCCTCGTTGCCCTCCCAGTAGAAGCCACCGAAGCGGCGGCGCCACCGGGGGAAGAGCTCGTCGAACAGCGCCGCGTCCGGGTCGTTGCGGAAGACGGCCGCGGCGGTTTCCGCGACGATGATTCGCGGCGCCAAGGGCCAAGCCAGCGGGCAGGACTTTCGGCCCAGCGACAGCACGAAGTGGGGCTGCACGAGCGCGGCTCGCAGGGTGTCGAGCGAAAATCGGCCCGGGTCTCCTTCCACCCACGCCACCACGGTGTAGGCGGCATCGGCTCGATAGTGGCGCACGGAAACCGTGGTCGCCAGCTGGTGCCGCGGTGCGGCCACTTGGTCGGCGCGACTCTCGGGGGGCCGGCGCCCCCGCTTCGGCACGAGCACCTGGGCGGTGTGGTAGTCCACCAGAGGCACCCCCAGGGCGTCGACCCGCACGGCGAAACGCAGAGCCCGGCCGAGCTCGACATGAGCCGCGTCGTCCTGTCGGTCGAGCCCGAGGGCCGCGGCGACGAGACCGAGTAGGGCCGAACGGGTGGGATGGAGCGCCGTCGCCCGGATCGACGCGCCCGGGGTTTCACCCCACGAGGCGAGCGGTCCGTGGAGGCGGAAGCGGAGAAACTCCCCCATGGTCAGCTCCCGGCCGGCCGCGACGCGAAGGTGACGAGCTCGGCGAAGCTGCCGCGGCCTGCGGTGGCGTCGATTTCGTAACTCGCCGATTCCGGAGCACCGTAGACCTGATCGAAGCGCTCCCGCGTAGCCCCAAGGACCTTGATCGCCGCCGTCAGCAGGTCCGCGTCCTTGACGCCCTTCAGGAAGGCCACGGACAACGAGCGCGGCGTTTCCGAGCCGCGCTCGGCCAGGATGTAGGAGGCCCGCGCGCGCGACGCGAAGCTCGCCTGTTTGCCCACCGGCGCCACCTTGGCCGCCGCTTCGACCAGGGCCGCGATGGCTCGGCTGGCGAGATCCTGGTCCCCCTGGAGGTTCTTGACCAAAAGATCCCGATCGAGGCAGAGATAGAGGTAGAACAGCCCGGCGCCGAACCCGAGCTCGCCGATGTGGCCAGCGCCGAGGTCCTCCTGGCGGGTGTTCAGGTCGTCCACGGCGCTGAAGTAGTCGTCTTCGACGGTGGCCTCGTGTACGGTGAAGGCGTGAGCCACCTGGGCGGCGGCCTCCAAATTGAAATCCGGCGAGTCCGCCAGCATGCGGCCGAAAAGCGCGATGTCGACGGCCTTGTGGGTCTTCGAGAGCACCGCCTTGGCCGCTTCGGCCGTGGGCGGCTCGGTGCCGTGGGCGAGCTCCGTGGCGAGTTTGTCGATGGCCGCGAGCTCCTCGGGAGACAAGTGTACGAGCTGCTCGGTGGCGACCTCGAGCGGCTTCTTCTTGTCATCGGCCGCCTTGGCTTTGCCGAGTTGGCTCGCCAGCACGGTGGCGCACTCGCGGGCGAAGGCTTCGGTGGCCCCCGCCGCGACCATCCTCTCCGCGAGCATGCGGCCGGCCAACTTGGTGCGCGTACCCACCAGGCCGGCCAGAGCCGACTGAAAAATCTCGGACGTCCGCCACGCCCGCTTCAAACTCTGAGACGAGACGCGGATGCGGGTGGTGCCGCCGACGAGGGCGGTCTTCGGCTTGCCGAGGTCGTCCCGGTTCAAGTTCGACGGCGGGTAGGCAGTCAACAGGTGCAGCTGGAGAAACTCGGTCATCGCGAAGCTCCCTTCGGAGAAAAGGCGGCGTAGTAGTCGTAGGCCCACAGTCGGCGGGTGTTGTCACCCCAGAGCAGGACGCCATCGGCCAGGCTGACCAGGTCGACATCCGTGCCGAGCACGTCGAGAGCTCGGCGGAGCACGGGGAAAAGCTCGTCGACGTTCCTGGCATCCAGAATCTTGCGGAAGCGCAGAGGGTGGAGGCGCGGCTGGTCCCGGGAACCCTCGGCGCCGGTGCCGAGCAGCGTCGGAAGGCTCAGGCGTTTCGACTTGGCGGCCTCGGGCTCGGTGGCCACCGCGTCGCCCGGGAGACGTGCCACCAGCGCGGCCACGGCGGCGAGACTCGCCCGGTCGTCCTTGCCGAGCGCCTTGCCGTGGGCTCCTTCGATTCGCTCGAGAAGGTGGTGGAAGGCCGGTTCGAAGACCGCGTCGAGGGGCGAGGCGCAACGCCGGAGCCGGGCGCGGCCCCCCCGATCCCACTTGGCGAGATCGTGTCGCCAAGCGTACAACGCGCCCGCGGCCTGCGAATTCTTGTGAAACTTGAAGCGCGTCTCGCTCATGCCTTCGTCTCCTCTCCCGCCGGGACTTCCGGCCACAACTGGACCCCTCCGAGCGTCGCGGTCATTTTTTTGCCCCAGAAGTTCTGGCGCAGGGTTTTGTAGGCCCGCGCGACCCGTTCCGTGGCCCGGGCCTCGAGCAGAAGGGCCGAGGTCTCCTGGTTGAAGATCGCGAGCGCCGTGCTCAACAAAGCGCGATGCCACGTTCGGCTGATGCCGTCGAAGTGCTCCGGCTCGGCGTCGGCTTCGACCGCCTGCGCGAGCTCGTGTGCCCGCTCGAAAAAGGCGCTCTCGGTCTCCTGCGAGAACCGCTCGCGCAGGGCCTCGGGGGCGCGGTCGAGCGCCATGGCCTCGCCGATGGCCTTGGTGAAGAAGTACTCGCCGAGGCCGGCCGCCTCGAGCAGCTGGCCCACGGCGTCGGCGAACCGTCGATGTTCATCCTGCCGCGGCCAGACGTACTCGAGCCGGCCCTCGACCCAGACGACCGCGGTGCGGTTGCTGAAGTTGGGGCCGAAGGTCCACAACTCGGCGCGATGGGGAAAGTCGTGGCGGCGACGCTCGAGGGCCGCCACGACCGGCGCGGGCTCCTGCTCGGCGGTCTTGGTGACCAGGCCGAGCCAGTTGCGGTAGGCCAAGGAGCGGCGATCGGCGCGCACGGGGATCAGCTGGCCGTCCTTGACGCGCCGCAGGGGTGAAAACGGGTGACGCCAGAAGCCGGAGTAGTTGACGCCGTGGTGCCGGGTCGCCACCTCGCGCACCACCGTGTCGCTCGGCTCCGTGCAGAGGTCACAGGCTTCGCCCGGCTCGGCGGCAACGAACTCGAGTCGGAGTCGTCGGCCCATGGCCCAGAACATTTGCCCCGGGTGGACATGGCCGGCCGTGGTGATGGCGCCTTCGGTGGGGCTCGTGCGGGTGGGTGCCAGCCAAGGGAAGCAGTCGGCCGGCAGATCGCGCCGGGGCAAGTCCTCACCGTTCAGAGTTTCGAACGTCTCGCGGGCCAGAACGTTCGCCCACAACGAGGGCCACAGGCCCAAACTCTCGTCGGTGACGACCAGGGTGGTGAGCGGCCCGGCACCTCGTAGGCCCGTGCGGTGGCCGCGGCCTCCACTCGGCCCGAAAAGCTGAACGGACAGGAGGATCAACGCGGCACACCGAGGGCAGGCGGCGCGCAAGGTGCCCGCCTTGCGGAAGAGGTCCTGAGGGGTCGAGAGGCCCGAGTCGAGCACCAGATCTTCGAGCGCCCAGCGCGAAAAGTCGGGTTCCGAAAGAAGCGTCAGGTCCTGGAGGAATCGTGGGCCCTCGCCGTCGAGCTCGAAGTAGGGCGCAAAGGGCGCGAAGGCGGTGCGCAGCTCGTCCGCGGTTGGGGGCGTGGTGAAGCGCCGGCCCCAGGAGCGGTCATCCTCGGGCGGCATCGCCACCTGAAGGAGGCCGATCAAGAGCTGCGCTGCGGCGGCATCGAGATCCGCCCGCGGCGTGGCCAAAGCCACCACCGAATCCGCCGCGAAGTCGTCCGTGACCTGCCAAGGAGCGATCCGTTCGATCCGCCCAGAGCGGCGGCGAACGGTGAGCCAGGGGTCGGTGAGTAGGTTCATGACTTTGTCTTGCCTCGCTCTGGGCTAGTCGGACCATCGTCGCAGGAGCCAATCGAAGACGGACTTGAGAATTGCCCCCCACGCAAGGTCCCGGACTCGGCGAAGGGACCGCGACAGGCGAGGGCGAAGGCGTCCTCTCTTGGAGCTTCCTCCTAGTCGAGGGCGTGGTCTGCGAATTCGACCTACGTTCCTGCTTTGCCTGCGTCTCTTCGACATCGTTCCAACCTCCAAGAGGGAGGCTACTGCGGCGTCACAGCGCGTGTCAAGGATCTTTGCGGTGGTTGTTTCGAGGCGCACTTCGTCCTAAGATCTTGCTGGTCCTCTCTGCGAGGGGATGATCCTGATCTTTGCGGTGGTTTCACCTGTTCCCCACGCCAGTGGGGGTCATGACCGGGCCGAGGAGAACGTCACTCCCTCGGTCCGGTCGTATTCGAGCTCGAAGCGCTTCCCCTCAGGAGAGACGGTCGTACCTCGCCATTTCCCTTCGCCCATGGGGGTCAGCACGACGACGGTCACGTAGCGGCCTTCGTCCCGCATGGTCAGGCGGGCGGCGGCGAGGGCTTCTTCCCAGGCCGGGTCTTCTTTCTCGCCGACCTTCGTCGCACGCAGAGTCACCTCGGACTGCTCCCACCGGAAAGGCTCATTCTTTGCGAACGGCTCGAGGCCCCGCGGACCGGCTACGGCGAAACGCACCGTGACGGTCGGGTCGCCCAGGCGCGTCGGAATGTAGATGTCGTCGAGCCAGTCGAGCGAGGTCCGTTGGTAGCCTTGGCCGAGCTTGAGAGCGTTCTGGGCGGCGAGCACGCGGTCGACCATGCTTGCGGCCTGAGTTCGGTCTTCACTTCGGGCCAGGGCCTCGGGCGTCGCATCCTCGGGGTCGTAGACCGCTTCGATCATCGACCGTGCGTCCTCCGGCATCCGGAAGCGGCCTTGCGCGGCCAGCCAGCGCGCCGTTCGCCACAAAGCCGCGGTGTCCGGGTACACGAAGGCCCCACCCGAGAACTTCGCCGAATACCAGTCCTTGGCAGGCTCGGGGATGGGTTCCGGCCCGTAGACCACGAGCCGCGGGGTTTCGAAACCCGCCGGGCGCTCCCGGCGATGGCGCTGGAGCCGGCCGGCGCGCTGGATTACGAGATCGATCGGCGCAAGATCGGTGATCATCAAGTCGAAGTCACAGTCGACCGACTGCTCGATGACCTGCGAAGCGACCAGAATCCGCCCGCGGCGATCCTCTGGATTCCCCGCGGGGCCGAACCGCTTGAGCACCCGCCCTTCGATGTCATGCCGATCGGCGAAGCAGAACCGGGCATGGAAGAGCTCGACCCGCGCGGCGCCGAACGTCTCCACCAGCCGCCGGTAGGTTTCGATCGCGTCGGTCACCGTGTTCTTGATCCACGCGGCGCAGCCGCCGACCGCGAGAACCGCGGCAAGCTCCGCGTCGACCGCCGCCTCGCTCGTCACGAGCTCGACCGCCACCTCGCGCGAGACCTCCGCCCGCGCTGCCACGGGCACCTCGTGGACCACTCCATCGGCGAAGTGGGTCAGAAGCGGGTAGTCGGTGCAGGCCAGAGAGCGCGCCTCGGCGGCAAGCCCCGCCGCGAAAGCGTCCACCAGCTCCTGGCGCTGCTTGCCCGGCAGCGTTGCCGACAACAACAGCGCGCTACCGCCGTTGGTAGCGTGGAAGCGCAGCAGCGTCCGCAGGACCGACCGCACGTACTCGTCGCAGGCATGCACTTCGTCGACCACCAGCACCTTGCCCGCGAGGCCGAGCAGCCGCAGTGACTGGTGGCGCACCTGGAGCACCGCCAGAAGCGCCTGGTCGATCGTTCCCACGCCGATCGGGGCCGAGAGGGCGGACTTGCCGCTCCGCGCCAGCCAGTTCGCACAGTCCCGGCTCGCAGTCGGCTCGCCGTCCCCGTACTCCCCGTCGACTTCCGTCTTCGTTTCGGCAAGGCCCAGGGCGAGCCGGCGCTTGCTGTGCGCCAGGATCACCGGGGCGTGCTCCCCTTCGGAGAAAAAGCTCCCGCGGAGCCGCTCCACCCGGGCGAACATCGCGTTCGCGGTGGCCATCGTGGGCAGAGCGAAGTAGAGCCCCTCGGCCCTCCCGGCGCTCACCAGCCGCTGGGCCAAGGTCAGTGCCGCTTCGGTCTTGCCGCTGCCGGTGACCTCCTCGATCACGAAGAGCTGCGGCCCCGTCCCGAGAGCGATCTCGTCCGCGAGGCGCTGCAGCGGGGTCGGTGTCTTGTCGGCGAACAGTACGCCGAAGCCGGCGACACTCCGGGCTCGGGCCTCGACCAAGCCGGAGGCCGCCACGGCCACCGTTGCCCTCTCCTGGGCCTTCTTCCAGTACTCCTCGAGAGTCCGCTCCTCGGCATCAAACCCGAACCACTCCGTGTTCGAGCCGATCCAGTCCGCCGCCACAGCGAGGCCCGCGACCAGAAAACTCGCTTGGCGAAATTTGCGCTCGTGGGCCGTTGCGGGGAAGGGCAAACCCGCGGGGAGAAACAACTCCCGCAGCTCGCCCAGCCAGGTCAACAGGTCCCGCCGGGTTTCACTGCCCACCTGCTGGGCCACCAGGTGGGCGAAGTTCGCCGTTTCCGGCGGCCGCCCGTGATGACCCGTGAACGCCAGCAGCCACGGCGTCAGGAGACGCAGAGCATCGCGGGCGTCACCCCACTCCGGGACCAGGCCCAGCTGCTCCAACTGTGCGGGGGCGATCAGCTCGTTCCAGATCGCCCAGCCCATGGTGTCGTGGCGGGGAAAGTAGTCTCGGGTGATCGTCCGACCCAGGAGGCGAGCGGACAGCTCCTTGTCGAGCCCCTGGAAACCGTCCGCGAACTTCCCCAGATCGTGGATCGCCAGCCCGAAGCTCAGCCATTGCCGCACGGGATCGGACTCGAGTCCCGTGGCGCGCTCCAGCCTGCGTTCCAGCCCAGGATTTCGCTTCAGGATCTCGAGGCCCGACGCCGCCACGTCGAGCCCGTGGTAAACGACTGGGTGGAAGCCACCGCGGTCGCTTTTTGCCCAGTACCGGAGCGCACCGGAATTGGCAGTGATCGGCGGCATGGCCAGCTCAGCCGATCCGGAACGTAAACCACCAGAAGAACCCGCCTTTTTCCACTTCTCGATTCGAGTCTTGGCTCACCAGCTGGAGGAGCAGCCGAGGCGGTGGGCCTTCACGATCGAGCGACTGGCCCGGGAACGTCAGGAGGAATGACGCCGGAACGTTTTCCCCTTCATCGGCCTCGAACCGCTTTCGGCCGCGGGCGACGAGCTTGTCGCCCTGCAGGAGCTGCGCGGACAAGTCGATCAGCTGGTCCTGGCCCTCCGGCACCGTGACGATCAGCTTGGCTGTGACGGTGGCGTTCTTTCCCGCCTTGATGTCTCCAGAGGGTGTCAACGTGAGCAAGGCGATTCTCAGATTGCCACACGCGACCGCTCGCGGACTGCTGGTGGCGAGCCCACGTTTGCCGTTGGTGAGCAAGGCCGAAACGTCCAGCTCGACCCGAATCGGGCACGACGGGTACTCCTTCTGAGCGTCGATCACGATGAAACGATCGAACTCGACTAGGCGGACATCCGCACTCTCGAAACGGCGGCGCACCAAACCATCGCCGATTTCGATCTTGTCTCGCAGAGTTCCCATCACTTCGGTGCCATCCTTGATGGTGGCCTTGAGGCCGCCCGGCGTGGCCTCGAACCGTGTGATCGCTGCCCGAGGAACGACCACCTCCCCGCCCGTCGAGTCGACGAGCACGAACTCCGTTTGGTTGATCTCCCCTTCGATGACCGAGTTGGTGCTGGTCACTAGTCGCTCCCAGGCCGACAGGGGCTCGGCCATCCCGAGCACGAGGGCAACGAATAGCAGCTCACGCATACTTCGTCTCCAAATCAATATCGTTGGCAAGCAGTCATCGAGTTTGTCACAGGAAAATCGATGGTGCCACGCCTCCTGACCTTCTGCACCGTCGGCCTAGGGATTCTTCCGTGGATCCTCGTCAGCCTCGGCTCCGGACAGCAGCCGCTTTTTGGCGGTGTTTGCAGTGAGGCTGAGAGCGCCCGGACTGAACGCCCGCCGCTCAAGGGGCCACCTGCCTCTTCTTTCGTCCTTCTCCCCCCTCCCGGGTCGGGGGTTAGAGGGCGGCGGGGAGTGGGGGCTGGGGTGTGAGGTTCAGCGAGGAGTCTTACAGGTTCTTCGACCTGCAACCTTTCAGATTGGTCTCTCGCGTAGCGTGGAAATCTATCCTGTGTCTCAAAGCCTTCACCGGCCCTTCGACCTTCAACCATCGCAGCTGTCATGGGTGGACTTGGACTCATCGCCTTGTCTCAAAGCCTTCACCGGCCCTTCGACCTGCAACCATCAAAAAGGGACAACTTGTTCGAATCTTCCCGACCAGTCTCAAAGCCTTCACCGGCCCTTCGACCTGCAACGTCGGCCTGCTTGCGGGCCAAGAACGAAGAATCTCAGAGTCTCAAAGCCTTCACCGGCCCTTCGACCTGCAACAAGCCGATAAGGTCCTCCCTCTCAAATCCGAACCCAGAAGTCTCAAAGCCTTCACCGGCCCTTCGACCTGCAACCCCCAGGACAAAGTTCTCGACTTCGTCCTCGCGAACTCCTAGAAGTCTCAAAGCCTTCACCGGCCCTTCGACCTGCAACCGAGAAGGACTCCACCGTCTTTTGCTCCGCCTTCGTCGAAGTCTCAAAGCCTTCACCGGCCCTTCGACCTGCAACTGCCCAAGAACCGTCTCGCCGACCCGCAGTTCAGAAGTCTCAAAGCCTTCACCGGCCCTTCGACCTGCAACCTCTATGGAGGAAAGATACGGACAGTGTTCGCAAAGAAGTCTCAAAGCCTTCACCGGCCCTTCGACCTGCAACCCTGGGGAGAATGCCAGGAGGAGGCTTTTTGATCTAGAAGTCTCAAAGCCTTCACCGGCCCTTCGACCTGCAACGCCTTGTGTGGGGGTTCGGGGTGTTGCTCAAGAGATTGGTCTGTCTCAAAGCCTTCACCGGCCCTTCGACCTGCAACTAGGGAGTACATCTCTTCCGTCGTGAGTGATGACAAGTGGTCTTACAGTCTCAAAGCCTTCACCGGCCCTTCGACCTGCAACCCTACCCCTTGCAACCCACAGAAGTCAAAGCCCTTTGCGACCTCGCGCCCGGGGTACGCCTCGTTACCGCCCGCCCTGTTTGCTTCTTCGGCCTCAATTCAGCCTCCGCTGTACCTGCAACCCCAATCCCAGAGGGGGTTTACGACTCGCCCGGGGCTGACGAGGCACCCCGAAAATCACCCTTCTCGCCGAACTCCTTGATTCCGTTCACTTTACACTCGACTCATCGAATCTCTGCAATCTATTCCCGCCCAGCCCCGGGTGGATGTTACAAATCGCCGCCGCGCCGAATATTCCTTCCTTCAGGACCGGGAATAGCCGGCGTTTATTCCTTCTCCTTCAGAAACCGCCAGGCTTGGCGCAGCCACTTCGCGTCGTCGAGTGCGTGGTGCTCGCGGCCTTCGTTCTTCGGCAACTCGGGATTCCCCACGCTCTCCCGCAGCTGGGCTAGCTCGTGGGTGAAATACGGCCAGCCCGGGGGCCAGCCGGTCATGTCGCCGAAAAGCTGGGCGAGGAGTACGTGGTCGTAGGCGGAGTCTCCCCACAGCTCGGGGACCGCTTCGCCCACGAGAGCGCGGACCTCCGCGGCGATCTCGGCGCGCGGCTTCCACGCCGGGTCCCCGGCCGGTGGCAGGTGGGGCAACACGTGCTCGCGCAGCCAGGGAGTGGCGTTCCGAACGTCGAACTCGGCGTTCACCCGGTAGAGCTCTCGCCCGTCGTCCGAGACGATGCCCAGGGCGATCAGCTCGAGCGGATGGCCGGGGCCGCGTTCGAGGAACTCGCAGTCGTAGAAGAGGCGCAGGGTGGTCACAATCCTTGGAGTTTGAGGTGCTTGAGCTTGTCGCCGAGTGTAGCGAATCCCGAGCTGGAGGGGTTGCTCGGCGGCACCGGCTGCCGCCCTGTTGGGGGCGCGTCGCCTGGCGGTTCTTCCGACCACCGAACGAGCCTCGGCAGGGCGCCTTCTTGCACTGCGGTCACCCCGATCGGCGCCAGGGACTGCGGGCGGGCTTCGTCCTTGTGCTCATTGCGCACGAACCACTGGTAACTCTCCTCACTGGTCGTCTGCTCGAGCGTGCGCGGGTAGTGAACCGGGGCGACCACGGCGGCCGGGTCCCCGATCAGCTCGAGGGCGTCCCGCTGCTCGGGCGCCAGCTCGGCGCGCATCCGGGCGCGCAGGGCATCGAGGTCGGGAGCCTCGGCCGCGTGACGCGGCGCCGTCAGTGCGTCCGATCTTCATCACCGTCTTCGTCTCCACCTTGCTCTTGGTCTTCGTTGTGTTGTTCTCCGATGGTCTGTTGCCATGACGACCCCCGTGCGCTGGCGGCTCGAGGGCCGGCTGGTCACCCGCTCGCCGCTCCATGTCGGTTCGGGCGAAACGCACCTGGCCGTTCTTCGGCGATTCGAGTGCCAGCCGCAGCATGCCGGTCAGCACCTCGAGCCCATCGCCAACGAGCTCACACTCGAAGACGGACTTCTGCACCCGCGTCCCAAACCCCTCGAGCACCTCCGAGATCGCCAGCCGGATCTTGTCGTCCGAAACGTCGTAGGCGATGACGTAGCGCATGAAGGAAGAGGGTAGCGCGAAACGGACCGGCGGGGGGCCGGAGGGTTCAGCCCGGGGCCAATCTCAAAGCCTTCACCGGCCCTTCGACCTACGACC
>JANRLG010000168.1:0-8757 GCA_033762835.1 Thermoanaerobaculia bacterium
CGGCGGAGTCACCCAGAAGCCCACCTTCGGTGACCGCGTGGCCCCGGCTCTCGCTCAGGACGCCGATGACGCCCTTTTCGTGCTCGAGCGCGAGCAGATGCCCTTCGGCCAGCTCACGCCCGTGATCACGGTCGCCGCCGAGGATCGCGCCCTCGCCCTTCAACGCGCGGCCATCATCCTCAAAGAACTCCGCAACCGCGCCTTCGGCGCCTGGATCGAGGAGACCAACGCGCTCGAGGCCTACCTTGGCTCCTTGCCCGGCGAAGGCCGCTCGAACGTCCGGCGGCCGATCGTCTCGCTCCGTGCCCTCGTCGACCTCGCCCCGGTCACCTCCGTCTGGGCCGGCCCCGAGCGCCACCCGCATCCACGGCTTCGAAAGCACCCGCCTCACGTGGTCGTCTCGACCACCGGCTCGACGCCCTTCGCGCTCAATCTCGCCGCCCAGGACGTCATGCACACACTAATCGTCGGGCCGACCGGATCGGGCAAGTCCGTGCTCCTGAATCTCCTCCTCGCTCAGTGGTTTCGCTATCCGGACGCCCAGGTCTTCAGCTTCGACAAGGGCCGCTCCCAACAGGCCCTCGTTCAGGCGGCCGGCGGCGAGCACTACGACCTCGCGATCGGCGGCGAGGCCGGTGCCCATTTTTCCCCGCTGGCTCACCTCGATACGCCCCAAGACTTCCAACGCGCTCACGACTGGCTTCACGACCTACTCGCCGCCGCCGGCCAGGAGGTCGGGCCCGCCGAGCGCGCCAGTCTCGCCAAGGCGCTGCGCCACCTTGCCGAGTCCGAAACCCGCACCCTCACCAACCTCGCCGTCAAGCTCCAGGACCGCGATCTGCGCCGCGCCCTCGAGCCCTACACGATCGGCGGCGCCTACGCCGAGTTGTTCGACGCCGAGCGTTCACCCATCCGCGAGAGCCGCTTTCAGGTCTTCGAGATGGAGAGCGTCCTACCGCTCAAGCGCCGCGTCGTCGCCCCGCTCGTCATCCACCTCTTCGCCGAGCTCGAGCGCCGCCTCGATGGCCGACCGACGCTGCTCGCCTTCGAAGAAGTCGCCGGCTACCTCCACGACACCCTCTTCGCCGAGCGCTTCCAGTCCTGGGTGCTCGAGCTGCGCAAAAAGAACACCGGCGTCGTCTTCGTCGCCCAGAACCTGACCACCTTCCTCGAGTCGAGCCTCCGGAACGTACTGCTCGAGAACGCCCCGACGCGGATCTACCTGCCCAACCCAGCCGCCCGAGAACCCGCCGTCGCCGACGCTTACCGGGCCTTCGGCCTCAACGAGCGCCAGATCGAGATCCTCGCCACGGCGACGCCGAAGCGGGACTACTACCTCGTCAGTCCGGACGGGTGCCGGGTGTTTACACTGGACTTGGGGGAGAAGGCGCTGGGGGTTTTGGGGCGGGTGGGACCGTTTTGACTTCGGCACCTTCCGTCGGCGCAGGGTCCGTGGCCTTGGGCTCGAGAGTTCCATAGGGAAGCCAGTGGATGCTCGCGACTTTGTCGCCGTGCAGGACGATGGTCATGCCGGGCCCTTCGGCTGCCATGATGACCACTTCGAGACGATCCCTCAACCGGCCTCCCAGGTGAGCGGCGATGGCCGGATGGAGTAGCTCTCCATAGGTCATCGCGGTAGGTTCGAACCGTAGGCGCCATTTCCAGATCTCGTCGCTGCCGGAGCTGCTCACTGAATAGGCGACGATGATGTTCCCTTTGGCTCGCCGAAAGCTCGCCGAGCGCCCCGGGAGTCGATTGGTCTCTTGATCGGGAGTGCCGGCTACAGTCTTGGCTTCCTCGGTCGTCATTCCGGGCCTCAGACCCTCGAAGAGTTCGATAGGAGCCAGCTCGTACCAAGACACGGCAGGGGCCGTGTAGAACACGATGCTTGATCCGTAGCCTTCGACACGGGTCAAGGGAGACTGCGCCTCGTATTCGAAGTGGTCGTAATCTTCGTCATCACAGCCCAATGCCGCCAGTAGGGCCAGGGCTGCAAGTCCGAGGACAAGAGTAGAGCCAGACCTGCTCATCGGAGCGCTCCTACTCGAGGAATAAGAATGCCGAAGAGTGGTCCAGGTGGGGGCCGTTGTTCAGTTAAGAGGTCGCCACACTGATCGTCGCACGATTTCTCTGGCGGGCAGTTCCGTCCCCTCTTGTTGTCATCGAAGTCCGACGGTTGAAACGCGCTCTCGCATTTCGCACCGATTCCGGGTCGGCCGTATCCGTCCTAAGCAGCGCCCTATCGAACTCGGGATGCCTCTCGAAGCAACAATTCGGCAGTCTGCTCAGGGGTAGCGAGGTCGGGGGTGCCGGGAATGCCGAGAATTCCCCAGGACCGCTTAAGAGACTCCCCGATGATCGCTTGAATTTCAGTGGGCATAGGGTTGTTCGTGGCCAGCCGAGCGAGCCGAAGCACGACCCCTGCAGAAACAGTGTTTCCCTCTGCCAAGGCGGTCCTGAGGGCCTTGCAGTAGGCTTCTACCGTAGCGTCCGTGGCTCCTTCTCCCTCAAGCAGTGCCCCAAGGGCGAACTCAAGGGTGTAGCGAGTGTAGGTTGGTGAGCCCTCCAACTCCAGGGCTCGCCGTAGGTCTCTCTCAGCCTCGCTGGCTTTGCCGATCTCAAGAAGGAACTCGGCTCGGTTTCCAAGGGCGCGCGCGCCAAAGGGCGAGGACGAGTCCGTCTCGACGTACTCCCCTAAAACTTCAATGGCTCCTCGAATATCTCTTTGGAGATATCTAGAGAAAGAGCGAGCTTCGGCCGCTCGCCAGTATTCTTCGGCCTGTTCCATCTCAAGCATCCCAGTGCCTCTAAGAGTCTCTCGAGCTTTCGGCCGTGTAGGGCACGAAGCTGTACACGTCGGGAGACAGCCCGTTCCGCGTCTCCGTCAGCCGGTTGCCAATGCGGTCGTAGGTCTAGGACAGGTTTCCCCACGGGCCGTTGCCGGTCGTAGGGAAGTACTGGTGATCCTGGTAGCCATAGGTCCGGTTCTCGGCTTCCGTCCCGACGAGGGTCGGATGCTGTAGCGAAGCTCCGTCAGTCCCTCGTGGTGGGCGTCACACGGTCAATTGGGCTTTGAGCCGGAAGTGCTTTCGATGCCGAGCTTCTGAATTTCGTTGCTATCCTTGCGAAGCCACCACAGGCGGTTGACTTGCCCAATTTGGACATCGAGTAGAACCTGGCCGCCCAACGCGGAGACGCTCACTGAGTAAGGCTCAGAAGACTGGGGTAAAGCTGCGATTAGCTCTTTCGATGCAAACTTATCCAAACTGCCATCTTGAGGGGAGTAGCGCACATACCACTGCCCGACGAGTCTTTCTTCGCTTCCTTGAAAGATTTGTTCAATTTCAATCCAGCCATGGGGTTTTTGAAATCGGTAGATTTTGCCTCCGTGTTTACCCTCTGAGATCATGACCGGCGGCCCAAGCACACTTGCTGCTTCGGTCCACGTTGTCTCGGGTTGAAGTCCCTGAAAAGCTTCCAGCGAGACGATCTCTTCAAGCTTAACTCCTGGTCTCGCCTCGACAAAATACTCCGTGCTTCCCGTGTGGTGCATGATCTTTGACAATGGTGGCTGAAGCTGCCTCTCCTTCCAGCCTCCAGTACAGGTCAGGCTACAGCCAAGAAGAAAGATCAGTGCCGATCGATGGGAGTCCATGTTACGAGGCTCCTGGTGAAAAAATGGCGAAGGGGCCCGGAGGGCCATCAGGCTCCACAAGCCGCAGAATCGGTAGGCACTGTTCCTCACAGGATCGCGTTTCGGGACACCGTCTCCCGAGTTCGTTGTCATCGAAGTCCGTGCCCTGAAAGGCGCTATGACAGTTGTTTCCTCGGCGTTGAATGAGGCAGCGGAAGACATCAGAGAATTCCTTGAAGAGGCTCGCCATCGCGGCGCCCAACTGCTGAGTTGGACACTCCTTCGTGATCCTGCAATTTCCCAAGCAGTGCTGGTACCGGGGCTTGCCATCCGCCACTGCGCGAATTTCGTCGCGAATCCGCTCGATGCAGCGCGTGTCCTCTACCAAGGTCCGCGCCACGGCGCCGCCGACATCGGCAGCTCGATCGCCCAGTAGCCCGAGGCGATCGATCCAGACCGCTGGGCTAGAGTAGCCATAGAGAAAGGAGTTGTATTCAATTGCTTGGAGGCCTGGGTCCACCCGCTCATACCGCCCTGTCCCTCGCTCGTACCACCGAAACAGGTTGTAGCTCAGGCCCGCCGGCCCCACCCCCGCCCAGGTCGTGTCGTCCCACTGGCCAGGGAAGCGCAGAAACACCCCTGCCGCCCCAGCCCCGCTCCAATCCGCGCCGAAAGGCTCGAAGCCGCCGCGCCAGAGCGTGGTACCCGCCTGGTTCATCGCCAGAATGGGCGTGCCGAGGTGGTCGGTGGTCAGGTAGGTAAAGGTCGCGGCTCCGGCCGTGGGGACGCGCAGTTGGGCGACTGGGCGGCCGTTGAAGTGGAGGACGTGGTGGCGCTCTCCGGTGGAACGCAAGAGCGAGTAGAGCAGGCCCTCGGAACCGTAGGTGGCGGTGGTGGTGACTGGGGTTCCGGGGGTGAAGCAGCCGGGGCCGCCCGTGGTGGAGCGCGACTCGGTCACGCTCGGAACCGCATCGCTCCAGCAGGAAGTGTCCACGGTTTCGAAGCTGTCCTCGAAGATCGAGAAAGCCGGCTTCTCGGCTTGGCGCAGGAATCCGCGGCCGTCGTAGGTCATCGTGGAGCGGGCGCCAATGGTGCCGATGTCGGTCAATTGGCCCTCGGGGCTGTGCTGGTAGTCGGAGGTGACGGCGCCCGAGACGATCTCGTCGAGGTGTCCGGCGGGGCCGAAGCCGTAGTTCCGGTTGCCGCCGATCCCGAGGGTAATTTGGTCGAGTAGAGCGGTGTTACCCGGGGTCGGGGTGGCACTGTTGAGCACGTAGCTGTACACGTCGGGAGACAGCCCGTTCCGCGTCTCCGTCAGCCGGTTGCCAATGCGGTCGTAGGTCCAGGACAGGTTTCCCCACGGGCCGTTGCCGGTCGTCAGGAAGTACTGGTGATCCTGGTAGCCGTAGGTCCGGCTCTCGGCCGCCGGCTGCGTCTGGGTGATCGCCGTCGGGTTGCCGACGTTGTCGGTGGTGTAGTTCCAGGTGAGCCGGTTTCCCGAGGCGACGATCGACGTCGGCACGTAGCGGCCATCGAAGCTCCGCGTCTCGACGACGGCATTGCCGAGGGTTACCGCGCTGAGCGGCCCGGACGGTAAGTAGCTGGCCGCCGAGGCCACCGACTGCGCACTGCCGCCCGCAGGCGTCGCGGTGAGCGACGTCGGGCGGTCAGCGAAGTCGTAGCTGTACGACGCCACAGTCCCTCCAGGATAGCCGATCGTCGATCGGTTGCCATTGGCGTCGTAAGTGAAGCTCAGCTCGCCGTCGGTCAAGACGCGGCCAAAGCGGTCGTAGGCGTAAGGCACGGTCGTTCCGTTCGGGCGCGTGATCGACACCAGGCGGCCGACGTTGAAGGCGGCGGGGTTGGAACCGTAGGTGTAGGTGGTGTCGAGCTCGGTGCCGGGGTAGTCGACGAGGGTCACTCGGTCCGCGGCATCCACCGTGCGGGTGATCGTTACACCCCGGGCGTCCGTGGTGGTCACGAGCTGGCCGTGTTCGTCGAAGGCGTGGGTCGTGGTGCCGGAGACTGGGGAGACCTCGGAGGTCATCAAGTCGCGGTCCGAGTACACGTAGCTCGTGACGCTGCCCTCGCCGTCGGTCACCGAAGCCAGGTGATCCTGAACGTCGTAGCCGTAGGTCGTAACGACGCTGCCTCCCCCGGCGCCGCCCCAGGACTGGGTGAGCACGGCGAGGCGGGAGAGCGCATCGTAGGTGTAACGAGTCGGCGCCACGGGGTTCGTACCCCGCGGATGGTTGGCATCCCACAGGTCCGAGAGGTCTCCCGTACAGGGCTCGTAACCGTACTCGGTCACGACTTCCGAGGCCGTCTGCCCCGGTGTCTTCTGCACCCGGACCTTGTCAAGCCGGCAGCGCGTCGAGTAGTCGTAGGAAGTGCGGGCGGCAAGCACCCAGGCGCTGCCGTTCCAACGTTCGATGTCCTCGCGGGTCCGATTCCCGGCGCTGTCGAGCGTCCACGTGGTGCGCTCGCCGTTCGTCGCGGCATTGGGCCGCCGATGGACGGAGGTCAGCCGGCCTGCCGAGTCGTAGCCGTACTCGACGACATTGCCGCGCGGCAGGAGGGTGCGCAGTAGATCCCCGAACTCGTTATGAACCGACTCTGTAACCAGGTTCTCTGGCGCAGTGCCGCCAAGCCGGGTGACTCGGGTCACCCGATCGAGGTCATCGAATTCGGTCTCGGTCGCGACCCCGTTCGGATCGGTCGTCACGATCACCCGGTGGAAGGCGTCGTTCTCGAAGGTCGTCGTCCCCACCGAGGGATCGGTCCGCGAGAGCATCACGAGATCGCCGCGGGTTGGATCGTAGGTGAAGGTCGTTTGATCGGCGGTGCCGTGGCCCGGCGGGTCGATCAAGAGCGGGCGGCCGGCGAGGTTCAGGTCTTCGATCGACTCGAGGGAGAAGGCACTTCCGGATTCGACTCCGGACTCGGTGCGCGTCGTGCGGGTGGGGGTGTAGGAGGTCGCGGACTCGCGTTCGTTGGCGCCGCCCGACGTCGACGGGACGATCTGCGATGTGATGAGGCCCGGATAGGTCGCGTCCCAGCTCCACGTCGTCGTCCGCTCGAGGGCCGTACTGACGGCCTCCGTCTTCGACAACGGCATTCCGCGGTCATCGTAGGTCCAGTCCGTGATTACCCCGCGGCCGTCGACTTCGCGCGTCGGCAAGAGCGGATTCGCGGCGTCGCCGTAAGTGAGCTGGGTGCTGGCGCCGAGCCCGCAGCTCGGGCAGTCGCCCGAGCGCGTCAGAAGCTTCGGCTTGTCCGAGTCCGCCGCGTAGCCATAGGTTGACGTGGCGACCGCGCCGAGCGGATCGGTCACCGTCACCGTGGTGGCTCGGCCGAGGGGCGAGTAGGTGTAGGCATAACGATCGACGCCCGCCGCGAAGGTCGTGGCCCCACGCCAGGTGCGGACCACTTGGCGGGTGCCGTTGTACTCGTAACCCCGGATCACTCGGCGCCCCGCGCTCGTACCCACCAGGTCGACCCGCGTCACATACCCAGGGAAACGAATGTCCCCATAGAAGAACTCGAGCGCCGTGCCGTCCGGTCGGTCGATCCGCACGAGGTCGAGGCTGCTCCAGGTATACGTCCACGTCCGGGTGCTCGTGCCATCGACTCCCACCTCGACGATCGTCTCGAGCTTTCCGGTCGTCGCTGAGTACGAGAAGTTCTCGAGCCGGCCGTCCGGGAACTCGACGGAGGAGAGCCGCCCCGAACCGTCGAACGAAGCCATTTTCGTGTTACCGAAACGGTCCGTCGTCTGGCTCCAGCGTCCGTTCGCGTCGTAACTATGCACGGTGCCCTCGAGCTCCTCGAGCTCCCAACCCCCGGCCGTGCGCCGAAGCTCCCGCTTCTCGTCGGCCGGGGATGCCGTCGTGTAGACCCCTGCCACTAGGTCCGTGAAGCGGTGGAACGTGGCGTGGCGGGTCAGCAGCCAAACCGTCGAGTCGTCCGGGTCGAGCACGATGCGCTCGGCATAGTCGTGAGACCAGTACCGGCCGAGGGTCGGGTTCCAGGCCGCGTTGCCCGGAAAGGTCGGATGACCGGCACCGCTGGCGCCATATCGGAGCTGAGCACCCGGGCCCGTAGGGCCAGCTTCGCCGTTACCCGGAAGCCCCGGCGCACCGTCGCCGGCTCCCACGCCGCCCACCAGGCACTCCCGGCACCCGCCGTCGCCGTTGCAGCGTGTCCGTGGCGGCTCGAAGCAGCCGAGCATCTCAGCGGTAATCTGAACCTGGAAACTCGCGATGTCGGTGTTTTTTCGGCAGCTTGCCTGGAAGCGGCACATGGAGCTGCGAAGAGAATAGGGGCCAAAGGAATAGGGAGCTCCAGCGCAGGTGAGGCCGAGGAACTGCAAATTCGGGAACATGCGATCGGTGCCGCCAAGACCGCAGGTATGGATCGTGTCCGCCGGAGGACCCTGGTTCCAGAAGAAGGTCAAAAGGGAAAGGCTTCCAGCCGTGTGATTTCGGGGAGCAATCACATCAAAAAAGGCCCGTACTCGAAAAGTCCCCCCGGCCTCTGGCTCGACCTGATAGAGCGGCCCCACTACCCGGGGCGCTTGGCAGTAGTTGGCGCAACCAGGATCGCCAGTGCCGGTGTTCTCTTCATACGTCGCGGGGCACAGGTACGCTGGTGGCCCACCGGCAGAACAAGTTGAGGCACAGACATCGGGCAAGATCTGCGCCGAAACTGGACTGGAACTAGCCACAAGGGCACAGATCAAGATTCCGATGGCAGTGACGGTCGAGTCCGCTGTGCCCCGAATCGAGCGACTAGTTTTCACGCCTTCTCCCTTCAACACCTGGTCCTACCTAGACTCTCCTCTGCTAGAACCCGAGGGACGAAGAAAGGGGTGAGAAGAGATTTCCTTCCCCGCCGAGAACCCAAACTCCAAGTTATACCGCGCCTGGAGAGGAGCGCCATGCGGCGAGGGCTTGGAGGACTCGGTAGCCGAGAGCAGTCATGTGCCTCGTTCCCGGAAGAACAAGTCCAAGATCTCCGGTTCTTCGAAGTTCCGGAGCGGCACAAACCGCTTTTGGCCCAAGCGCAGCGCTCCCGGACCCTCTCGGGTCAAGCCGCCTTCGAACGCCCAGGTCTCCGTCGTC
>JANRLG010000169.1:0-15671 GCA_033762835.1 Thermoanaerobaculia bacterium
GGGCCGCCCCTACTGGGAATTCGCTGCTGGCTCCGTCAACCACCGACGCCGTAGGGGCGGCCCCCCGTGGCCGCCCCTCTTCGCCGCCGAGGGCTGGCTGTTCCATCAACACAACCAAGCCGTGAAGGTGATTCGGCATCACCACGAAGGTATCGATCTCGACCCCTGGGTACCACTCGGCGAGAGCCATCCAGGACCTCGCCACCAGGGCACCCACCTCGTTCAAGACCATCTCTTCGCCAACGACCTCTCCGAATAGGCAGGCTCGGTCCTGAACGCAGATCGTGACGAAATAGGTTCCGAGCCGGCGATAGTCGAAGCCTCCGAGCCGAATGGAACGCCGGTGGTGTCGATCAGGGTCGAACCTCGAGGATCCCCCGCCTGGGCGGCCACGGGGGGCAGCCCCTACGTCAAATTGCGGGAATCGCGGCCAGTCGTACACCACCCACGCCGTAGGTAGGGCCCCCTGTGGCCGCCCCACCTCGTATCCCGCGATCACCATGCCAGCCCCTCACACCAACTTCAACAAATGCCCGAGCTTCTCGCGTTTGGCGCGGAGGTAGGAGTGGCTGGTGTCGGTGGGGGGGATTTCGAGGGCGAGGCGTTCGGTGACTTCGAGGCCGTGGGCTTCGAGCGAGCGCACCTTGGCGGGGTTGTTGGTCATCAGGCGGACGCGGCGGACGCCGAGGTCGGTGAGGATCTGCCCGGCCAGGGCGTAGTCGCGTTGATCGGCGTGGAAGCCGAGCTTTTCGTTGGCCTCCACGGTGTCGAGGCCCCGTTCCTGAAGCTCGTAGGCCTGGAGCTTGGCCATCAGGCCGATGCCGCGGCCTTCCTGGAGCAGGTAGAGCAGCACGCCGCGGCCTTCGGCCTGGATGCGTTCGAGGGCGTCGTGGAGTTGGTGGCCGCAGTCACACCGGCCGGAGCCGAACAAGTCACCCGTCAGGCACTGGCTGTGGAGCCGGGTGAGCACCGGCGCGCCGTTCGCGACGTCGCCCATGACCAGGGCCAAGTGCTCCTCTCCGAGCAGCGGTGCGCGGTAGGCGATCAGCCGGAACTCGCCGTAGGGCGTCGGCAACGTCGGCGCTGCCACCTGTTCGATCAAGCGCTCGTTGCGCAGCCGGTAGCGCACCAGATCCGCCACCGAGGCGATCAGCAGGCCATGGCGCTCGGCGAAGGTCACCAAGTCGGGCAGGCGCGCCATGGTGCCGTCTTCGTTCATGATCTCGCAAATCACCGCCGACGGCCCCAGCCCCGCGAGGCGCGCGAAATCGACCGAGGCCTCGGTCTGGCCCTGGCGGACGAGCACGCCGCCGGGGCGCGCCCGCAAGGGAAACACATGCCCCGGGCGGACCAGGTCCCGCGGGCGGGTGGCCGGATCCACGGCAGCGCGGATGGTGGCCGCGCGGTCGGCGGCGGAAATCCCCGTGGTGGTCTTGCCGCGGGCCTCGATCGACACCGTGAAGGCGGTGCCGTAGGTCGAAGTGTTGTCCTGCACCATCGGGGGCAGGTCGAGCTCGTCGCACCGTTCGGCGGTCAGGGCCAAGCAGATCAGCCCGCGGCCGTGGCTGGCCATGAAGTTGATCGCCTCGGGGGTGATGCGCTCGGCGGCGATGGCCAAGTCCCCCTCGTTTTCACGGTCTTCATCGTCGACCAGAATGACCATCCGCCCGGCACCGAATTCGGCCAGGGCGAGCTCGATGGGAGCGAAGGGCGGGACGTTGGGCTGGGTGGACAAAATCAACCTCGAGTTGGCCTCGAATCGGCAGGGCAGGGCCGGGCCTCGGCCGGCCCGCGAGAACGGGCATTCTACAACCTAGAACGGGTAGCCGATGGCGAAGAAGCCGTGGCCGCTCGGTTGGCCGTCGACGGGGTCGAGCTTCCAGCCGTAACCCACCCGCACCGGCCCGATCGGGGAGGCGTAATCGAGCTCGAGCCCCACTCCGGTCTCGAAGTCCTGAAAATCGACGTCCCGCCAATCGGGCCAGACGTTGCCGGAGTCGACGAAGGCCCGCAACGAAAAGCCGTCGAAGATCGGTACCCGGTAGTCGACGTTGAGCAGGAACAAGCCGTTGCCGCCCGAGAATCGGCAGGCTGCACTCTGGCAGTCGGGCAGCCGCAGCGGGTCCCGGGCGTCGAAGTTGAAGGCGCGGTGGCTGTAGCTGCCGCCGGCGATGAAGCGCTCGGAAATCGGCGCATCGTTGCGGCCCCGGGGCTCGAGGGCGCCGAGACGCAGGCCGAGAGACAAGGTCTGCCGGCCGCTTCGCCCTTGCCAGGTGGGCAGGTGGAGGCCGGCCAAGACCGCGACCTTGGTGAAGTCGGCCGCGGTCAGCCCAGAGATCGGCAGCGCTTGTTGCAGCTGGGCGCTGAGCAACCACCCCTGGTGCGGATCGATGGGGTCGTCCCGGAAGTCGAGCACCAGGCTGGGCACGAGCGAAGAGACCTCGGTCTGGAGCAGCTGGCGTTCCACGGGCTCACTCGGCACTTCGACCTGGGAGTCCACCACCCGGTAGTCGAAAGCGAGGCCGAACTGGTGGCGTTTGCCCGTCGACAACGCCAACTCGCGCTCTTCGCCGAACCCCCAAAGGCCCTGGAAACGGGCGATCTGACGTTCAACGGCGAGGCCACCGCGATCCTCGGCCTCGAAGGCCAACTCGTAGGACAGGGGGACGTCCCAGCGGCTGAAGGACGGCTGACGCAGACGCAGGCGGGCGAGGTGCTCGGCGTCGAAGTTGCTGCGGGCGTCGGCGCGCAAGGACCAGAAACGACCGAAGAGGTTGGGCTGGGTGGCGATCACACCCACCCGCCACTGGGTTTCCGAATCCCAACCCGGACCGAAGGCGAGGCGCAGATTGCGCCCCTCCTCGACCCGCACCAGCACGTCGCGCGTCGCCTCGCCGGGTTCGCCCGTGGGTGCCAGCTCGACGTCTACCCGCCGGAACACCCCGAGCCGGTAGAGGGCGCGCTCGACCTTTTCGATCTCCCGCGGCGAAATCGGGTCCCCCGGGGCGAGGTCGATCACGTCCTCGATGGCCTCGCGGCGGGTGGCGATCTGCCCGCGCAGGATGACCCGGTCCACCCGCGTGCGCACCCCCTCGATCACCCGGAAGCGGAGATCGACCACGGTCTCCGCCGGATTCCACTGCTCCTCGGCGGAAACCTGGGCGGACAAGTGGCCCTCGTCCTCGTAGAACTGGCGCAGCCGTGCCAGAGCGTCCTCGAGCTCCAGGGGATGGAAACCACCACCGGATACCAGTTGTACCTGCGCCTCGACCATCGCAAGCGGCACGGCGGCCACGCCTTCGAACCGGATCGTCCCGATCGACACCCGCCGGGTGCCCTCGTCGACGGGGATGGTGAGCGTCAGATCCGTGCCCTCGGGGGTGATCACCGGCTCCCCGACGACCGCCTCCGGGAACCCCCGCAGACGGTAGAACGAGCGCAGATTTTCGAGGTCCTCGCGCAACACCGAGCTGACCAGCCGGCCGCTGCCGGGGCGCACCAACTCGCGCGCCTGGGTCGCCATCCGCGCCTCGAGTTCCTTCTTCGGCAGCTGGCGGACGCCGGTGAACTCGATCGCCCGAATGGCGAAGACTTGGCCGGGCTCGATGTCGAGCACCAGACGCTCCGTGCCCGCGGCCCCGGGCTCGGGGCGGAAGCGTGCCGTCGCCTGCCAGTGGCCCTTGCTCTGGAGCCACCGCACGATGCGCGCTTCCGCCTGAGCGAGCAAGGCGTCGTCGTAACCGAGCTCGAGGAAGGGCAGTAGGCGCTCGCGTTCGAGCTCCTTGCGGGTGGCGCCGCGCACTTCCAGATCCAGGCGCGGGCCGAGCTCCAACGGCCAAACGAGATTCACCTCGTGCTCGCCGGCCGGAGACTCCACCACTTCGCCGACCAGCGCCCGGGTGTGGCCTCGGGCCACGAGCCAGCGGGTGAGGCGCTCACGATCCGTGCGCAGGGCATCCCGGCGTAGCGGGTCGCCGGAATCGACCCCCAGGGGCTTGCGCAAGGCTTCGGCCGAAAACGGTCCGAGCTCACCCTCGAAGCCGATCGTGCCGACCCGCGTCAGCGGGCCCGCGGTCACCTCGAAAGTCACCCGTACCCGCTGGCGGACGAGATCCCGCGCCACCTCCGGGCGGACCCGGGCGGAGAGGTAGCCGCGGCGCTCGTAAAGATCTTGAAGGCCATACACGGACCGCAAAATGTGGTCGGCGAGCAGCAGCTGTCCGGGCCGGACGCGGACCTCGTCCTCGAGCTGGCGGCGCGGCAAGCCAAGCTCCCCCACCAAGTCGACGGCCTCGATCTGCAAGGCCGCCCACAGGGCGACCACGACCACCACCGGCTGGTCATCCCGAGCCGGCCCCAGCGCCGCGGCCTCCTCCGCCGTGGCCGGGCGCGAGAACACCGCGACCTCGGCGGCGCTGCCGGTGGCCTGGAGATTGCGCAGTGTCTGGCGCACCGCCAGGTCCGACAACGGCGCTCCGAGTTGGATCGTCACCAGCCGTTGCAGCTCGTCGCGGGCGAGGCCGGGATCATCCGTGCGCAGCTCGATCCGCGCCACCCGCGGCGCGTCCGGAGCAGCGAGAAACGACAAGGCGAGCAGCAGGGCGGCGAAGGGGTTCAAAAGCGCGTCGTCCACAAAGCGTCGATCGAATAGGTCAAATCCTGGGCTTCGTCCTGGAGGCCCACCAGGACCACGGTCAAATTGTCGGTGACCTGCCACTCGACTTTCATCTCGCGTTCGCGACTGGAGCCCGGGCGCTGGGTGAAGGTCACGAAGACATCCTTGGACAGCCGCTTGCCGAGAGTCACGCCGACCGCCCCCAGGGACCCCGCGCCTTCGCCTTCTTCCGGGCTGATCGCCACGCGATCGAGACCAAACAGCGTGCCGACCCGCTGGCCGAGGGCCGAGCCGAGCTGGCCCACGAGAATGCGCCGCGCGGCGTCGGTTCCGGACTCGGTCGTGGTCGCGAGATTCTGCGTTTCGGCCGGCACCCCGCCTGCCAACAGAGAAAACACCTCGACGTCGGGCAGCGGCGGATCCGAGGTCAAATCGAGGCGCAACCGCGAGGCCGGGCCGGACAGGGCCAAGGTGACCTCGTAGCTTTTGATGCGGGCCGTGGCGGTCAGCTCGACCACCGGGTCGAGCACGGGACCGTTCCAGGTCAACCGGCCCTGCTCGAGCTCGAAGCGGTTCTCGTCCTGGACCAGCGTGCCGCCGGGCTCGAGATCCACCGTACCGAGCACCAGCGGTCGGGCCAGCGAGCCGCGTACCTGAAGCTCGGCGCTACCGCGCAGATCCGCCAGGTTGTTGCTCACGCGCACGGCGCCGGGCGCCCGCACGGACAACGACAGGGCGGTGGAACCGAGCCACGGATCGGTGGTGGCCTCGAGCTGGCGGGAGCCGGCCAAGGCGGTGCGCACGAGGTCGACCAAGCCGAGCTTGACATCGTCCAGGTAGAACGCCCGTTCGAGCCGCGCCAGCCCGCGCAGGCGCCGGCCCTCGGGGGTCGACTCGAGCAGCAGGTCGGCGTCGCCGCGGAAGACGAAGCCCTCCGGATAACGCAGATCGACGTCCTCCAAGGTGCCTTCGAACAGGTATTCGACCTGGGGCCAAGCCGCGAGATCGACCCCGCCCGAGGCGGTCAGCCGGCCGTTGCCGAGCCGCGCCTGCAGGGAGTCGAGCTTGATCTGGCGCGGGTCGAAGTAGACCACGGCGCCGAGCTCGTCGAGGCGCGGGGGAAACTCCGGATCGGGGAAACGCACGGCGCCCGACAACAGCTCCCCCTGGCCGGAGAACTCCGGGCGGTCGAGGGTACCGCGCAGGGCCGCCAGGGCATCGATCGAACCCGTGAGCTGGGTGGTGCCGAGCCACGGTTGCAGCCAACTGGCCGCCGCCGTGGCCTGGAGCTTGAGATCGAGGGCGCGGGTGCCGGCGAGTTCGACCCCGCCGGTCAAGAAGACGAAGTCGTCGCTCTCCGGCGTGCCCAGAAACAGGCTCTCGATTCTCAGTCCGGTACCCGCCAGCCGAGCGCGGACCGGTTCACGGTTGACCAGCCGGCGCTCGGCCTGGCGCAGGGTCAGCTGGTCCGCTTCGAGGGTGAAAACCAGCTCCCCGGGCCGGCGTGGCGGGCCGGTGACGGCGAGCTCTCCGGTCAACGCCACGGTCAGCGGAGCCAAGTCCGCCGTCAGGGCCAGAGTCTGCTCCGGTACGGTCAAGAAGTAGCGCAGGTCGGCGCTTTCGAGGGTGAGAGGGCCGCCGCCCCGCAGGGTCGCGACCTCGCCCAGATGCAGCTCCGACTCGAGCTTCGCGCCGTCCCAGTCGATCTCGAGGCGGCTCACGGCGCCATCCTCCGTGGCCAAGCGGCGCCCGCCGACGACCAAATCCGTGACCGTGGCGCGGGCCAGCAGGCGCGGGCGCTCGAGCGTGCCGCCGACCTGGGCGGAAACGGCCGCGACTCCGGCCACCGAGCCGTCGACCAGGCTAGCCAGCGGCTCGCGAGTGAGATCGAGCCGTGGTGCTTCGACCCGCAGGTCGATCGTCCCCTCCCGCGAGCTACCCAGCACCGTCACGCGGCCGGCGGGCGTGTCGGCGGCACACTCGCGCAGGTCGATCAGGTCGCTGCCGAAGCCGAAATCGCAGGTGAGCGCTCCCACGTCGAGACCTTGCAGGCGCGCTGGGGAAATCAACAATCGCCCACTGCCGGCCAGAGACGAAGCGGTCCCCTCCAGCTCCAGCCGCCCCGAGGCAGCACCCTCGAGGGCGACCTCGGCGGGCAACCAAGCGGCTAGGCGCGAATCGAGGGGCCACAGGACGGGTTCGAGCTTCAGGCCGAGCGGAGCCTGGCCGAACGGTAGCGTACCGGTCACCCCCAGGCGCCCGGCGCCGCGCTCGAGAGCCAGGTTCAACGCCTCGACCCCCGCCGCGGAGACGACGAAGCCGCCGGTCAACCGGTCGGCCAAGCCGCCGGCCGCGGCGACTTCGACCAGATCGAAATCGACGCTGGTCGCCACTCGCTCGGGTGCCACCGTAAGCTCCCCGCGTACCGTCCCGACCCCCGCGGTGGGCAGCCAGGCGGCATCGGGACCCGTCGAGGGCGGCAGAACCCAGCGCGCGAGGTCGCCGACGTTGCCCGTCGCCACCTGCCAGGTGAACCGGCCGGTGCGCGCCAGCAGGTCGAACCGGCCTTCGCGGGTGGTCACCACGTGGTCCTCGCCGGGGGTCGTGAAGCGCGCCTCGGCGACCGCCAGCACCCCGTCCGCCAGCACCAGCCGCGCCGGCCCCGCGAGTGGAACGGTGCTGCCGGGCACGGCCGAAAGCCTCAGCTCGGCGCCGCCTTGGCCGCGAAACGGTTCCGCGGGCTGAAAGTGGTACTGCGCCGTGCCGGACACGCGGCCGGTCACCGGCGCCGGCAACTCGAGCCCCTGGTCCGCGGCCAAGGTGCGCAGGTCGACCTCGGCGAGTTCGACGCCCACCGTCACGGGGTGATCGGGCGGCCGGACCAGCACTTCGACCGTGCCCGATACCGAACCCCCGGCGTAGCCCGCGCCCCCGAACTGGTAGGTCACCCGCTCGGGGTCGATGGCCAGGGGACCGGTGAATCCCTCGAAAACCCGGCCGGCCAAGACCAAGCGATCGGCATCCAGGGTGCCGGTCACGCTGCCCTGGCCCGGCCGCCAGTCGGCCCGGCCGTCGAAACGAAAGCGGCCTTCGACCAGCGGCACCTCCCCCACTTCCGGCTCCGGCACGTAGCCCAGCCGGCGCAGGGCCACGGCGTCGCCGGAGGCGGTGAAGGTGAAGCTCGAACGGCGCCGATCCGGTGCGAACTCGACACTACCGCGGCCGGTGGCGCGCAGCTCGGGGGAACTCACCTGGGCGTGGACGACCTCGAGCCGGCGCCGGTCCACCCACAGTTTCGCGGTCAGGGCCACCGGGTAGGGCCGCGCCTTGGGCAGGCCGACCATCACCTCGCCCACGGTGACCGCGCCCTCGAGGTGCGGGTCGATGCCGTCGCCGGTCTCGGAGAGGCGACCGAGCACTTCCTTGGCGGCGAAGTCGAGAGGGTATTCGGTGGCATTGAAGCGCACCTGGCCGCGCTCGACCACCAACGCCGCGAGTCGCACGCGACGTTCTCCGCCCGCGGCACCGCGGGGGAACTTGGGCAAGTTCGTCCGGCCGCCTTCGTCGAGTTGCAGGTAGATCCGCGGCTCGCGCAGGTAGACCTGATCCAGACGGATCGTCGGTCGGCCCCAGCCGGTGCCCTCGGCCAAGGACAGATCGACCCGCACGAAGGGCACCTCGGCGAGCGGGGGCTGGTCGGCGTCCCGGCTCGCCACCCGCACGTCCTCGGCCTCGAGGGCGAGGGGCCACAGGTCCCACCGCACCCGCCCCACGGAAACCGGGGTCCCCCCGAGGGCGTCCGCGACGCGGGTCGCCACGAAGCGGGCGAGCACCTCGCCACCGCGTTCGCTGCCCAGCCAGCCGACCAGGGCGATGAAACCCGTCAGCAGCAGCAGGGTGAGATACACCGGCGCCCGAAACAGGCAGCCCCAGGCCCTCCGGCGGCGGCGCCGGGGGCGACGCGACGCGCCCCGGGGCTCCGGGTCGGTCGCGTCGGTGGGACTAGCGGGGCTGTCGGTCATCCGTCCGTGGTCGCAGTTTCGGGGCTCTGGCCGGCGAGATCGCCCCACCGGAGCTTGCCGCGTAGGTTGTCGTAAAACGTACGGCCGGAGATCTTGACCAAACCCACCCGGGCGTCCGAGCGCTCCACGGCCACGGTGTCGCGGTAAGCAAGGCTGGTGCCCTCTTGGCCGTCCAAGGTGAGGTAGACCTCCTCGCGGCTGGTCTCGAGGGTGATTTCGATGCGCTCACTGTCGGGCACCACCAGCGGCCGCAAAGACAGCGTGTGCGGACAGATCGGAGTGATCACGGCCACCGGCAGCTGAGGGGACAGAATCGGCCCGCCGGCCGAGAGGTTGTAGGCCGTGGAGCCGGTCGGCGTCGAGATGATCAAGCCATCCGCGCGCAGGCGAGCGACGTTCGAGCCCCCGACCCGCATGGACAACTCGATGATGCGCGCCAGAGCGCTTTTCGCGATCACGGCGTCGTTCAACACCGAATAGGTCGCCGGGGGGCCGCTGGCGCGGGTCAGGGTGACGGCGAAGAGCGAGCGGTCCTCGATGCGATACGCGCCGCCGAGGACCTGGATCAAGCTCGGGTACAAGTCCTTCCGGCCAACCTCGGTCAAGAATCCCAGGCGCCCGAGATTGACCCCGAACACCGGCACGGGGCGTTGTAAACCCCGGGCGACCGAGAGCAGCGTGCCGTCGCCGCCGAGCACCACGACCAGGTCGTAATCGGCGTCGGGGTCGAAGCTGGTCACCCCCGGGGGCCGGCGAACGCGCCGCGCAGCCTCGTCGAGCGCCACCGCGAGACCCCGGCGTACCAACCACTCACACAGTTCCTGGGCGGTCTGAAGGGCCTCCCGGCTGGACCGCTTGGATACCACCGCCACGGATTCGATCGGCTTCACGACGGCTCCTTCCGGGGCCAAGAGAACAAAGCGAAGGCTTCCCGGTTGCCGCCGCTGCCGGGCACGGCCGAATCGATGACCCCAAGGAGCTCGAGCCCAAGGGCGACCAGTCGGGCCACGGCCTCGTCGATCACTCGCCGCCGCACCGCCTCGTCGCGCACGATACCGCCTTTGCCGACGACGCCGCGGCCCGCTTCGAACTGGGGTTTGACGAGCGCCAGAATCCGCCCGTCGGGGCGCGCCAGGTGGGGCTCCAAGGCGGGCATCACCTTGGCCAGGGAGATGAAGGAGACGTCGAGGGTGATCAGGTCGCAGGGCTCGGGCAGGGCGTCGGGAGCCAAGTGGCGGGCGTTGATGCGGTCCATCACCACCACTCGCGGATCGTCCCTCAGGCGCACGTCGAGCTGGCCGTAGCCGACGTCCACGGCGTACACCCGCCGGGCGCCGCGCTCGAGCAGGCAGTGGGTGAAGCCGCCGGTCGAAGCCCCGACGTCGAGGGCGACCGCCCCGGTCGGATCGACGCCGAACTCGTCGAGCGCCGCGGCGAGCTTGCGACCCGCCCGCGACACGAACGGCTCCGCCGGGGCCGCCACCAGCAACTCGGCATCGTCCTTCACCGCCGTGCCCGGTTTGTCCACCCGCCGCCCCGCCACCGAGACCAAACCGGCCATGACCGCCCGCCGCGCCTGCTCCCGGCTGGGAAAAAGTCCACGTTCATGCAGCAGTTGATCGAGTCGCAAGCGGCGGAACCCCCGGGGCAAGTGTACCAGGCGACCGCCGAGGCGCCGGGACGCGCGATCCGCCGCCCCGGATTCACCGGTTCACAACCGTGGGCAGCGCTCCTCCCGGCCGTCCGCACCGCGGAACCACATCGCGAGCACCTGGCCGTCGGCGTCGGTTTCGAAACGCAACGAGCCGGCGAGGCCCTCGTAGAAGAACTCGTCGTTCGAAATCGGGCGTAGCGGAAACGGTAGGTTGCCCGGACGTTGGGTGTAGAGAATCGAGCCGGCCAGAAATACCTTCCGAACGCCCTGGGCTCCCACTCGGTACTCACCGACGTACCGGGCGAGGGTCGCCGGGGGCACCTCGGCGAGCCGGCGCACCGGGCGGAACTGGACCGGCGGTAGAACGATGCGACGTTCGCCGACGGCCTCACCGCGCAGGAAGGCCTGCATCGTCTCGAGGATCTTGGGGGACGACAGAAACAGTGGATCGCTGTGCCCGGCGCCGTCGATCACCAAGTGGACAGCGTTGGGCAAGCCGGGCAGGAGTGCCTCCGCCTGGCGCGGCCGAGTGCGGCCGTCGAGAGTGCCGCTGATCAGGAGCGCCGGCACGGCGGAACGCACCGGCTCCCGGAACGCTGCCCCGAGCTCGCGGATGCCGAGCTCGTCACAAAGCTCCGGAAACGGCAGGTTGATGGCGTCGCCGAGCAGGGCCTCTCGAGCCTCGGCGGCGATGCGCGCCCGGCGCTCGGCCGACGCCCCGGAAGCGCAGTCCATGCCCACCGCCATGGCGATCGGCACCTCGCCGAGACGGCCGGGCGCCGCGAGCATGGCGAGCGCCGTCCAATCCCCGGCGGCGACACGGTTGACGAAGTCCGGCAGACCGGCGAAGGTCTCGGGGCCGGTCAGCATGTCGGCGACCACCGCCTGGAAATCGAGGGCGCCGACGACGATCGGTCCGGCCTCTCCGGTGAAGGGGTGGGTGAGCGAGACGGTCTTGGGGCTCGCTTCGAGTTGGCGGAGGGCCTCCCGCATCGTACCGAGCAGATCCGGCACCTGGGGGCGGGCCAGCTCCGCGAGGGTGACCAGGAGCTCCTGCTGGTCGCTGGGCAGCTTCAGGGTGTCGTCGAGACCTTCGATGCCGGCCAGGATCACGCGGTCGACACTGGTCGGAAACGCCTTGAGAGTCGCCAACGCCAGGTGAGTGCCATAGCTGATCCCCCAGAGCGTCAGTTTTTCCGCTCCCAGGGCGCGGCGCAGGTCTTCGAGGTCGGCCGCACTTTCTTCGGTGGTATAGCCGGCAAGGTCGAAGCCGTTCTTGCCCAGCCGGGCCAGACACGCGCGAAACGCCGGCACCAGCGCACTCACGGTGCCGCGGCGGTCGAGGGGTTTCGAGAAGTCGATCTGGTAACGCTCGTCGCAGTCGCTCTCGGCGTCGTCGCCGGAGCCCAGACCGGTGCCCCGCTGGTCGAAGGCAATGACGTCGCCGAATTCACGGAGCGCCAGAAACAGCGGCAGACGGCTGCCCCGCGCCGCTTCGACGCCGGAGCCGCCGGGACCGCCGGCGAGGTAGACGATCGGCGCGCCCGGTTTGGCTCCGGTGGCCTTGAACCGAACGAAGGACAGGTTGAGGGTCCGCGAGTCGGGCTTCGAGCGGTTCTCCGGCACCCGCAGCTCACCCCGTTCGGCCGCGATCTCGGTGCCGTCGTTGCCGACGAACTTCAGGGATTCGAGCCGCAGCACCGGCGGCTCGGCGCCGGCGAGGGGGGCGGTGGCGAGGGCCGAGATCAAGATCAGGGTTCTTTTCAGGGTTTTCATGTGGGTTCCTCCTGCCGGCCTTTTACGGGTCCACGCGCGCCGCGCTGCACGCCGGGCGGTGAACGACTCCGCGGGTCGGTGAACGGCGTCCGCTCTGCGTTCCGGGCTCGAAACGCCGTGGTACCTTGCCGGCGATGCGGGTGCTGCTCTTGGCAACGCTGCTCGGACTCACGGTGGCGCCCGCCGCCGAGGCCGAGCCGCGGTGGGTGTCGGTCGAGCGCTTCGAGATGCGGTCGAGTGAGGCCGGAGCCTCGCGACCGGTGACCCTGTGGGAGATTCCGGCCGGCAGCGGCGAGATCTGGCTGACGGCGACGGTCGAGATTCCGCCGGAGCTGCGCCGGCCGGGCCAGCCACTCGGCCTCTACTTCGCCGCCCTGGCGTCCCATGAGGTGTGGTGGGACGGCAAGCTGCTCGGCCGGGGCGGTGTCGTCGGTGGGCGGGCCGAGGACGAAGTGCCCGGTCCCGTCGAAGCCCATTACCAAATCCCCGATGCCGTGGCCGCGCCCGGGCCCCACCGGCTCGAGATTCGCGCCTCGTCGTTCCATCGCGGCTTCTTGCCCAGCGTGGGTTACTGGGCGGTGGTGATCGGGGACTATGAAGACATCGTCACCGGGCGCCGGCGCGAAGCCTGGATTTCCGCGATGGCCTTGAGCGGCCTGGCACTCACCGCCGGCTTCGCCTTCGCGCTCTTCGGCGCCCTGCGCGATCGCGCCTCGTTGCTCCTCGGGCTCCTGGCCGCCACCGCCGCCGCGCTGCTCGGCGCGGAAGTCTGGCGACCGCTGGTGGGCTACACCTACGACCACCACTTTCCGCGGCTGCTGGCGATCGTGATCCTCGCCTGGCTCCTCGGCGTGCAGTTGGTCGGTTGGGTGGTGCTGCGATTCCGCCGGCCCGGGGGGCGCTGGTGGCTCGCCGGGGTCGCGGGGGTGACGGCGCTTGCCCCGTGGTTCGTGGCCGGTTGGGACGGCAAGGCACTGGTGATCTACGCCGTCTCCTTTGGGGCCACCCTGCTCTGGCTAGTGGGGGCGCTGACCCGGCGGCAAGCGGGAAGCACCCTGGCGCTGGTCGGAGTGGCGATCGCCTTCGGGATCTTCCTGATCGAACCGTCCCGCTTCCCGGATCGGCTGTTCGTGGCCTTGAACCTGTTGTTTCTCTGCCTGTTGGTGGCCCATGCCCGCGAGATGCGGCGCGTGCGTCAGGCCAAGCTCGCGGCGGAGCACGAGGCGACCCGTCTCGAGCTCGAGATGGTACGCCGGCAGATCCAGCCCCACTTCCTGATGAACTCCCTCACCGCGCTCGCGGAGTGGGTCGAAAGCGACCCCGCCACCGCCGTGCGAATGATCGAAGCGATGGGTGAGGAGCTGCGGCTCCTGGGCGAGCTGTCGCAACATTCTCTGATCCCGGCAGCGGAGGAGCTGAAGTTGTGTCGTAGCCATCTCGAGACCATGGGTCTGCGCAAGGACGTCCGCTACGAGCTCACGGTCGAGGGTCTGCAAGGCGACGAGCCGATCCCTCCGGCGGTGCTGCACACGCTGGTCGAAAACGCGGTGACCCACGGCTCGACAGATCTCGCGGGAGCGGCGGTTCCCCGCATGCACCTGACCCTGCGGGCGACGCTCGAAGCTGGCCGGCGGCGCCTGGTCTTCGAGTCCCCCGCACCGAGCGGCGAGGCCGGACCGATCGGCACCGGGAGCCGGTACATCGAGGCACGTTTGCGCCAGGCCTGGGGCGAGGACTGGTCGTTTCGCCAAGGTCCGGTGGCCGGGCGCTGGCGTGCCGAGCTCAGCCTGCCGGCAGGGGCCGGGCGATGAGAATCGCCATCGTCGAAGACGAGGCCGTGGTGGCCCGGCGCCTCGAGCGGATGGTGCGCGAAATGGTCACCGGAGCCAAGATCGAGGTCTGCGCCTCGTGGGAGGCCGCCCGCAACCTGGTGCGCGGCTCGGAGCTCGACGTGTTGTTGCTGGACCTGCGCCTCGGGGGTCAAGACGGCTTCCGCTTGCTCGAGGAGGCCACGGCCGCGAGCTTCCAGACGGTCGTGGTGTCGGCCCATCGCGAGCAGGCGCTCCGCGCCTTCGAATACGGCGTGGTCGATTTCGTCGCCAAGCCCTGGTCCGCCGAGCGCCTGCGCATCGCCCTCGATCGCGCCCTGGGGCGGGTGGCCGTGGGCGCGGAGCGCGCCCGGCGGCTGGCGGTCCGGAAGGGCAAGCAGATCCAAAGCGTGGCGGTCGACCGGCTGGTCTTCCTCCGCGCCGCCGACGACTACTCCGAGCTGCACCTGGAAGACGGCAGCGTTCACCTGCACGAGAAGGCCTTGGGTGCGCTCGCCGCCATCTTGCCGGCCGAATTCGAACGGGTCCACCGCTCGTACGTGGTCCACTTCGATCGGGTACGGTGCCTCGTGGGCGGCCCGGGCGGTAAGCTCCGGCTGGTGCTCGTGAACGGCCAGGAGGTGCCGGTGGGAAGGTTGTATCGCAGTGCGGTGCGTTCCCGCATGGGGCTGGACCTGGGCTGATTAACCATGGCCACCCCACCCATTCCGCCCACGCGCTCCCCCGCCCTCTGGCGGCAACCGTGGCAGGCCCTCGAGCTCGAGGATCTGATGCTCGGATGCTGGCTGCTGCTCGTCGGCCACCTGCTGGGCCCGTGGCTGACCGCCGAGCGCGCGGTGAGAGCGGATGGGGCACTCTCCGCCTGGACTTGGCTGGCCCTGGCCGGATTGGCGGTGGTCTTCTTCACCCGCGGGCCGGACGACGACGACCTCGACCGCGCGCTCCTCCGCCGGCTGACGCTGGTCGGCCCACTGGCCTTCCTGCTCGGCCCGATCGCGCTGCTCGTCAACACCGTGCGCACCGTCCGCGCCCGCCAGAGGGCCGCGAACCGGGGCGAAAAGCCGCCACCGGAGGCCAACGGCTGGCCCGCCCCCGCACTGCCGTTACCCCTCCGGCGCACCCTCGTGCTGCCCATGGAGATCCTCGGCGAGGGCCTCTTCCGCGCCTTCATCCCGAGCGAAGTCCAACTCTGGAGCCGCGGCGAGGGCGTCTACGACCCCTTCTTCCTCACCCTCACGTTGGCCTGCCTGCTAGTGGGCTACGCCGTGCTCGTGGCCGGCCCCAGGATCGTTGCCGGGGCCGCTCTCGACTGGCGAGTCTGGACGGTGCGGTTCGTGTTCTACCTGGGCGCCGCAGCGGCAGCCGGGGAGTTGCCGCTGGGGCGGTGAGGGCCTCGATCAGCGCACCAGAAAGCGGTCACCGGGCTCCGAGGCGTACTCCACACTCGGTAGATCTTCCAAGCGCCGGCTGATCGCCGCAGCATCGGTGTCAGGAGCCAACCGGAGCACCGCCGTCCGCCGAACCGCTTCCTCTGGAGCGTCGGCATCGAACGATCCCACCGCTTCGACCCCAGACCAGCAGCCGACCTGCCGGTAGGTCTGCTCCTTCACCGAGTCAGAGGTCTGGGGCCGGAAACCGAAGTAGACGAGTTTCACGGCCCCAGAGTACTCCTAGGCCAGAAGCCGCCGCAAGTTCAGGCGGCCGGCCCCGAAGTCGACATGGAACGGCGCTCCCGCCATGTCCGGTACCGGATCAGCCGAGAGCATCAGCGCCCG
>JANRLG010000170.1:0-5954 GCA_033762835.1 Thermoanaerobaculia bacterium
CCTCGGCGCCACGCTGACCGACGACCCGGACACCCCGGCTCAGCAGGACGCCACCCGCACGCCGATCGACTTCGACCCCGACCTAGCCCTGACCGCCACCGACGACAACGCCCTCGGCGTGCCCGGTCAGCTGATCCCGTACCGCCTCACCTTCCAGAACCTCGCCGACCGTTCCCAGGCGAACGGCGTTCGCCTCCGTGCGACCGTCCCGACCAACACCACCTTCGACGCGGCTGGCTCCGCTCCCGGCTGGTCCTGCACGGGCTCCGCCTGCGAGCTCGTTCTCGGCACCGTGGCTCCGCTGGCGAACGGCGTTCGTATCTTCGCCGTTCGCGTCCGCAGTCCGTTGCCGGCCGGCGTCACCCAGTTCGACCTGGCCGCCGAAGTCACCAGCGACGGCACCGCCGGTCCGGACACCAACCCCGCCAACAACACGGCCACCGAAACGACCCCGGTCGACCGCACCCAGACCGGCCCCGACCTCGCCGTCACCAAGACCGACGGCGGGATCTCGGCCACCACCAACGACACGGTCGTTTACACGATCGCCACCACCAACCTCGGCAACCAAGGCGCCACGGGTGTCCGGCTGACCGAGACCATCCCCACGCCCACCACCTTCTCACCCAGCTCTTCCTCCCCCGGCTGGTCCTGCACAGGCGCCACCTGCCACTTCGACCTCGGCCCCCTCCCCGGAGGCGGCGCCCAGGCGAACGCCGTTCGCTTCGCTGTGCGCCTGCCCGCGACCTTCCCGCCGGGCATCGACCGCATCACCAACACGGTCTCGGTCGCCGACGACGGCGCCAACGGCCCCGACCGCGATCCCGCCAACAACGTCGCTACCGACGACACCCCCCTGATCAACGTTGCACCGGACCTTCGCCTGACCAAGGTCCCCGTGCCCTCGGCCTCCAACCCCGTCCCGGGCGGTCTGCTCGTCTGGGATCTCCGTTTCGAGAACCGCGGCAACCAAGACGCGGCCGGGGTCTTCCTTGACGAAACCGCTCCGGACCTGACCACCTTCGACGCCGCGGCCTCGTCCCCCGATTGGCTCTGCGCCGGCTCGTCCTGCCGGGCCACCCTCGGCATCGTCACCGCTGGGGCGAACGGCGTTCGCCGCTTCGCCGTCCGCATCACTCCCGACCTGCCCCCCGGCGCCGAGGCCATCGAAAACTGCGCCGAGCTCGCGACCGCCAACAGCCGAGGCACCCCGCCCCCGGCCTGCTCGAGCATCGCCGTCAACGCCGCTCCGGACCTGCGCATCACGAAGACCGACGGTGGCGTCACCACCACCGCGGGTCGAGTGGTCGTCTACTCGATCGCCTACTCGAATGCCGGCAACCAAGCCGCAGCCGGCGTCGTCTTGACCGAAACCGTCCCCGCGAATTCGACCTTCGAACCGGCCGAATCCACGGCCGGCTGGCTCTGCCCGGGTGGACCCAGTGGCACGGCTTGCACCTTCTCGATCGGGTCCCTGCCCGCCGGGGACTCCGGCCTCGTCGCGTTCGCCGTCCGGGTGGCTTCGCCCTTCCCGACCGGAGTCCGGGAGATCCGGAATCAAGTAAGGATCGAAGACGACGGCGCCAGCGGCCCGGACCCGACGCCCGCCGACAACACGGCCGTCGACACCACCCCGGTCACGCCCGCCGGACCGGGCCCACAACCCGCCCTCTCGGCCCTCAAGACCGACTCCCTGAACCTCGACCTCGACGACGACGGCGAAGCCGATGCGGGCGACACCGTCGTCTACCTCGTCACCCTCAGCAACACCGGCAACGCCGCGGCCAACGGCGTGGTTTTCACGAGCCCGGTCCCCGAAGGCACCGTCCTCGTGGCCGACCAGGTCCTCACACCCGTCGGCACCGTGCTGTCCGGCCAACACCCGGACGACACCGAGGTCACGATCGAGATCCCCTCCCTCGATCCTGGCCAAAGCCTCGATCTCACCTTCGAGGTCGAAGTCTTCGACCCGATCCCCGAGGGCCTCGACGAGCTCGTCTGCCAAGGCACCCTCCTGGCCTCGAACCACCGGCCCGTCCCGACCGACGACCCCGAAACGCCGCTCCGGGATGACCCCACTCGCACGCCGCTCGATCGCGACCCCGTCGGCCCGCCGCCGGCCGAGATTCCGACGGTGGGGCAGTGGGGTCTCTTGCTCCTCTGCGTCCTGCTTGGCTTCCTGGGGTTCCGGAAAGTCTGATGTCCGGCCCGTCCTTTCCCCTTCGCCGGAGCGGGCGAGCCCCGCTCGCTCCGGCCCTTTTTCTCGCCGCTCTCGCTCTGCCGAGCAAGGCCGAGGAACGCTCCGTGATCCCGACTTACCCGCCGTGCTTCCCCGTCACCCTGACGGCGAACGACGTGCGCGGCCGGCCACCTTGGACCTTCACCTGGACTCGTCCGAACGGCGCCGGCACCCTCACGGGCAACCCGACGAACCTCGACACCAACCGACTGCCGGCGGGCTTCCACACCGTCCAGCTCGAGATCCGGAATCCGTGGGGTGTCGCCCGCTCGTCGATCTCTTTCGTCGTCGAAGCCCTCGGCTTCGCGAGCACCCCGACCGCCACCCGCCAACTCGACGGCTCCTACCACTTCCACGCCCAAACCTCCGGGGCCACCGAGTGGCGATGGACCTGGGGCGACGGCACCGGCACCCCCTGGCTTTCCGGCTGCGACGGCCTCGAGCCCGAGCACCGGTACCCCGCTCCCGGCACCTACACCGTCACCGTCGAGGCCCGCAACTGCCGCCAGCCGATCCAGTCCCGGACCTTCACCCTCCAGGTAGTCCAGCAGATCCTCGAGATCGCCACCTTCCAGCCCAGCTGCTCGACGACGCCGTACTGCACCTTCCCGACCGGTGCCCCGGTGCCCTTCGCCCAGTCCGTCGCCGGCCCGGCCGCGCTCTACCTCTACGACTGGAACGGCGACGGTTTCGACGAGGAAGTCTCGGCCGCGCCCGTCCTGGCCCATGCCTACCTCCAGCCCGGTTTCTACCTGCCCCGCTTCACCGTCATCGGGATCGACCAGGCCGTTTCCCGGAACGCCCCGGCGCCGATCCAGATCACCAGGAGTCCTCAGAACTTGATCTTCGCGGATGGGTTCGAGACCGGGGACCTCTCGCGGTGGAGTTCCGATGTTCCATAACCGCTCGACTGAAATGACTCGGGCGTTGCGCCTTGACGTTACGCGCCTCTTCGCGTTATCTCTCGCTCCGTCGGACACGCGATTACGCGCCTGTGACGATGAAACGAACGCCCGATTACGCGACCCTCTCCGAGCTTCTGGCCTTGGGTTCGAATCCCCATCGCCTGCGCATGCTGCACGACTTGGCGCTCGGGAAGGCGACGGTCCGCGAGCTCGCCGAGCCTCTGGGCATCTCGACGACCGCGGTCTCGGCCCACTTGCAGCTCTTCTCCCGCTTCGGACTGGTGACCGCCCAGCGGCGACAGAACCACCACGTCTATCGCCTCGAGCGCCGGCACCCGAACACCATACGCCTCGCCCGCGCCCTCCCTGAGCTCTTCCCGCTCTGACTCCCGCCGAGAAGCCTCGCTTCAAGACTTGTCTTGAAACGAGGTTCGCTTATGAGTACGATTTACTGCGACCCGCGTGTTGCGCGAGCACAGAACTCCGCCAACGCCACACGCCACGAACATCGCCCGTGGACCGACGGAAACAGGAGTCCGTGCCCATGCCTCCCGAAGACTTCGACGACCCCCTCGACCTCTGCCTCGACGAGCTCGCCATCCAGCAATTCGGCCACAAGTTTGGCACCTACATCGCCCGGTGTCTCGAACGAGTCGCCCGAGCTCTCGGCAATGACCGCATCATCGACTGGCCCGAGGTCTTGGAGCGGTGCCGGCTCTCGAAGCGAACGATCCAGCGCCAGATGGAGCTCGGGCAGTTCCCGCTCCGGGTCGAGCTGTCCGATTGCCGATCCGGTTGGCGAAACTCCGAAGTCGAGCGTTGGATTCGCACCCGACCCCGCACCCTCGGTGACTGATGCGAAACTCCGCTCGGAAACTCGAGGCAGGCGAGCGCCGTTCGCCTGCCTCTTTTCACTCACAACGGCTCGCCCACGATCTCCCGCACCGCGCTCTCGAGCGTCAACACCGCCTCCTTGACCTCCCGGTCGTAGGAGTAGAGGTCGTACACCGCGGTGATTTCCCGGTCCGCGTGGCCCAACACCCGCTTGATGATGAAGCGGGAGACACCGCGCTCCGCCATCAATGTCGCCGCCGTGCGACGGAGGTCGCGTGGCTGCCAGTTCGTCACGCCGCTCGGCTTCGAGATTTCGACCGAACGCTCCCACACCTCACCCCGATCCCCTCTGTGGCGCCGCGGGTCCCAGGGAAACCAGAAGCCCTCATCGTTGAGGCGAATGTCAGCCAAGATCCCGCGCGACATTGGCCCCAACCAGATCCGGTACGGTCGACGAGTCTTGGTCGATGTCGACGGGACGTTCCACCACACGTCTTCCCCGCGGGTTTCGATCTGCGAGGAGTGGAGGCGACACAGCTGGTTCCCTCGCTGCGCGGTGAGAAGACGGAGCTGAAGAAGGCTCGCTACCAGATGCGAAGAACGCTGCCAAAGGCGCCACAGTGCTGCCAACTCCTGACGATCGAGCACCCGTTCTCGCGGCGACTCCCGGTTCAAGCGCTCGACCATCCGACCCGGATTGACCTCGAGATCCCAATGACGAATGCCCCATTGGAAGATCGATCGAAGGGTCGAATGAGTCCGGTTCGCCTGCACGGGCGCCCCTTCCGAGATGCCCTCGAGCAGACGGCGAACCTCCCTTGTGGTGATCGAACCGATCGGCCGCGAGCTCCATACCGGCAGCAGCTTCTTCTGGATCAACCATTCGTCGTTCCTCCACGAGCTCTTCTGCTTCTTGGCATAACGCTCGAGGTAATCGAGCGCCACCTCCTCGAAGGTTACGACTGTGACGGGCTCGATTGGTTCGACATAACAGGGGTCTACCCCTTGGTCGACTTGGTCTCGAATCTCAGCCGCCTTGGCACGCGCCGTGGCCAGGCGCAGCTTGGGGTACTCGCCGACCGAGACGCGGCGCCGCACGGGTTTCCCGTCGGCGGTTCTCGCGCGCGGCGAACGAAAGGAGAAGAAGAAGCTCTTCTGATGGGCCGTGATCCGAACTCCGAAGCCGGGGACAATCGTGTCCCAGAGCTCCAAGCGTCCGACCTTTGGCGGGGTCCGATCCAACACTCGATCCGTCAGCGTAGTCGTGGGCACCTTGGTCGACTCCTTCAGGCACTCCTCCCGAGTGCCGGTTTGGGTTCCAAGTTGGGTTCCAAACGGCCTGCGCCGTCCTGGGGGCGCATGCCGCGCCAAAGCAACCCAACTGACCCAAAAGTCAACCATGTTAATAGGTTGCCGTCCACCGTGCGCCGGCATGCCGGCGCATGCCGTGCCATGCTTTTAAGACCAGTCATCTTATCGGAACAGGGGCTCGATCCGCCGAACCGAGCGGGACTCTTGGTGGTACGGAGCAGAGCCCGCCCGGTTGCAGTGGCCTTTGGGTGATGATCTCGGCTACTCTCCCAACGTCCCATGCAAGGCACGCGTTCCACAGCGGAGGTGATTTCGGTGGTGGTGGGTGTTCTCGCTCCCCACCTCGGCGAGTTCATGTCGCGCAGCGCGGTCGAGGGGCAGCGGGCCCGGTTGGGGCTGTCGCCCGATCGCCTGAACCCTGAAGAGGTCGAGTTGCTGTTGAAACGGGTAGCTCTCGCCCTCGAACTGTTCATCGGGACGCGGCGCGCGGCCGAGGTCGTCACCGTGGCCCGTGGACGGATCGCCGGGGTGCCCAGTCGATGAAGTCGCGAGACGTCTCGGAGCGCAGTTTGCTGGCATGGGTGGTGGCCGCCGCCGCGGTCTATCTGTGCCACGGCTTGTGGCCGGACCTGGTACCGAACCAGGGGCGCTTTCTGGCCGCCTAC
>JANRLG010000171.1:0-23328 GCA_033762835.1 Thermoanaerobaculia bacterium
GGCATGGTCCGGTCATTGTAAGCGAGCGCGGGGGCGACTTGCTCCCCTACGCTAATGCTGCCAGCACCTTCGCGAAGTTAGTCGAAGTACCCACAGCTGCGGCTGCCGCACTTGGGGCAAACATGGACTCGCCCGTCTGAAGTCATCCTCCGGTGGCATGGGCAGTCGATGAAGACCGTGATGCACTCCCGGCATTCCATTCGACGCCCGTAGTTGTGGCACTTGCTGCATTCTCGACTGACGGTGTCCCGCGCCATGGCATTCCTCCTTGGCAGTTGGCAGGCAGAATTTCGGCTCCTGTTGCGACTACTGAGGCCTCTCTTCAGAGACGGTCACAGCCCTGGAATTCCGGGCAACCGATCAGCGGTCCGTTGCAAAGCGCGCTGTAATGCAAGGTTCTCTTCAGTTTTATGCTGCGTTCAGGAGGCTCAAGGCCCAACGGTACCCGAACTTCACGATACAGGCTCGAGCAACAGCGGAGAGCTCAGACTGAGGCGCAATTAGCTCCCGGAGCCGCTTGAGACTCCTCTTCAGCTCGGCCTTGTCCAAAGTGCCCATGTCTTCTGACTCTTGATTGATCAGCGCGTGGGCGCTTGCCAGTTCTTCGCGGCAGGTGCGCCAAACGGCTTGGCGTGCCTCGAGCATCCGGGGTGCATCGAGGTGGAGGATACGCGTCGTTTCGCGGACGCGTGTCGTGGTCCAACCCCCGGCGGTGGCGACGGGCAAGCCGGTTTCGTCGAAATCGACCAGCACGACGTCATTTGCATTGGTTGGGTCGAGAAGGACGCAGTTTTCTCGGTCGAGGTCATCTTCCTTACAGGTCGCTCGCTTGCCCTTTGGACCCACGGGAAACTGATCCTGCTTGCCCTGCGCCGGGCCACCATCAGCACTATGGGCCGAGTTGCACCAGGCAACGCTCAGTCGATAGTTCTTCCAGTCGAAGGCGAGGAACCAGTAGCCCTCGGTGTCTTCTTCGCCCTGGTCCCGGACTCTGCCCTTGGGGCGGAAGTGGTCCACGTGGAAGTCAGAGCCGTGGTCCTTGAGCTCCGAGTACCAGCACTTGCCGTGAGACCAGCGCATGAGGACGCCTTTGAGTTCCTTCCAAACGCCGCTGTTCTTTTCGATGAGGGCCTTGCGCTTGTCGCTGGCCGATTTCCGTCTCTCCTCCGGAACTTCGGGACCATCGTCTTTGAAGGCCTCGAGCTCCGCGGTGAGTCTCTGGGCCTTCTCGAGCCATCCTTCGGAGATGTCCTCGGGCCGGACACGAACGTGGATCACCGTTCGGCCTCCATAAGCTCCGCGAGGATCTCGTCGACGATGCGTTCTTGTTCCTCGGGGGGCAACTCCTTGACGGGAGCCTCCATCTTCCGTTCCCGCCGACGGAGCGCTTCGAGGAACTGGCTGTAAAGCGGATCGCGAGTCTCGTAGAGCAGGCCGAGCTCGCCGAGCTCTTCGCTCAGCTGTCGGAGTTCCACGTCCTCCTCGAGGGATCGCGACTCCATCTTGCGGGCTAGCTCGTCGCGGCGGCGGATCTTCTCCTGGGTAGGCAGGTCGAGGGTGCTGGGCAAGCCGAACATGCGCAGCAGTACGCCAGAGACACCGAGACCCCGAGGATCGACGGAAGGTTGCTCAACGATGACCTGGTTTCCCGACCGGCGGAAGATCTGGACTTGGGCTTTTTCGAGGCCCGCGATGGTCAGCGGGTCGTGGGTCGTCAGGATCAGCTGGCTCGTAGAGTCGAGAGATCCTTCCTCGGCTCCCTTGGTGTCGACCGCCAAGCCCGTCTGGCGCGTCAGCTCTTCCAGGTACTTCAGCTTCCAATGTGGGTTCAGATGGGTGTCTGGCTCGTCGAGTAGGAAGAGCGATTCTTCGTGACGCGTGAACTGCATCAAGCCAACGACCGTCAACAGCTGTTGCTCGCCCTCGCTCAGCTCGGAGAAGACGATGGAGGCCCCCGCGCGCTTCACCCTCACGCGGACGTCTCGCACGAGGTTCGAGATCTCGGTACTCTCGAGGGCGGCGAAGAATGAGGCTTCGGTCCGGTAGTCGACTGCTATCCGTTCCAGTGCTTCGCGAGAAGGTAGGTAGAGATATATCTGCTCCTCGCTCCTGGCTTTGGACCGGTAGTCTTCTTGAACGCGTGCACTCGCCATGATCGGCGCGAGTGACTCGTCCCAGAGTCGACGAAGGAGGTTCTTGACAGTCCCTCGGGCATACCAGAAGCGAGAATCACCCAGCCTTGCTACATCCGGTGAGGGTTTGTCCTTCGCCCATGGTGGGCGCCGCAAGACGAGCAGGGCAGAGTCGAATGCCTCGATCTCGAAGTAGCGGCGGAGGAACGCGGGCGGCTCTTCGGATCGAAGGAAGTAGGCGAGCAGAACCCAGCGGCTGTGCTCCGGGAGGCAGTAGAAGAGTCTTCGAAGAGGCGGAGGCTGCCCAGACTTGGCGTTCAGTATTTTGTGATAAAAATTATTCTGGTGACTTTCGAAATATGAACGAAGCCGACCCGACGGCCCTGAGTAATAGGCGAATATATACTTGGGGAGAAACTGGTCTCGGGCCTTCAGAAATCCCGCCCAAGAGAGAATTCGCTGGTTGGGGCCGACACCGACCCGAATCACCGGTCGGTTGCCAGCCTTGTGCTCCACTTCGATTCTCTCGCCTCGACACCGGTAGACGAGGTGAAAGTCGAAGGGGGTAGATTGCGCAAGATCCAGGTCTCGAAAAATGAGGACGATCGCCTCGATCAAGTTCGACTTCCCGGTGCCGTTCTCGCCAATCAAGACGGTAGCGAACTTCCGTTCGTCAAGATCGATCGAGAAGTTCTCGAGGTTCCGAAAGCCTTGGATCGAGAGACGGTCGATCCTCATGGCCCTGCCCCGGAAGTGGGCGAATTGCGAACGACCTCGATCATCCGCCTGGTCTCGCTGAGTACCTTCTCAACGAGAAGACCCGCCGCGATCTCGGCGCGCAGCTGAGCATAAAAACCGTCGATGTCGCTCTTGAACGAAGAGGCCTGCCACAAGTCAGCCGGGGCAGCGCGTTCACCGAGACGGTGGAGGACCCTCAAAAGGAGCGGAGCCGTGTCCCTCCCTCGCGTCTCCGCGTCGTCAGAGTCCCCAATTGGCGTCTTCGGGACTCTAGGGTCTGGGGGCGGTGGAACCGATAGCTCTGGGGCCGAGAAGCCGACAGTAGGTTTCTCGATGCTGTCACCTACATCTGTTGTTCGCGGCATTCGTCGGACCTTCCTACTCGGTGCTTTCTCTGCCCGAATCCGCGCCAGCAACTCCGCCCCCGTCCCCTCCGCCGGGTCCTGCGGCACCAGCTCCCCCCGAAACGCCTTCGCCAATAGAGCCGGAGTCAACCGCTCCACCTGAGCCCGAGCCGCCTCGATGCGGGCTTCGAGGGAGGCCGCGAGGGCGAAGAGTCCGTTGACGCGGTGAACGATTTCGGCTTGTTCAGGGAGAGGAGGCAAGCGAATCGGAAAGGAGCGGACCTTCGAGAGGTTGAGGTTGGGTTGACTCCCGCCCTCAGCAAGCGCCCTCATCTTGAGGTAGTTGGCTTCGAGCGACAAGCGAACGAACTTCCTCTCTGCCTTCTTGGGATCAACGATGATCGCGGCACATGCCTGGTTGATTGTCGCTTCGATTCCCAACTCGGAGACTTGTCCACGGGTCTTGCCTTCGCCGTACAGGGCCACCAAGAGGGTGCCTGCCGGCCACTTCTTCAGCCGAAAGTGGTCTATGGCGAGGCCAGAAACGAAGGCTGCTCCTGTGAGAATCAGAGGAAGAGCGGTCAGGCCACTTGGGATCCAAGGTACACCCTGTTGTGGGTAGTACTCGGGGTGCGATTTCGTTGGCGTGGAACCTGTTCCGACTTCGAGGGCCACGTTCTCGAGGGCAACTTCGGTCCAGGAGCGGTAAGTTCCGCCTCTCTTCTCCCGCCACTCCGCCGTCAACTCCCCCGAAACCCCCGCCTCCAGCACCGCCTGCCGAAAGCGCTTCAGGAGCGCGGAGGTTCGGTCGAGGTGGGCGCGAACGGCTTCCGTTCGAGATAGGAGAATACTCAGGAGCGAAGCGATTCTCTTTTGTTCACCCAGGGGTGGGAGAGGAAGTCGAGTACTTAACACCGTCGACTTGTTGAGTTCGATCTGATTCGTCGAACCAGTCGAAAGGCCTAGAATTTCCGCCTGGACTTCAGGGCCGCGAATCCACAGGTGCAGAAACCCAGCGTCAACCGCGTCGGGTCGGCTCCGAACCACGGTCACGTGACTATCTACGACCTTCGGCGGGTGCGAGTCTTCAGGCTGCACCAAGCAGGCTCTTCCGATCGTTCCGGTTCCTGTGCTGTTCCATAGGATGTCGCCAGCCCGAATGAACCGCTCGGGACCCCATTCGTGAAACTGATCACGATGAACAAACTTCAGGTGCTCCGTTTCGATCTCGGACCAGCGAATGCACCTCTGGTTGACCACCGGAAGTTCACTTCTGTCGGTGTAGCGGGGTGACTTCCCGCGCGAGACGTATGAGGCGACGTCGTCGATAGTAGCTTCCGCCCACGTGGCAGGACGATGGCGTGGCCGAACCGAACTCACGCCTCCACCCCCTCTTCCTCCCCCAACTCCACCAAAATCCCCCGCAACTCCTCGAGCGCGGCCTCCAGCTCCCCCATCGCTTCCCGCGCCAAGTCGGCGGGCTCGGGCAGGTCGTCGTGGTCTTCGTCGTTGTCGTCTTTGAGCCAGCTCAGATCCAGATTCTCGTCTCGATCACGGACCTGCTCGCGGGTGAAGCGGCGGAAGCGGCCGGTTTCGCCTTGGTCTTGGCGCTTGGCTTGGCCGTGGGGGTCGTCGCCGTAGGCGGCTTCGAACTCGGCGAAGTGCTCGCGGGTGAGCTCGGTGCGTTTGCCGTAGGCGGGCATGTTGGCGCGGAGGTCGTAGACCCAGGTCTCGCGCGTGTTGCCCTTGTCCTTCTTCTCCCCGCGGGTGAAAAACAACACGTTCGTCTTCACCCCCTGGGCGTAAAAAATGCCCGTCGGCAGACGAAGAATCGTGTGCAGATCACACTTGTCCATAAGATCCACGCGGATCTGCCGGCCCGTGTTGCCTTCGAACAACACGTTGTCCGGCAACACCACGCCGGCCCGGCCGCCGGGGGCGAGGCCACGGTAGATGTGCTGGAGGAAGCAGAGCTGCTTGTTCGACGTCGGATAGGTGAAGTCGTCGCGATCCGGCAGCCCGCCACCCTTCTTCGAGCCGAAGGGCGGATTGGTCAGAATCAGCGTCGCCCGCGGAAGTGCTTGGCCGGTGGGAGACAACGTGTCCCCGAAGTGAATGCCGGCGCCGCCGGCATCCCATTCCACGTCGTGCAGCAGGCAGTTCATGAGCGCCAGCCGGTAGGCGTCCTGCACGTGCTCCAGGCCGTAGAACGTGCCGTGCTTGTGCTTCCGCGCCTGCGCCTCCGTCCAGTGATCCGTGTCCCCGTGCTCCCGGAGATAGCGGTTCGCCGCAATTAGGAAGCCGCCCGTGCCGGCCGCCGGGTCTTGGATCACATCCCCGAGCCGGGGCTTCAGCACCGCCACCATCGAGTCGATCAGCGGGCGCGGCGTGAAGTACTGGCCGGCGCCGGACTTTTTCTCGGCGGCGTTCTTCTGGAGGAGGCCCTCGTAGAGGTCTCCGAGCCCCTCCCGCCGGGCGTTGTACCAGTCGAGCTTGTCGATCTCCGTGACCAACTCGGTCAGATTCTTCGGCTTCCGAAGAAACGAGCTCGCGTTGCTGAAGATCTCCCGCACCAGCGGGGAGCCGTTCTGGCCGAGGTGAAGCAGCGTCTCCTTGTAGAAGTGCAGCCGATCGTCGCCGACGCGCTTCGTCAAGTCGTCCCACCGGCGCCCGGCCGGAATGCCCTTCTCGCGCTCCGTCTCCTTTGCCATCGTGAGGAAGAGCAGGTAGGTCAACTCGGTGACGTACTGGTGGTAGGTGACGCCGTCGTCTTTCAACACGTTGCACAGATTCCAGAGCTTCTGGACGATATCGGCGGTGACCGTTTTCATGGCGGTGGATGGTAGCCGAGTCGCCTACGCGGCGGTCCAGATCGCGTCATTGAAACGCTCGAGCAGCAGATCGAGCTCGCCGTCGAACAACGTGTCGAGCCGCTTGAAGCCGCCGCCCTCGGCGCGGAACAACTGGTCCGGGTCGTCGATGGCGTCGCGATCCACGATGCCGTTGGCCTTCGTCTGCGCGGCGATCTTCTGGAGCCAGCTGCGTTGCGGGGCCGTCCAAGACCGCTCCGCGAGGATCTTGCGCAACGCGCGGTCCACCCGCTCGGCGAAGGGTAGAAGCGGGTCCCCGAGGGCCGCTTGCCGCACGAACCCCACGATGCGCGCGGCCAGCTCCTGATTCGTCGCCTGCCGCCAGGCCGTCTCGAGGGCGACCTCCGAGAACCCCGCCTTGTCGAGCTCCCGCGCGAGCTCCTTCAGGGCCTTGCGGGTCAACGAGCGCGGCCGGGTGACGACCGTCAGGAGCGCCGGGATCTCGTTGCGGTGCGTGCGGATGTAGTCCGTGAAGGCGGCGAGGAAGTCCTCGGGCTTCGTGCCCTGGCCGTACCCCCGTTCGACCGCCACCAGCTGGTCCTCGTGATAGGAAATGAAGAGCTTGTGGTCCCGCCCTTCGGCCGGCTGGTCGAGCCGCTGGCCGAGCTCCTGGCGCTGCCCGAGCCAGACCACGAGATCGGGCAGGGAGCGCGAGCGCACCTCGCGTACGAGCTCGTCGAGCGACAACCCGCAGTCGGCCTCGAAACGTTCCGCCTCCGCGCCGCGCCACTCGCGGCGCCGCCGCTCGAGCCGGGCGAGCAACTGCTCCCGCACCTCGGCGCGGGCGGTCTCCGAATCCACCGACAGCAGCTCGCGGATCAGCTGGGCGAACGGAATCCGAGGATCGACGGCGACCGGGCGCATCTCCGTCAGCTGACCGAGATGGGCGTAGAGGCCCACGGCGTCGAAGATCCGGAAGGCGCTCTTGCCGATCTCGTCGCAGGGCCGGGTGGCGCGCCCGAGCATCTGGTCGAAGAGGATGCGGCTGCCGACCCGGCGCAGGAAGACGAGATTGCAGATCTTGTCGACATCGACGCCGGTCGTCAGCAGATCCACCGTCACCGCCACGTTCGGCAGACGTTCGTTCTTGAACCGGCGCACGAGCTTCCGCGGCTGGTCCGCCTGGCCCGTGATCTTCATTACCGCGTCGTCTTCCACGGCGCCCCAGCGCTTCGCGAAAGCCTCCTTGAGGAGCGCCACCACGAGATCGGCGTGGCGGTCGAGGGCGCAGAAGATGAGCGTCTTCTCCCGCGAGCTGGGATCGAGCTCCGACGCCAACTGCTCGCAGACCACGCGGTTGAAGGCCTCGGTCACCACCCGGCGGTTGAAGTGCTCGACATCGAAACGGACCTCGTCGGGCGTCCGGAAGAGCTCGATCTGCTGCCGCCCGAGGTCGTAGAGCTCGATCTCGGCGCCGGGCTCCCAGACGATGCCGCCCTCGGACAATTCGGTGCGGATTTGGATCGGCGGCTCGTGGTCCACCAGCCAACCGTCGATCACGGCGTCTCGGTAACCGTAGGTGTAGATAGGTGGGCCGAAGATCTCCGTGGTGTGCAGCGCCGGTGTGGCTGTGAGGCCGATCTTGACCGCGTCGAAGGCCTCGAGCACCCGGCGGTACTTCGACAGGTAGTCGTCGAAGTCGCGGAACTCGAGCTCGGCGTCGGACATCTCGCGGTCGAGCAGATAACCGCGGTGGCACTCGTCCACCACGATGCAGTCGTAGGTGTCGACGGCCGGCGGCAGCTGGTCCTCCCGCCGCGGAAACACCTTCTGGACCAAACTCTGGACCGTCGCGATGTGCACCGCCGTCCCGGACGCCGGCAGGCCGGGGACGAGCGCCGCGACGCTGAAGGTGTCGGAGAAGGTCGTGACTTCCGTCATCAAGGTTGATTGGAAGGCTTTCTCCGCCTGCTCGCCCAGGAACTCGCGGTCGACCAGGAAGAGCACCCGGCGGAACCGCTGGGCGTCGAGCAACCGATACAGCAGAGCGATACACGTCTTGGTCTTGCCGGTGCCGGTGGCCATCGCCACCAGGAGCGAGCGGCGACCCTCGGCGATGCCCGCCTCGACGGCGCGGATGGCGGCTTCCTGATAGTCCCGGAGCGGAAAGGCGAACTCGCAGGGGGTTCTCTCGAGGGCCTCATCCGCGGCTTGTTCGTCGCGCTTGAGCAAAACGTCGAGCCCCTCGGGCGTCGGCCAGCCGTCGAGGGCGCGGGAGAGGTTCTGGGGGCGCCGCAGGTCCCGAAACCAGAGGCCGCTCTGGGTAGAAAGCTGCGGCAGGTAGGGGCGGCCGTTGGTCGAGAAGGCGATCGGTAGCCGGTACTCGCCCCAGGGCGCCGGCCCCTGCGCCGGTAAGAAGCCGCGGGCGTACCGCTGGGCCTGGGGGACCTTGCCGGCGACATCGACGTTGCGGCGCTTGGCCTCGACCGCGGCGACCGGGCGAAGACCCAGAAACAACACGTAATCCGCCGGCCCCGTCTCCGTGGGCCATTCCGCGATGGCCTGGGCACGGCCCTTCTCCGGCCGAGCGCCGCGGGCATGGGTGAGGCGTTCGGAGTCGGCCTCCCAGCCGGCTTGGCGGAGCAGCTCGTCGATGCGCTGCCGGGTGGCCCGTTCGTCGAGCTCGAGCTTCTTGGCGGCGTCCGCCGACGAAGCGACCAAGGCGGCCACGGCCTGCTTCGCTGGCAGCGGCGAAGCCGCCTGCCGTGCCGCCAAACTCTGCTCAAGTGCCAGCCGGGCGGCCTCGGCCTCGGCGGCCATTGACTCCCAGAAGGCCTGGTCGTCCTTGGCCTGCTGGAGCTCGAGAGCAGTCGCCTCCAGCCGCTCGGCCAACTCTCGCCGGCCGGCCCGGTCAGCGTCCCACAGCGCCCGCAGGCGGTCGAGCTCCGTGCGCAGCTCGTCGCTCTCGTCCCGTGGCCGCCGGGGCGGCAGGAACGGCCCCGGTCGAAAGGCCGCATCCCGAAACGTGCGGTGGAACCAAACCCCCAGCTGCCACGTCAGCTTGAGCGCCCCGAGGGCCTTGCCATGATCGTCCCGGGCAAGCTCGTGCGTCGCCGCGTTGCCCACCCGCCGCACCTCGTGGAACACCTGAGCGATTTCCCGCGGCAACAGGCCCTGGTCCTCGAGCCGCCGCAAGCGGTCGAACTGCGATTCCGCGGGCAAGAACCCACCCACCCGCTCCGCCGCCAGCTGCGCCAACACCTCCGCCAGCTGACGGAGCTTGATCAAACAGGTATTCGGATCGTCCGCGAAGTACCGCTCCGCCAACAACCCGAGCCGATGCAGCTGGGCATCCAGCACCGCCAGATGGGCGAAATTCGACGGCGGGGCGGCGGGCTTCACGCAGGTGACTCGAGGCGCGACGAGGTCTCACAGAGACGGTTGAGTTGAGGATTGCGATTGTACAGGAGGAGGTGGGCTGCTTCTCCTGCGACCAGAGCAAGCTTCGCCTCAACGGCAACCGCGGACTTCGATTTCTCGCCAAGCCACCCAGCTTGGGCTAGCCACGGTTTCGATCCTCACGAACCGGATGCCGTCACCCGTGTTTCCGGCGATCACGATCGTGGTTAGACCGCCCGAGATGGTCACGGTATTCAGCTCTGCCAAGAGGAGCGGAGTCTGATTCGCCTCGCCCCAGCCCGTGATGCGATGCTGGGTAGCGCCCGCGGGCGTTTGCTCGGGGTTGACGACGATCTGCCGAACGCGCCGCTGCCCGCCGAGATCGATCTGGATCCACGCCGGAGCCGGTCCCATCGAGTTCCAGGCGCAACTCGAGTCGTGGCATCCGTCCGTGACGTTGGGTGCGCCACCGGGGTTTCTCGAAGCAGTGGCGGTCGCCTTCGCCGACAGGAGCGAAATCTCTGTGCAATCCCGAGGCGGTGGGGGCGTCTCCGGCTTCGGCAAGGACACCACGGTATCCGTCATGTTCCGGCCATTCACTTGCAGGGTGATCTTCGCCTGCGGGTCTTTCCGCTGAATGAGGACGCCAGCGGTACCACCGTGATTGAGGCGAATCCGAGATGAGGCTGCGCTTCCTGCCAGCTGTCCACCCGTGACGCTCAGTCGAAAGCGTTTGGACCTTCCGGGGGCCTCAAGGTAGAAGACTTCCGCAGCGACTTCCCGATCCGACTGCGTCTTGAGGAGGATACGAACGCCGGGTTTGTCGGAGGTCATGCACGTGGTCCAGGCCTCCAGCTGGGCCGGTGACAGACTCTGGCTGAATCTCGCCCGCGCCTCGGCCTTCTCGAACTGGAGCTCTTGCCGCGAGAGGAACTCCCGGCGCTTCTCAGAGAACTGCTGGTAGCTTGCTCCAATCGGCAATCCTTCGAGGATGATGTTCAGCCCACCGCCGGCCTTGGCTTGCTCGTAGTTGTCTTCAGTGACGAGCGAAAGCCAGGCGATCTTCACCTCGGTGGTGGAGCTCTCGATGGAGATTTGCGGCAAGAGGGCCGCATCGCATCGGTCGCTCCAGTCAGCGGCGTGAAGACCTGGCGGAATGGTGGCGGCGAGAATAGCGATGGCAGGGACGAGGAATCGGCGCTGGCGCTGGCTGGCCAGCTTCTGCGGGATCATAGTTGCCTCTCCTTCAGACGCAGGGACGCGAGGAGCCGCTCCCTTCTCCGGGAGAGGACGGACCCTGTTGGTGGTTTCTGGCGACGAGGTTTCAGCTCTATTCAACTTCGAGCGTGCCTTCGGTCTCCCCGTCTCCCTCGAGAGCAAGACCTTAGCCGTTCTTGGCGACCGAACTACACTCTCCACCAGCCATGTTGAAACCCACCCGCGCCCTCCAACTCACCCTCCTCGCCGCGATGGCGTTGCTCCTCGGTGGTGCGAGCAGCCCCACGGTCCCAGCCAAGAACGACATCCCCGCCGAGGCCCAGACACCGAACATCGCGGGCCGGTGGACGTTCTCGGGTTGCGAGGAGGGCATCGTGTGGGACGCCCATCACTTGGAGATGGTCGAAGAGGGCCTGATCTGCCAGTGGAGTGGCCATGACGAACGGGGGCGACCGGCCCAACGAACCGAGAATTTCGCGGCAAACGGGGAGCGGGTCAAAACCGAGCAAGTGACGCTCGAATGGAACCGAGCTGGCTCGACCCGATGACGATCACTTCTCGGCCCCAGTCTCTCGCTTCTTACTACCCCGGCTGGCCCACTCCGCGCCAGGCCTGCCCCTTAGCCGCTTTCGGCGCACTACACTTTCCTCATGCGATTGCACCCTCCAGAACCTCGCGCCCCTCGGAATCGTCCGCGCCCGGTCCGGCTTGATCCCGCCATGTGGTCCACTCACACCCTCGAAGCCACGCCTTCCCTGCGAAGAATCGGCTTGCTCCAGCGCGCCTCACCCGCGTCTTATCGCGCCGTGATCGACGGCTGGCGGACGGACGCCGGTTTTCGGACCTGGTTCAATGCCCTGCTCGCCGGGTCCGACTTCGCGGCTTTTCGCTGGGAAACGCCCTCGGTGACCGAGCTTTCCGTCGATCAACCGTTCCACTTCGTTCTTCTCGATGCGCCGTCGCGCGCCCGGGCTCCCGAGCCGAGTGGTCTTCGCGGAGCCCTGACGTCGGTCTTAGTGCGCGGCACGACCGTGACGGAAGCGCGCGCAGCTTCCGTCGCGGGCCGCCTGCCGGGGCTGGAGATACGCTTCCAAGGCGGTCCACGAGAAAGCAGAGGCAGACGGTGAAACTCACCAAACTACAAGAGGGACTCGACCTCCCCGTCGAGTGGCCGGATCTTTACTACCGGCAACTGACGACCGGCCCGGAGCGGCTCGTGGTGGCGCCACGGCGAGATCCGATCGATTTGCTCGGTGAACTTGCCGGCGAGTTCGGCCCGGAGTACTACCTGCTTTACGTTCTCGTGGCCGAGCGGGGCCAGGCAACGGCTGGCCGCTACCAATCCCCGTGGGTCGAGCTGGCCGAGGTTCGGGCCTTTCTCAGTGACTACTCCGAGTTGCTCGCGAACGATGCCCGCCAGGAACTCTGGATCGGCTCGAAGGAGAGTGGCGATCAGCTCGTCCTCGACCACCACGGCTTGATCTTCGCGTACGGACCCCTTGATGACTACGTCCGGGTCTTGGAGGCACGGGGCTTGACGGCTGGCGATTTCGGGATCCCCTTCCCACACACCCATCACTACAACGCAAAATACGACCTGCTCGTCGACCAACTGATCTCTCGCTGGGATTGGCACCGCACCGACCTACAACCTGGCGATGGGGAGTAGCAGCTGACCATGGCGAGAGACATCGATCACATCCGCGAGCAACTCGAGGCGCGCGTCCCCGGGATCAGCATCGAACAACTCCGGCCGACATGGCCCGGCGACGACGACGAAGTCTGGAAATTCTGCTCTCCCCCGGCTCCTGGGCCGCCGAATATTGCAGCCACCTTGCCAGCCCGCTAGAATTCCTACTCTGAATTCTTACCGCGAGGCACGCCATGGTCGTCACCGAAAAGGGCCAAGTCACCATTCCCAAACACATCCGTCTGGCCACGGGAGTCGCCCCGGGCAGCGAGGTGTCGTTCAGCGTGGAAGGGAGCCGCATCGTCATCACGCCGACGGGAACGGGCGTGAAGGACGATCGCCGCGCCGAGCTCCGCACCGCTGCGGCGCGGGTTCGGCGGAGTCTGAATCCCGAGTTCCAGCAGCTCGGAGCCGACGAGATCATGAGCTTCCTTCGCGGCGAGGAACCTACGGCCTCGAAAGCCCGCCGTGGCACCCGTTAGCCTCGCGAGCTACGACGGCAGCGCCGGAACGTTGGTCGACACCAACATCTGGATCGATTGCATCGACGAGGCGAGCCCTTGGCACGAGTGGGCCATCGAGCAGCTTCAGGTCCGCAGTGCGCGCTCGCCGCTGCACATCAACCTGATCATCTACACCGAGCTCTTGGTCCCCGGGCCGAGTGTGCAAGCGCTCGATGCGCTGCTCGACGTGTACGAAACGCAACGCACCCCGCTGCCCTGGTCTTGCGCCTCGCTCGCCGCGGCGGCCTTCACCCAGTACCGGCAGCGGGGCGGCTCGAAACAGCTCCCGTTGCCCGATTTCTTCATCGGCGCGCATGCCGCCGTCTCGAACCTGAGCGTCCTCACCCGGGACCCTGTGCCGTACCGGAGCTACTTCCCGCGCCTCGTGGTTCTCGCGCCGTGAGAGTCTCCCAGGTCGGGATCTGGCAGCCGATTCTGCTTGGCCAACTGCGGAAGGAGCCTCCCCGCCGCCCTCACCCGTGGCCCACGGTGCGCCACACTGACACGCCGGATTTGACGCCCCGCCGAACCTGGTCTATCCGTCGGCAGCATGAACGCCGCTGCCCCCCTCAGTCCGCCAGCTCTTTCGCCTTTCCCTACACCCACCCACGCCGGCCCGCTCCGGGCCGAGTTCCCCAAGGGCCGATCCGGATGGCGAAACCCCGCTCAGAGAGCCGAGGCAGGCGAACGGCGTTCGCCTGCCTGTTTTCACTCACGACGGCTCGCCCACGATCTCGCGCACCGCGCTCTCGAGCGTCAACACGGCTTCCTTGACCTCCTGGTCGTAGGAGTAAAGGTCGTACACCGCGGTGATCTCCTTGTCCGCGTGACCCAAGACCCGCTTGATGATGAAGCGGGAGATTCTGCGTTCCGCCATCAGCGTCGCCGCCGTTCGGCGCAGGTCGCGGGGCTGCCAATTCGTCACGCCACTCGGCTTCGACAGTTGGATGGCTCGTCGCCAGTGGTCCTGTTGCTGCCAGCTTTCATTCTCGGGGTCCCAGTCGAAGTATTGCCCTCTCGCATTCGGCACGTGGCGACTCAGCACCGCCCGCGCCATAGGGCAGATCCAGATCCGATAGGGCCGACGCGTCTTGGTCGAGGTCGAGGGGACATTCCACCACACGTCCTCCCCATAGGCGTCGAGCTCGGATTGGCGGAGCTTGAAGATTTGATTGCCACGCTGGGCCGTCAAGAGACGCAACCGGAGAAGGCTCGCCACGGGATCACTCGACCGTTCCCAGACGTGCCACAACGAACGAATCTCGGTGCGGGTAAGCACCCGCTCTCGCGGGAACTCCGGGTTGAGTTGCCGGACCATTCGCCCGGGATTGACCTCGAGATCCCACTCGTCGACTCCCCACTGAAAAACCATGCGGAGGACCTCATGAATGCGATTCGCATGCACCGGCGCACGTTCCGAGATGCGCTCGAGCAAGCCCTTGACCTCCTTCGGCCGGATCGTGTCCGCCAGCCGCTCCTTCCACGCCGGAATCAACGTTCTGCGCACGATCGCGTGGTCGTTTTTCCACGAGCGCTTCCTCTTCTTCGCGTAGCGCTCGAGGTAGTCGAGAGCCAACGCCTCGAAGGTCAACACCCGTGGCGGCTCGGCCGGCTCGACGTAGTAGGGATCGATCCCCTGGTCAACCTGATCCCGGATCTCAGCAGCCTTCGTGCGCGCCGTCGCCAGCCGGCACTTGGGGTATTCACCCACCGAGACTCGACGGCGGACCGGTTTGCCGTCGGCGGTCTTCGCCCGGGGCGAGCGGAAGGAAAAGAAGAAGCTCTTCTGGTGGGCGGTGATCCGAACTCCGAAGCCTGGGACGAGGGTGTCCCAGAGCTCGACTCGCCCCGAGCTTCTCGAGGTCCGGTCCAACATACGATCCGTCAGCGTGGTCGTGGGCATCGTGATCGACTCCTCTTGGCATCCCTGACGGGCGCCGATTTGGGTTCCAAGTTGGGTTCCAAGTTGGGTTCCACAATGACCGCGCCGTCCTGCGAGCGCATGCCGTGCCAACGGAACCCCACCGGACCTAAAGTCAACCACGCTAACGCTTTGCGGTCTACTCTGCGCCGGCATGCCGGCGCATGCCGTGCCACGTTTCGGAGGTCGCCGCCCTTTTTTTGCCGTGAGGTCACGACCCGAGACACCAGACCGTCACACGATCTTCTCCGGCCCGACTCCGAGTCTCGATAAAGTGGCGGGATGATCCAGCTCCTGCTCGTCCGCCACGGCCCCGCCGAAGACCGCGCCTTCTGGGCCACGACGGGGCAAGCCGACGAGCTCCGTCCGCTCACCAAGGCCGGCAAACGGCGCACCGAGCGCGTTGCCCGCGGCCTCGCCAAGTGGCTGCCGGCGGTCGATCGCCTGGTGTCCTCTCCCTACCTGCGCGCCGCCGAAACCGCCGCCATCCTCGCCCGCGCCTGGAGCGAGCTGCCCGTCGCCACCCATCCCGCCCTGGCTGCCGGCGGCGACCCGGACGAGTTCCTCGACTGGCTGCGCTCCGGTCGCCACGGCACCAGCGTCGCCGCCGTCGGCCACGAGCCGGACCTGGGCGAGCTCCTCGCCTACCTCCTCACCGGCCGCGCCGACTCCTTCCTCTCCTTCAAGAAAGCCGGCGCCGCCCTCGTCGAGTTCCCCGGCGAAGTCGCCGCGGGAGCCGCGCGGCTGGTGTGGGTAGTGCCGCCACGGATGGTGGTGAAGTAGCCCCTAGCTCTGCATGATTGACGATTGAGCTGCCTCTACTTATGATCCTCTCTAGAAATGGAGGCAGTCATGAGAAAACTCCGACTTGTAATGTTCCTCGCGCTCGTAGGTCTAGTCGGTTCTCTCGTTGGTGATGCAGAAGCTGTGGTTGTGAGGGTTCGATTGACTGGCTGCTTGGATTGTGTCGATCACTCGATTCTCTGGGTAACCAGCGCCACCTGTGAAGATCCCACGGACGGCAGCGGTTTCACGGAGTGCACCCAACTAGGGGGGACCGACTGGACCGACTGCTTCACGAATGCCATCACCTGTTCGGTGGGAGGCGGGGGCACGGGTGGCGGGGGCACAGGAGGCGGAGGTTACGACCAGTGTTACCTCACGGGGGCCGGCCAATATTGCCCCGTACAGTGCTTTACCTGCATCCGGCTGTATTGAACAAGGTGCCTGTCGTACGTTTCTGGCGAGCTGCCGTCGTCGTACTCGTTCTCGGCAGCCCGCTTCTAGCTGCCTCGACCCCCAAGCCCCTCGAGATCGAGATCGTGTTCGCAGAGCGCGATCTGAAGTTCGAGGGCACGTTGCACCTCAGGTTGATCGGTGGCGACGGAGTTGGGACCGAGACCGTATCTGTAGACGCCAAGCCGGGCGTCCTCTCCGTCCCCCTGCCTCCAGGTCGATGGCTGGCCACTCTAGAAAGCTCTCAGGCCTACGCCCCGCCGACTTTGATCGACAATTTCGAGTCGACCGGGGCCGGCAACCCGCGGGTACGCTGGCTCGCCTGGGCGACAGGGCAGATTTCGGGCAGCTTGCAGAGTCCCCCTGGCAGGTCTCTCCCCTCGTCAGTTCTGATCGAATTTTCTCGCCCTCCAAGCCACCAAGCCACCCCCGCCTTGCCGCCCGGGCGTGTGCCATGCCCGGTCGAGCGCTCGGGAAGACTCCAGTGCTTTGTCCCTGTGGGTCCACTCGATCTTGTCGTGCGGGTCGACGGGTTCGTCCCGCACTACCGGTGGGATGTGAGGATGAATTCCGACCAACCGAGGGACCTTGGGAAGCTGGTTCTCGTTCCAGGTGCTTCGGTCGCAGGCCGGATCGCGGCCGAGGGAGCTCCTTTCGATCCCACGAAGTGCCTGGTGCGCCTGGTCCCGCGAGTCGGAGCCGGAGCCACGGAAACCGACTACGTGCTTCGGAAGCGGCTGACGGGCACAGGTCCCGTTGCCTCGGTCGATGAGCGAGGCTTCTTTCAGTTTCGGGGCGTCTCCCCTGGGGCCTATCGACTCGAAGGACTCCACCCGGGCTTTGCCACTGCCGTCCTTCCTGAGGTCGACATTCTCGCGGAGAGCGAAACCTCTCTCGAGGCTCCTCTCCTGCTGCGGCCGCCCATCGAGCTCAGGGTCGTCCTCGACCCCCCTGTCGATGCCCTCGACCGCCCCTGGCAGGTGACGATCGCCCGCTTCCAGGAATCCGAAGGCTCCTTCGACGCACCGATCTTCGACAGCAAGGCTAGTTTGGGCGGGGTGGTCCGCCTTCGGGATGTCACCCCCGGCCGGTATTGGATCAGTGCCGCGGACACCTCCGGGGCGCGGCTTTGGAGTGACCCGGAAGTCCACATCGGTGGCCTAGAGGACTCCGAAGTCGCCGTGGACATCGACTACCTGGCCGTGCACGGAACGCTGCGGTACGGCGACGAACCCGTTGCCGGGCAGGTCTGGTTCGGCGGACGCCACGGCCTCGTGCGCTCCGAAGTGGAGACCGATCCCGACGGGCATTTCGAGGTACTGCTGCCTCGGGCCGGTCTATGGACCGTCGAGGTTGAGCTCTCTCAACCCGCTGTCCGGCGCACCTTTCGGCGCACTCTCGAGCGGGGCACCGACGGGTGGGCCGAGTTGGAGCTGACGGTGCCCGCGACCCGGATCTTCGGTCGCGTGGTGGACGAAGCGGGAAGACCCGTCGCGGGAGCTCGCGCGTTCGCGGCGGTACCTGGCGAATCTCGGCAGACGAGCACCACCGATTCCTCGGGGCGCTTCGAGATCCATGGCGCCCCGGTGGGCGAAGTCGCTCTGTCCGCAGAGAGCACCGGCCCCGAGGAGCTGGCTGGCGAATCCTTGTTCCTTCAGCTCTTCGAAGATCAGGAACTCGGCCCCGTCGAGATCGCACTCACCAAACGCCGACCCTTGAACGGCCGTATCGTCGATCGCTCCGGGCCTGTCGCGGGAGCCCTCGTGAGCTGGTTGGTCCTCGTCCCGGAAACCGTCGGTTCCGCGGCTCCGGCCTTGACCGATCACCAAGGCCGTTTCGCGTTGAGCGTACCGGGCAGGGCGCGGGAACTGCTGGTCACGATCGCTGCGCCGGGTCGGGCTCTTTCCGTCCAAAGACTACCGGTGAGACCCGAGGTGGATTTGGTGGTCGAATCAGCTGGCGGTGATCTGGCGCTCGATGTCGGCAGCTCGCGTGACCTGGCCGACGCCACGGGTCGGGAAGGCACGTTGGCGTTTTTCGTGGACGGCCTTCCCGTAGGCACCGCCACGCTGGCCCGATGGGCCCGCGATCACGGTGCCTCGGCCTTTCGGGGTCGCTTCTGGCGTTTGCCTCGCCTGAGCCCAGGCCTCTGGAGCGTCTGCCTCGGAAGCGAACCCGTCGCGAGCGGCGTCGATCCCGAAACGTGGCGCGGCAAAGCTCGCTGTGCCGAAGGTTGGGTCGTGCCGGGAGGGCGACTCGAGTTGGCACTGGAGGCGCTCGAGACACGCAGTCAACGCTGACTCAGCGGGGCTGCTCTCCAAACGGTGGCGTTATCCTCCCACCGTCACCTCGGGGTCCACTGGAAGCGGTATGCGTACTCGTCCGTGGGTCTTGGCTGCCACTCCGCCACTGTGTGGGGAAACGAACTTCTCGAGGACTGGATTCTCCGCCTCGACCTCACCCCACCCGGTGAAGCTCCCGGTTCCGAGCTCGTTCCATGAGCTGCTCCTGGCTCGCGCGGCGCGGTTCGCCCGCGGCCGGAACGCGCTTGTGCCAGGTACCGTCGGGGCGCATGTCCCAGGCTTTGGCGTTGTCGGCGAGTTGGAGGTCGAGGATGGTCTGGAGCTCGGCTTGGAGGCTGGGCTCCTCGACGGGCACGACGACCTCGACCCGGTACTCGAGGTTGCGGACCATCCAGTCCGCTGAGCCCAGGTAGTACTCGGGCTTACCCGCGTTGCCGAAGACGAAGAGCCGCGGGTGCTCGAGGAAGCGGCCGACGATCGAGATCACGCGGATCGACTCGGACAGGCCCGGGACGCCCGGACGCAGGCGGCAGATGCCGCGGACGATGAGATCGACCCCGACGCCGGCCTGGGAGGCGCGGTAGAGCGCTTCGACCACGTCGGTGTCTTCGAGGGCGTTCATCTTGGCCTGGATCCAGCCCCGGCGTCCGGCCTTGGCGTGGGTGATCTCGCGTTCGATGAGCTCCAGGAACCGCTCCTTCATGTTGAACGGGGCCACCAGGAGCTTCTTGAACTCGGGCCGGTGGACGTACCCGGTGAGCACGTTGAACACCTGCACCACTTCCGTCGTGATCTCCGGCCGCGAGGTGAACAGGCCGAGGTCGGTGTAGAGGTTTGCGGTCTCGGAGTTGTAGTTACCGGTGGCCAAGTGGGCGTAGCTGCGCAAAGCACCGTCCGCCTCGCGCCGGACGACCAGGGTCAACTTGGCGTGGGTCTTCAGGCCGACGAGGCCGTAGACCACGTGGGCACCGGCTTCTTCCAGGGTTTCCGCCCACTCGATGTTGTTGGCTTCGTCGAAGCGCGCCTTGATCTCCACCGACACCGCGACTTGTTTGTGGGCCTCGGCGGCGCGCACCAGGGCCTTCATGAGACGAGAGTCGGTCGAAGTCCGGTACAGGCTCTGCTTGATTCCGAGCACGGCGTCGTCCACGGCAGCGGCCTCGATGAAGCGCTGCACGCTGGTCACGAAGGAGTCGTAGGGGTGGTGGACGAGTAGGTCCCCCGCCGCCAACACGCCGAAGATGCCGGCGTCGTCGCCGAGTCCGGCCAAACGCGGATGGGTGACCGGCACCCACGGTGATTCCTTGAGGGAGGGCAGCGGCAGCTTGAGCCACTGGGTCAGGTCCCGGAGCGCCAACGGGCCTTCGACCTCGTAGACGTCGTCGCCGTGGAGGCCGAGCTCTTCGACCAACAAATCGCGCATCCAGCGGCTCATGCCGGGCAGCACCTCGAGCCGCACCACGGTGGCGAAGCGACGCTCGTGGAGCTCTTCCTGGATGGCCTCGAGCAAATCCTCGGCGGTCTCCTCGGCGCGCTGCACGTCGGCATTGCGGGTGACCCGGAAGGGCCAGGACTCCACGACTTCCATGCCCGGGAAGAGGCGGTCGAGATGGAGGGCGATCAAGTCCTCGAGGGCGATCAAACGGAAAGGATGGGGTAGTCCCACCCAACGCGGCAGGGTGTCCGGCACCTTCAAGCGGGCGAAACGGGTGTCGCCGTCCTCGGGATGGCGCACTGCTACGGCGAGCGAGAGCGAGAGGTTCGAGATGAACGGAAACGGATGGGCCGGGTCTACGGCAAGCGGTGTCAGCAGCGGGAAGACTTTGTCGCGGAAGTAGTCGTCCAGGAAGCGGCGCTCTCCGGCGCGCAGATCGCTCGCGGCGCGCACCAGCTCGACGCCGTGGCGACCGAGCTCGGGCAACAGGTGACGCAGGAAAAGGTCGCGCTGGAGAGTCACCTGGGGCCGCACGACCTGGGTGATTTCGGCCATCTGCTGGCGCGGGCTGCGGCCGTCGGGAGCGAGCTGGAGCAGGTTCGAGGCCGCCTGCTGCTTCAGGCCGCCGACCCGCTTCATGAAGAACTCGTCGAGATTGCTGCCGAAGATGGCGATGAACTTGACGCGGTCGAGCAGCGGCACCGAAGGGTCCTCGGCCTCGGCGAGCACGCGCCGGTTGAACTCCAGCCAGGACAACTCGCGGTTCAGGAAACGGGCATCCGGCGCCACTGGACGCGGTGACGCGGACTCGGCGGGCGGCTTTTCGACGGACTTCAAGGAGCTGCTCTTCTCTCGGCTCATGGTGAATTTTCAGTATAGGCCAGGCTCTTCCAGGGCGCCTGTGACAATCCAGCGACCGTCACGCCCCGGCCGTACATCAGTTACCAGGCCAGCCATGGGGCGCAGCAAGCAGCGCCACTACCCCGGAAGAGGGCCACCCGCTGCCCTTTCACTCCGGCGCCATGGTGCCGTCACGACCGGGGCCTAAGCTCTCCGCCATCACGGCCGAGGCACCCCGAACCAGGAGGTACCGTTGAGTTCTCCCCCACCGCGCCACTCCCGAGCCGACCTCCACTTGCATTCCCGCTTTTCGAACCGCCCCTCGGAGTGGTTCCTGCGCCAGGTCGCGGCTCCCGAGAGCTTCAGCGAGCCGCTGGCTCTGTACCGGCTGTGCCGCTCGCGGGGCATGGACTTCGTCACGATCTCCGACCACGATACGCTGGCCGGTTCGCTCGCCATTGCCCACCTGCCGGGGACCTTCCTGTCCACCGAGGTGACCGTGCGGTTCCCCGAGGACGGCTGCCGCATTCACTGCCTGGTGCTCGGCCTGACCGAGACCCAACACGCCGAGATCGAGCGCCGCCGGGAAGATCTCTATGCCTTCCACGACTACCTGCGGGCGGAAAATCTCCTGCACTCGGTTGCCCATCCGCTGTACCGGGTCGATGCCGCGTTCTCGCTCGCCCACCTCGAGCGGCTCCTGGTCCTCTTCGATCGCTTCGAGACTCGGAACGGCATGCACGACCGCCGCATCAACCAGTTGCTGGTGACGATCCTCGAGCAATTGACGCCCGAAGTCCTCGACGACCTCGCGGAGCGCCACGGTTTGGCGCCCCGAGGCGCCCAACCCTGGGCCAAAACCACGACCGGCGGCAGCGACGACCACGGTGGGCTGTTCGCGGCCACCACCTGGACCGAGACCCCGGTCGCGACCTCGGCAGCCGAGTTTCTCGGCCATCTCGCCGCCTGACGTTGCCAACCTGGAGGCGAACACGGCTCGGCCGTGCGCTTGGCGCGCAGCCTCGGGGCGATCTCGGCGCGCTACTTGGACGAACGCTTCGGCCGCGCGCTCGGCCGCCGGAACGATCCCTTCGCCGCCGTGCTGCGCGCCCTCGGCCGGCCCCCGGCGAAAGCCCGGCCCTTCCTCTGGCTGCGGCCCCCGGTCGAGCCGGGACCGGCAGCGGCGGAACAGGTCATCGCCGGCGCCGTCGAGCGCTTCCTGCGCACGGCGGTGGGCCGCTTCCGGCGCGGCCAGCTCGCCGGTGCCGTCGGTGCGGTGGCCGAACTGGTGCCGATCGCTGGCGCCGTGGCGCCCTTCGCCGTGGCCTTCCGGACGCAGTCCAAGGACGACCCGCTACTGCGCCAAGTGGCGGCGCGGTTCGGGGTCGCCCACACAGCGGCGGACCCGGCGCGTAAACTTTGGGTCACCGACACTCTCCACGACGTCAACGGCGTGGCCCGCACCATCCGCTCCGTAGGCGCCCTGGCCGAGCGCCGGGGCCAAGAACTGGTGACCCTGGTGTGCTCGTCGCCGGAGCTGCCACTGCCCGCGGGCGGCGGTCGCCTGGAGCGGCTGACCCCGCTGCGCGAGTTCAAGATCCCGGGTTACGAGAGCCTTCAGCTGACCGTGCCACCGATGCTCGAATTGCTCTCGCGACTCGAGCAGGGGCGCTTCGGCGAGGTCATTCTCTCGACTCCCGGCCCGGTGGGCCTGGCCGCGCTCGCCGCGGCGCGCCTGCTGGGGCTGCGCACGACGGGCATCTACCACACGGACTTTCCGCTCTACCTGCGCTTCCTGACCGGCGAAGCGCACCTGGAAGAGTTGGCCTGGGCCTACATGCGTTGGTTCTTCGGTGGTCTCGACCGCCTCTACGTGCCGAGCCGCTTCTACGGGGATCTCCTGGTCGAGCACGGTTTCGACCGTTCGCGGTTGGCCCTCATGCCCCGCGGCGTGGACCTCGAGCGTTTCCACCCGCGCCGTCGGCAAGAGTCTTTCTGGCGCCAGTACGGCCTCGACGAGCGTTTCACCCTGCTCTACGTCGGGCGCCTGTCACCGGAGAAGAATCTCGAGCTGCTGATCCAATCCTTCCTGCGACTGCGCGAGCGCGGGCGCTCGGTGCAATTGGCGATCGTGGGTGACGGCCCCGAAAGGGTCGCCCTCGAGCGCCGCTACGGCGCGACAGCGGGCCTCACCTTCACAGGCTTTTTGGACGGTGACGAGCTGGCAACGGCCTACGCCAGCGCCGACCTCTTCGCCTTCCCTTCGACCACGGACACGTTCGGCAACGTCATCCTAGAAGCTCACGCCAGCGGCCTGCCGGCGGTCGTCACGACCTTCGGTGGCCCCCAGGAGCTGGTCCGCCGGTACGACTCCGGCGTGGTGGCGGAGCCCACCATAGCCGCCTTCTCGGAGGCCCTGGCTCGGCTCCAGGACCGCGGTGCCCTGCGCCTGCTGGCACGCGAACGAGCCTTGGGAGCCGCCCAGTCGGCGTCTTGGGAGAGCTTCTTGGACGGCCTGTTCGGTGCGCGGGCCGACCTCGATCCCTGGGCGCCCGCGGTGCCGGCCGGGCGGGCCGCCTGAGGACTCAGTACAATCCCGTCGTGTCCTCCCCTCCCGCCGGCCGGGCTCCGCTCGCCGCCATCGATGTCGGCTCGAACTCGATCCACATGATCGTGGTGGCGCCGGATTCCGAAGGCGGCGGCTACCGGGTGCTCGACCGCGAGCGCGACATGGTGCGGTTGGGGCGCTCGGCCCTGAC
>JANRLG010000172.1:0-17324 GCA_033762835.1 Thermoanaerobaculia bacterium
GGCGCCGGCGTCGGGGTCGCGTTGGCCACCAGCCCCGCACCGAGCCAGGCGCCGAGGGCCACCCCGGCGGCGAGCACCCCGGCCGCGGCGGTGGCCGGCAGGAGGCCGGCGCCGAAGCCGAACCATCCGGCTCGCGCCTCCTTGGCCTCGGCTTCGGCGCGCGCCCGGACCCGGGCCGCGAAACCCAGCGGGGCCGGGGCGGCCGGCGGCAGCTCGAGGGCCTGCCAGCGCTCCGCCAGGGCCCGGCGCGCCGCGGCCAGCTCGGGCTCCACGGCGAGGCGCGCCGCGAGCCTCGCGGCACGGTCGGCAGGCAACTCTCCGAGGAGGTCCCGGAGTAGCTCTTGGCGGTCGGCAGTGGTCATCGTCGGCTCCTCGACAGTCTATTGAACCCGCGGCCCAGGCGCTTCCTGCGCCGTCCGGTCATCTGCTTCCTGCACCCTTCCGAAAGTCGCTTCCTGCGCCTGCTCGAGCCGCCGCATGGCCCGAAACAGCCGGCTTTCGACGGCACCCATCGTGATCCCCAGTACTTCGGCGATTTCCTTGTAGGCCAGACCCTCGAATTTGGCCAGCACGAGCACCGCGCGCTGATTCGTGGGTAGGGCGTCGATGGTCTTGCGGGTCACCTGCCAGCGTTGCCGGGACTCGAGCACTTGGCGTGGATCCGGGGCGTCCGTGGGCGGATCGAACTCCGGTGCGTCGGGCTCGTCGCCTCCGAGGGCCCCGAACGACAAGAACTGGGCGATCTTGCGGCGCCGCATCCGGTTCAGGCAGTGGTTGACGGCCACCCGGTAGAGCCAGGTGGAGACCCGGCCCTGGGGCCGAAACGAGGCCGCCCCACGGTAGACCTTCAGAAAGACGTCCTGCGCCGCGTCCCGGGCATCCTCCCGATTGCCCAGCAGGCGTTCGCAGACCGCCACCAGACGGTCCTGGTGACGACCCACCAGGCGCTCGAAGGCGTGGCCATCGCCGTCGGCGATGGCGGCCAACAGGGCGAGATCGGGATCGAGGGCTTCGCCCGGGGAGTGCTCCGTGCTCACGTCACGGGCCTGCAACCCGCCGGGCTCGGGTTTCCTGCGCCACCGACGGGAGCCGCGGTCTTCACCCGAGCGTGCGCAGGGTGGCCAAGGCCGCCTGTAGCTCGTCTCCGGAGGCGAACCGGCGGCCCGGATCGCGTTCGAGACAGCGCGCCAGAATGGAACCCAGGCCCGCCGGCGCCGAGCTCAGGAGCGTCGTGTCCGGTCGACCCTCGAGAGCGGCGGCGCGTTCGACCTCCGGTGTGCCGACCGGCAACAACGGCTGGCCGGTGAGCATCTCGGCGAGCATCAAGCCGGCGCTCCAAATGTCCGCGGCGGGCGACGGCGCGCCCCCCGCCAGACGTTCCGGGGCCAGGTAGCGCGGGCTCCCCAGGCAACGATCGGCCCCCGCGTCGATGCCCGGAGCGGGCAGCAGCGCCGCGACCCCGGTGCCGGTGACCTGCACCACCCCGGCCGGACCGAGTCGCAGGACCTCCGGCCGCAACGCCCCATGGGCCAGACCCGCCCGATGCAGCGCCCCGAGGGCACTGGCCAGGGCGCGGCCGGTGGCGAGTACCGCGAGAGCATTCGGCCGCAGGGACCCGAGGCGGTCGAAGCCGGCCCCGACGGCGGGCTCGCGGACCAAGAACGGCACGCCCCCCTGGGCCACGCCCAAGTCGAAGACTCGGGCCAGGTGCTCGTCACTGACCCGGACGACGCCGCGCTCCGGGCTGTCGAGCCCCTCGAGGGCGGTCGGGTCGCGCATCACCTCGCGGCGCAGGGCGAGCAGTTCCACGGCGGCGTCCTGGTTGCGGTCACGAGCGCGGAACAGCACGCCGGCCGGTTCGGTGCCGAGGGCTTCGCCGAGCTCGTACCGGTCGGCCACCAGCGAACCCACGGAGAGGGTTTCCGGCGCGGATCCCGCGACCGAACGCGGGGAAGCGGCGGCAAGGGCGGCCAGAGCGTTGCCCGCGAGCACCCACAACGGTTGGGTCGACAGAATGCCGCGCTGGGAGGGCACCGAGAGCCCGACCCCCGAGAGGATCGGCTCGATGTCCCCGAAGGCTCCTTTGGTCAAGGCGAGCTCGCCCGGGCCGACTTCGCGCAGCAGCGATTCCGCCTGCTGCAGCGGCAGGCCGGCCAGGCGCCGGCCGCCATCGTCGAACACCAGCGTTCCGGTGGCCAGCGCGGCGGTGGGGGCGATCACCTCGTCGAAGGCGTTCTCGGGCGCCGACAGGGCGGTCAAGGCGTCCACCCCGGCGCGCAGTCCGCGCCCGGTGGCGCCCTCCCCGCTGAAGGTGGCGAGCAGCCGGTGTCCGAGAGACCCGGCCACCTGGCCGCCGCGGGCTTCGACGGCGTGGCGCAGCTTGAGGCCGTCGCGGCCCAGGCGCGCGGCAACTTCTCGCGGGTCCTCGTCGGGCCGGATGCGCGCGAAGCGACTTAGGTCGAAGAGCAAGACGGCCACGGCCGGGCGCCGTTCGGCAGTCGCCCGCTCGCTCCGGGTGTCGCTGCGTTCGAGTTGGCGACCGAGCCGGCGCAAACTCTCGGCCGCGGCCAAGTCGCCGGCCAACGCGCGAACCGGTTCGGGAACCGGCATCGTGACGGCAGCGGCGTAGTCGCCGGCGCGCAGGGCCTCGGCGGCGGCGGCCATGTGGCGCGCCGGTGCCGCCGCCTTCTTGGCCACCAGGGGCGCGAGGCCGGCACCCAAGGCGGCGGCCAAGAGCAAAGCTCCCAAGGTCACCAGTTGGGCTCGGCGGAAGGGCGCCGCGGTATCGACCACGGGGACCAGGGTGATTCGGATGGCCACCGGTGGGTCGTTCTCGGAGCCCACCAGGGGCACCGCCTCGGCGCGGTACCGGCGGCCCGCCAGGGTCAGATCGACCGCCCCCGAAGCGTTGCCGGAGAAGGCCCGTGCCGCGGCACCGGAGGCGTTCAGGGCCGCCACCAGCTCGCCGGCCGGTCCCGGTTCGAGGGTGCTGGCGGCGAGTTTGGCGTCATCGCGCATCAGGTAGGCAGCGTCGGCCCGCGAAGCCCGTTTGGCCTCGAGGGCGATGGGGGCGGAAAGGCTCTCGGCCACCCCTACGGCCCCGAGGCGAACCCCCGCGGGTTCTTCCACGCGCGCCGCGGCGATCCGCAGCAGGCGGCCGCCGCGAGCCACGAAACCGCTCGCGGCGGGCACCGCCAAGGTCCGCTGCACGGTGGGGGCGTTGCCCAGAATGGTCACGATCTCCGCGGTCCCCGCCGAGGCGAGGATTTCGCCGGTGCCGCCGCGGACCGCCACGGCCTCGACGGCGCGCTGATTGAGGAACCCCGAGACGACGGAGATCATGGCCGCTTGGGCGGCCCCCGGCTCGGTCAGGGCGTCGAGCACAGCGCCGTTCGCCGCCAGCAAGCGGGCGGAGTCGAGCAGGCGGGTGTTGCGCGCGTCGTCGTAGGCGGACTGGGCGCGCACGGCGTCGTTCAAGGCGGTCTGGGCGTCGCGTGGGGAGGCGGCGTCGCCCCTTGCCATCTCGAGGAAGATCCAGGTGGCCGCCGCCACCACCAGCGCGGTGAGCAGGGCGAGCAGGGCGATGCGCGGTCCAAGCCGGCCGGAAGCCGGGGGGCGGGTGGGCGCGGGCCTGTCTTTCGGCACGGCGTGTCTCCCAACGAAGAGGATGGAAAGTCCGCGGCGATGCTAGCACCGCTCGGGCCGGCCGTTGTCCTTTACTCTAGAGGGGATGGACTTCTCTCTCGTCGCGAAGGTGTCAGCCTACCTCGCCGCCCCGGATCCGGACTGGTTCGACGGCTTGGCCATTGCTGCCTACGCCTTCCAAGTGCGCCATGGGGCCGCCCAGGCCCGACTCGCCCGCCGCCGCGGGATCGATCCGGAGGCGCTGACGGATTGGCGGAGCATCCCCCCGATTCCGGCCGCGGCCTACAAGTCCGCCGACTTGGCCTTGAGCGGACTCCCGGCGGAGGCCGTGTTCCGCTCGAGCGGCACGACGGTGGGGGAGCGCAGCGTCCACGCCCATCCGTTCCTCGACCTCTACCGACGAACGATCGACCTCGGTTTTCCCGCCGCCTGCCTACCCGACGGAGGCGCCGGCCGCACGCCGATCCTGGCCCTGGTGCCGCGGCGCGAAGAGCTGCCGGACTCGAGCCTGTCCTTCATGGCCGACCACGTGGTGGCGCGCTGGGGGGCTCCCGAGAGTACCTGGGCCTTTGGGAAATCGGGCTTGGATCTCGCCGCGGTGCACCGTTTCGTGACGGCGACGGCGGGGCGGCCGGTGCACGTCTTCGCGACCAGCTTCGCCCTGGCCGAGTTACTCGAGGCTTGGGATGGCCCGTTTCTGTCCGCTCACTCGACGATTCTCGAAACCGGTGGCTTCAAGGGCCGGCGGAGAGAAATCCAGCGCTCCGAGCTCTTGGCCGGCATCGAGTCGCAGCTCGGCGTGCCGGCAACGCGCGTCGTGCGCGAGTACGGCATGAGCGAGCTGACCAGCCAGCTCTACACCCGGGTGCTCGCCGGAGGCGACCCGGAGGTGCTGTTCCCGCCGTCCTGGATGCGCGTCCAGACCCTCGAGCCGGAAAATCTCACGGCGACGGCCCCCGGCGAGCCCGGCCTGGTGGCGCTCTGTGACCTGGCGAACCTGAGCTCGGCCGTGCACCTGGTGACCGAGGACTGGGGCACCCTGACGCCGGACGGCGGCCTGGTGCTCCATGGCCGGGCGCCGGGTGCTCAGCTGAGAGGGTGTTCCCTAGTAGTGGACGAAATGGACGAAGTGGACTGAGTGGACGGTTCTTCCCAAGCTCCACTTCGTCCATTTCGTCCACTCAGTCCAAGTCCACTTCGTCCACCCTCTCCAACTGGGCCACCAGCTCCATGTGCCCGGTCTGGGGAAACAAGTCCACCAGCGTCAACGCCACCAACCGGTACGCCTGCCCGAGGGCGCGCAAATCCCGGGCGAAGGTCGCCGGGTGGCAGGAGACGTAGGTCAACCGCGGCGGGCGCTTCTCGAGCAAGGCGCGCACCACCGGCCCCTTGAGGCCCGTGCGCGGCGGATCGGCCAGGACGCGGTCGACGCCGTCGGGCAGCTCGCGAATCCACGACTCGACGGCCTGATCGATGACTTCGATCCGGCTGCCCTTCCGCCGCTGGCGGGCGTTGGCGCGAGCGTACCGGGTGGCGATGCGGTCACCTTCGACGGCCAGGACGCGGTCGTACCGTTCGGCCAGGGGCAGGCTGAACAGGCCGACCCCTGCGTAGAGGTCCACGGCCAGCTCGCCCGTCCAGTCGGCGGGGCCGAGCGCGGCGGCCACGAGCTCGCCGAGCAGGCCGCGGTGACCTTGGAAGAACGTGCGGGCGTCGAAGCCGTAGCGGTAGGCGCCGACTTGCAGGCCGATCTCGCCGGTCGGCAGGCCTCCGGCCGCGGGCGCCGACGACACCGCGTCGCCATCGCCAGCCGCGAGGTCCAGCCGATGCGGGGGAGCCCCACCACCCGCTGCCAGGAGCTCCGGCAGCCCAGGCAACAGACGCTCGAGCTCGGGTACCAGAATCGGGCAGGTCGTCACGGCGACCAGCTCGCGGCTGCCGCGGGCGAAGTAGCCGACCACGGGGAGGCCCTCGGGGGTTTCCGCCGGGCCGGTGTGCAGCTGGGTGCGTTGGCGATACCCCCAGGCGGCACCGGTGACGACCTTCAGGTTGGTGGGGATGTCGACTTTGCCCATGCGCACCACGGTTTCGAGCACGGCGGCGGCTTTGAGTTTGGTCTGGAGGGCGTCGTCGAGATGCTGGAGGTCGCAGCCGCCGCACTGGTCGAAGTACGGGCAGGGCGGCAAGCGCCGCCCCGGGCCGGGGGAGAGCAGTTCGACGATCTCGGCGCGGCCGTAGTCGCCGTGGCGTTCCACCAGGCGCACCCGAGCCCGGTCGCCGGGCGCCGAGCGGGGAACGAAGAGCGGCACGCCCTGGTGGCGGGCCAGGCCCTCGCCGCCGGCCACCATTTTTTCGACCGTGACCTCGGTGATTTCGCCCAAGGCGAGCTTCAGGGCCTGTTCGCGCGGCTTCGGCTCTTCGAGCGGAGCGTCTCCCTGGGGGCGGACGACGAGGGCCTGGTCATCGACCACCGGTCGGCGCCGCCGCCGAGCATCAGGAGGGGCGCTGGGTCGCGTCTCCGCAGTGGTCGCGGCCGACCTCCGTGTCGGTCGATCCACTGGAGGAGTCTCCTCGCCACGCGGCAACCAGAATGCTTTCTTCGGCGCCGCGGGGGCTCCGGGGTTCGAGAACAGTCCGAAGTCACGGGCCTTCTGGCGCGCTTCGTCGCGGTAGTTCCGGCCCTCCTGGGGAGGGCGGCCACGGGGGGCTGCCGCTGGACGCTCAGGAGGGCGGTCCCGGGGGGCCGCCGCGGTTGGACGTTCAAAAGGTCGGCCGCGCGGGGCCGCCGCGGCTGGACGTTCGCGCGGGGCCGACCCTGCGGAAGGCTCGCGGCGCTTCCAGGCCCCTGCTTCCTCTGGTCGAGGGGCGGTGGGGCCGCGGTCCTGGGCTGCCGGTGTCGCTGGCCGCTGCCCTTGGCGGCGCAGGGCTTGGTCCCAGATCGAGCGCGGCGAGTCACCCGAGCTCGCGGGCTTTTCGGGGGGGCGTTCGATCGGCCCACGCCCTCCTCGTTTCGGTCCATCGCCCGGTCTGTTCATGGTGTTCCTTCCGCTCGCCCGAAAATGAAAACGCGGCCCGCCAGCCGTGGCAGCCGCCGGTGGACTTCGGCAGCGAAGTCGTCCGGCCGATAGCGCCGCGACACATGATGCAGCACGACAGCCCGATTCTCGAAACGGTCCTGCCGCTCGGCCAGGTCGTCCAAGTGGACATGTTGGAAACGGCGACCGAGCTCGCGGTGCTCGGGGGCCGCGAAGGTGCACTCGATCATCAAGACGTGGGACAAGAAAATCCGCGGCTCGAGCTCGAAGACCTGGGCTCCGGTGTCGCCGCAGTAGGACAAGGCGAGCTCCTCGCTGTCGTCCTCGAGGGCTTCGCCGCGAGCGCGTCGGGCCGCCAGCTCGACGCCGGGCAGGCCCCGCAGCTCGGGCTTGAGTGACTTCCGGCGCTGCCACAGGTGGTAGCCCAGGGACGGCACGCCGTGGGCGGTGGCGAAGGCCTCGACGACGCGGTCCTTGCCCACCGGGACGCGATCCCCGGGGCGGAGCGCCACGAGCTCGTAGTCGTAGGTCGCGGCCTCCAGGCGTTCGGCGGCGGCAATGAACGTCCGCAAGTCGTCCGCCGTGCCGGCCGGGCAGAACACCCGCGTGTGGCCTTCGCCGTGGAGCGAGCGCTGGGAGATCACGAACGGGATTCCGAGCGCATGGTCGAGGTGGCCGTGGGACAGGAACAAGTCCGGCGCACCTTCGAGGTGTAACGCACCGCGGCCGGCGTCGAAGGCCAGGCCCGGAGGATGGACCCGGAACCAGGTTTCGACTCCGGCCGTGGAGTGCCCGGAAAGCTTGAGCTCCCCGAGCTCGAGGTCAAACTTCACGGCTAGATTTCACGATAGATGTAGCGCCGCAGGGGCGACAACCGCTGCTGCACGCTGGTCCAGTCCGGCTCGATCAACCACAAGGTCGCGGCGATCGACGACAACAGCGAGTTGCCGTCCTGGGGGGTGAAGCAGAAGCCGTAGATCTCCCGGTTGTGGCGCACCGCGAGGGTCGGCTCGACGACCACCGTCTGCGACAGGATACGGCCGTAGTAGCCGTGATCGCGACCGAAGCTGAAGATCAGGTTGGCGTCCTTCTTGGCGGTCAGGGCCACCCGCGGGTTGGTCCGGAAGCGCTCGAGGATCTCTTCCTTGGTGACGTCCCGTTGGGTGATCATGTGGAACCACATCGAGTGCATGTACTGGGTGTTCAGCTTGACCGCGGAGCTGAACAGGTCGAGCTTCATGCCCAGGGTCTCGAACAGGCTGTGGGCGTCGCGCGCATGGTGGGTGCCGAATTCGGTGTCCTTGTGAGTACCCACCTGGGGCGCCGGCACGAAGCTCTCGACCTGGGTGACGTCGTTCGCGCGCCGCATGCACACGAACAGGCCGCGCTCGAGGTTGAAGTCCTCCGCCATCGCCGGCCGGGAGAGCCCGGGCGTGCCGCCGTCGGACTTCGGGTCCCAGTGTTCGTCGGCCACGGTTTTGAGCAGCGTCGTGATGTTGTGGGTGTTGCACGAAACGATCAGCAGGAAGCGGTCGTCCCCGGGTACCAGCGCCTCGTCGTTGATCCCGCGCGCATAGGGCTTGCCGAAGCCGAATTCGCTGCCTTGGGCGAGGAAGCCCTTGGGACCCTTCAGGTGCTGGTAGTACTGCTCCTTCATCTTGTTGCCGGCGGGCGTGCAGTCGATGACCACGGTGGCCCGCTCGAGGGCTTCCCGCGTGTCGTAGGACACCGGGTGGCTGATCGCCTCGAAGCTGTCGCGGGCGTCCGGATCAGCGGCCAGCTTGGCGCCGCGGGCCATGAGATTGCGAATCTTGGCGCGGTCGGAAGTCAGAGCGGTGCGTTTGTGGAAGGTGACTTCGTCGATACCCATCTGCTCGCGGAAGTCACAAAAAAGGCCGATCAGGGGCTCGCCGATCGTGCCGGTGCCCACGATGTGGACGATCTTCTGGCTCATGGGGTTGGCCTCGTAGAAGGGGTCAGGTCGAAGCGGAAAGTTAACATGGACAGTGGACGAAGTGGACGAGGTCGGCGCCGTGAGCGAGGCTACTCGCCGCCGGCGTGGATCTTCCCCCCGCGCCAATTCGGGTCCCGGTTCGCGAACTCATCGAGATCCACCGGTACCTCCACGAGCGTCCGGGTCACCGTCGGATTGCAGGTGTCGTTCTCACACTCGTAGGTGTAGACGTTCCATTCCTCGCGCCGGGAGTACGCCGTAAGGGTCTGGTAAGTGTTGCAGTTGCCGCACTTGATGGAGATGTTGCGAATGTTGATGGTGTTCATGGGCGGAGGTCTCCGTCAGGGAAGATTTCCCCGGTCGGACTAGGCTAACACCGCCGGCTCCCCCATAATCGGACGGATGGACCTGCGCCGCTCGGCTCTGCTGCTTTGCCTGGGAGTGACTTCCACCCTCGCGGCCCAGGCGCCGCCGCCGCGTTTCGAGGCCACCGTGGCGGTGTCGTCGCTGCTCGTCCCGGTCATCGTCCGGACCGAGTCGGGGCGTTACGTGGACGGCTTGGAGCGCGAGGACTTCCGGCTGCTGATCGATGGCCAGTCGGTGCGCATCGAGGCCGTGGACCGCGGGGTGGATGCCCCGGTGTCGATCGTGTTCCTCCAGGATCTTTCGGGCAGCATGGCGAACGGCGGCAAACTCGAGGCCAGCCGGGAGGCCCTCGGCTCGTTGCTCGCCGCCGCCGGCCCGGACGACGAGTTCGCCATCGCCACCTTCGCGGGGGAGCGGTTGCAGGTCGAAGTTCCCTACACCGGTGACAAGGCGGCGTTGGCGGAGGCCATGGAGCTTTGGCAAGGTTACGGCACGACCTCCCTGCACGACGCCGTGGCCTGGTTGCCGGAGATCTCGGAGAACTCGGCGGTGGGCAACCGGGTCGCCATCCTGGTGACCGACGGCCATGACAATTCGAGCCGCATCACTCCGGCCGAGGCGGTCGAAATCGTCCGCGGTGCCCGCCTGCCGGTCTACATCCTGGGGCTCGACGCCCTCGGCGCACCGCGCCGCGAGCCGACCGAACGGGACCCTGACGGCCCCTATCTCTACGCCGACCTGCTGCAGAATTTGGCCGCCCGGAGCGGCGGACGTTACTTCCAGGCCGCCGACGCCGAGGAGCTGACGGCGGCCGTTCAGGGCATCCTGATGGATCTCCGGCAGCGTTACGTGATCTCCGTGGGCACTCGGGCGGAAGGCCCCAAGGCGGATCATGAGATCAAAGTGGAGATCGTCCGGCGCGGAACGTTCCTGCTCACCCACCGGCGCGGCTACCGCGGCACGGCTCCGCTCTCGCCCAGTCGCCCGAAGAAGTGATAGAATATTGGCTATAAGCTATGGGAGCATCCGACCTCGGGCTCCCGGTCAAGGAGAACCCATGAAGAAAACCCCTCTCGCCCTACTCGCACTCGTTGCCGGATTCGCCCTCGTTTCCGGCGGCTGTGCGACCAAGAAGTACGTGGCGCAACAGACCGGAGCCGTGCACACGCGCGTGGATGGCGTCGAGAAGCAGGTCGAAGAGAATCAGCAGGCGATCCGGAAGACCGACGCCCGCGTGACCGAAACCCAGGAGCGCGTCGGCAAGAACGAGCAAGCCACCGCCGCGGCCTCGAAGACCTCCCAGGAAGCCCTCGTCCGCGCCCAGGAAGCCGGCAAGCTCGCCGAGGGGAAGTTCCTCTACGAGTCCGTCCTGACCGACGACAAGGTCCGTTTCGGCTTCAATGCCGCCGAGTTGTCGCCCGAGGCCAAGACCGCCCTCGACGAGTTCGCCGCCAAGCTGGCCGCCGACAACAAGAGCGTGTACTTGGAGATCCAGGGGCACACGGACTCCGTGGGCCGCGACGAGTACAACGAGGAGCTGGGCCTCGAGCGTGCCGAGGCGGTGCGCAACTACCTGAGCCGTACCCACAAGTTCCCCCTGCACCGGATGAACATCATCTCCTACGGCGAGAGTGAGCCCGTGGCCGACAATTCGACCCGCGAAGGTCGCGGTCAGAACCGCCGCGTGGTTCTCGTGGTCCTACAATAGGGCCCGTCGCCGAGCCCCCGGCGCCGGATCGCCGGTGCCGAGGGGCCGAATCGGCGCAGGAGAAAATCATGCGCTTTAAGGTCGCTGTCGGCCTACTCGGCCTCGTCGTGAGTTCGTGGTCCTTGTCCGCCCAGGAGCCGAGCCCGGCTTCCGTGGCCGATCCCGTCTTGGCGAAGAAGTTCGGGGCCGACGAGCGGGGCATGCGGAAGTACGTGCTGGTGATTCTGAAGACCGGTCCAAAGCGGGTGCCCGACGGGCCTGCGCGAGCCGAGATGTTCAAGGGGCACTTCGCCAACATGGAGCGCCTCGCCGGTGAGGGCAAGCTCGCCTTCGCCGGGCCCTTCAACGAGAAGAGCGACTGGCGCGGCCTGTTCATTCTCGCCGTCGAGACCCAAGCCGAAGCGGAAGCCCTGGTGGCGACGGATCCCGTCATTCAGAACGGCGAGATGGTGGCGGAGTACCACCCGCTCTACGGCTCGGCCGCGCTGATGGCGGTAAACGAGGTCCATCTGAAGATCGCGCCGAAGTAGGCGGGCACGAAGGAACCTGGATTCCTACCAGATCGTCTCCACCCCACTGAAGGCTCGTAGTGCGGCGTCCTTGGTGACCAGGGGGACCCCATTTTGGCGGGCGGTGGCGACGATCAGCCGGTCTGCTGGGTCGCCATGGAGTCCCTCGGTGCCCAGCCGGCCCGCCGCGACGGCGATCTCGGCGGTAATCGGCAGGAGCTCGAGGGCCGGGCGAGCGAGCGCTTGGGTCACCCAAAGGCCGACGTCTCGGTCAAGCTCGAGGCGTCCTTGGGAGACCTTGGTGGCGATCTCCCAGCAGCTGATGGGGCAGAGGCCCAGTCTCTTCGAGTACTCGAGCGCCCGGCGTGCGGGGGGCGAGAGCATCCCGGGGTCGCTGACCCACCAGAGCCAAACGTGCGTGTCCAGGACGATCACTGCTCAGCGTCCCAGCGCTCGCCAACGGGTGCCAGCAGATCTTCTTCTGAGGCATAGCGCACGCTACCAACCAAGTCGGCCGGGGGATCGTCGGTGACCGGCACCAAGCGCGCTACGGGTTTGCCGCGTTTGGTCACGACGAGCGGCAAGCGGGTTATGGCCACCTCGTCGAGGAGGGCCAGGCAGCGCGTCTTGAAGTCTCCGGCGGCGATGGTTTTGGCGAAGGTGCTCATGGGGCAGACTGTCTCATGGTCACGAGCCCATGGTCAAGATTGCCTCGAATTAGGCCGGAGACAGGCGCCGTTTCCCATTGTGTACAATTCCCTGCGAATACTCTTCAAGGAGGTCCACTCCGATGCCGATCCCGTTTCTTTTTCTGCTGCTCTGGGTGTCGCCACCGGGCCCGAGTCGGGTCACGAACGATCCGAGTTATCCCGTCTAGAACATCCGAATCGACCTCCTGCTACTCTGGCCGGCGCTCGTGGCAAGTCTTTTCACGCCGCTTCTGGGTCGAATGCTTTGGCGCCGGTGATGCCGCTTCACAGGGCCGCGATCGCCCGCTGCAGGAACCAGAACACGGCCAGCGTACCGATGCCGTAGGCCGGGGCGGAGCGCACCCAGCGCGGCCAGGGGACGGGCATCCGCGTGACGACCCAGGTGACCAGGAGCACGAGGGCGACGAAGGCCAGCTGCCCGAGCTCGATCCCGAGGTTGAAGGCGAACAGTGCCAGGGGAATCTCGGCCGTGGGCAGCCCGACCTCGGCCAGGGCCCCGGCGAAGCCGAGCCCGTGGAGGAGGCCGAAACCGGCGGCGACCACCCACGGCGCCCGCTGTGTGAGCGTCCGCTCGTCGCGGTGGGCGCGCACCAGCTCGACCGCCAGAAAATAGATCGACAACGCGATGGCGGCCTCGATCGGCCCGTGGGGCACGTGCACGACGCCGAGGGCGGCCAAGGCCAGAGTGACGCTGTGGCCGGCGGTGAAGGCGGTGATCGTCCACAGCAGCGACCGCCCCCAGCCGATCAGGAGCACCAGGGCCAGAACGAACAGCAGATGGTCCCAGCCGAGCAGGATGTGTTCGATCCCCAGCCGGGCGTAGTCCCGGACCACGCCGCCGGGGCGGCCGTCGGCCGCGATCGTGAAGCTCGGGGCCTCGGCCTTGAGCACGTGGCGCAGCTGGCGGCCGTCGCGCAGGGTGATACGCAGCAACACGTCGGCCTGGCTACCGGCGATGCCCTCGACGCCGACCGACTTGCCCGCGAGGCCCCCGGGGCAGCGCATGCGCCACCGGGCGCGGATGCCGGTGCCTTCCTGCTGGACTTCCGGGTCGCCGAGGCCTTCACACTCGACCGGCAGAATCGGCCGCAGCTGACTGCCCTGGACGCGCACCGCCGGCTGCTTCCAGCGCACCGCCGCTTCGTTTCCGGCCAGCTCCTCGATCTCCAGGAGGGCGGGCGCGAATTGGTGGGCCGACAGCGGCGCTGCGGCGGCGAAGAGCAAAACCCACGCGAGCCGCCGAAAGGTCACGACACCCCCGGGGGCAGCACGATGTCGAACTCGCCGCGCAGCTCCCGCAGCCGCAGGCGGAGCCAATCGTCGGCCAGCTTCTGGAGCAACGCTCCGGTCACCGCGTCGCGCACGGCCTCGAGGGGCGGCACCCGCGCCGCCTCGTACTCGTGGATCCAGACCAGATGGTGGCCGTAGTCCGAGGGCACGACGGTGAATCCGCCGCCGGGGCGCAACGTCATCACGGTGGCGGCGAAGTCGCTGCCGAATTCACCGGCCAGGCTCTGCTGGTTCTGGAGCCCCAAGTGCACCGGCGCCGGGGTTTCATCGGCGAGCGCGAGGGCGGCGTCGAGGCCGAGCTTCTGCGCTTGGATGCGCGCGAGCAGCCGCTCCGCGCGGGCCGCCGAGTCGCTGTGGACGAAGCCGTTGATCGCCACCTGAGACAGGCGGATGCGCGCCGGCGAGGTGAAGTCTGCCGCGTGGGCGGCGTAGTACTGCTCGACCAACTCGGGCGTCGGCTGTTGCAGCAAGACGACACCGCGGATCAGTCGCCGGGCACTGTCGACGAGAATGCGCCGGACGACCAGGTCGCCCTCGTGTAAGCCGAGCTCCATGGCAGCGCCGGCCAGCTCCGCGGGGCTCGGCTCGTGACCGTGGGGATTGGCCTCGACGAACTCGGCGATCTGCGCCAGGCGGGACTGGGCGGCGGAATTTTCGTGCAGGCCGAGGGCGAGGGCATACTGGAAGAGAATTTCGTCGTCGACTAGCAGATCGAGCATCTGCGCCCATTCCTCGCGGGTGGGGCCGCGGCCGGTGTCGGCGCGAAACTCCGTCACCATCTGCTCGAAGCGATGAGCGGGGATCTCGACGCGCGGCTTTTGGGCGAGGAAGGCTCCGCCGCGCAGCTCGAGCGCGGCGAAGAGCCCGGCCCCGAGCGCCAACATGTGCAGCGCCGGGGCCGGAAGCCACTGCCGGAGCTTCATTTCGCGGCGGACCGGGTCACCGGCTCGTACCAGATCGGCGACGTCCAAGCCCGTTCCTGAATCACCGGCTGGACGAAGGGCTCGGTGGTCTGATTCGAGCAACACTTGGCGCCGTGGGAGGCCCGGGCTCTTTCGGCCGCGTTGCCCTGTTGGAGCGCTGCGAGTTGGCTGTTGCAGGTGTCGGTGTCCAAGGGATCGACACGGATCCAGTTTCGGCACCACAACGTGCTGTAGCGGCAGACCGGTTGCTCGAGCACCCGGACGTAGTAGAAAGCGTGCTCGTTGGGGTCGAAGTCCGGGTCCTTCCACACGGTGCACAGCCGCTCGGTGCCGAGATCCGGCTTGGCCTTGCAGGTGCTCGGGTCGATCGCCGCCTGCGGGTTCAAGGGGCTGCCCGGGTCCCCGACCACGGTATAGACGCGCTCGTGGCTGTTGCCCTTGCCATCGACCCAACCCTTGATGATCTGGATCTGCTCCAGTTTGGTCCCGATCTTGCCGTCCCAGATGGCGGAGGTGATGAAGGTCGGGGCGCCCGCGCCGGAGGCGCGAGTGGGTAAGTCGCCGCCCATCGGCACGCCACCCTGGTAACCGATGGCGACGTGGTCCTTGCTGCAGGCATCGGCCGGGTAATTCCAGCCGCCGAAGAAGCGCACCTTCATCCGCGGACCGCTGGTGCCGTAGGTTTCCTTGCGCTTCAAGGCCTCGAAGATCGAATCGCGGGTGTTTTCCTCGGCCCACACGACCGACGGGCCGCCGGTGCTGTTCTGGATCGACGAAGAGTCCGCCATCGGGAACGCGTCGTCGATGCCCAGGTGACCCGGCCACTGGTCGGTTTCAGGATGCCAGCCCATGACTCCGGTGTGGGAGTCGGACGCCGAGACGACGCCCATCTTGAAGGGGTTGATGCCGTCGAAGGTATTCTTCGCGGCGTACTGGATGCCGTCCTTCCAGACGTTCCGCACATAGGCCCGGTCCGCCCAGGTGTCCGGCGGCGCGGCGGCGCCGCCACCACCCGAGCCCACCCCCGAGGCCGAGCCCAAGCTCTTGCTGTCGAGAATCTCGAAGGCACAGAACTCGTCGATGGTGTTGGTGCCGGCGAGGTAGCGCGGGTCGTACCGGCACTCGCTGGCGCCTTTGTCTTGGTAGATCTCGACCAGGGGCTCCATCTCGAGGTGCCGTTTGGCGTCGGCCGTGTTGTACGGATCGAGGAACATCGGCGGGAAGATCGTCTTACCGTCGGCGATCACCCCGCCCCCGAGGTTCGAGTTGTGGGGAATGGTGATGAAGTCGCAGCGGGTGGCCAGGCCCGGCGTGACGTTCTTGCCCTTCGTGCAGTCTTCCTCGAGCTTGTTCCAGAAGGGTTGGGGCAGCGGATGGTTGACCTTCGTGCCCGGCGGTACCGGCCACACGCGCGGCTCGTCCGGTACGACGGCGAGCAGGGTGTCGACGGGGTCCTTCAAGGGGTCCTTGTTGACCACGACCGCCATGTCGAGGGCGTTGACCGGAGTCTTGACGACGCGGTCGTTACGGAAGATCACGTTGCGGTGCCAGTTGTTGAGCAGCGGCGTCGAGGCGTTCTCGTAGGCCACGAAGCTCGTGAAGGAGCACTCCTCGCTGCGATCGTAGGCTTCCTCGGCCGCGGCCTGGACCTCGCTCCAGACCTCCATCTCGGCCTTGGCGCAGAGTTCCGGATGGTTGTTGCACACCGGCAGATTGGTGTTCTGGCTGATCGCCCCCAGGTTGGTGAGAGTGAGCTGGGTGAAGGCGTTCGACGCCATGGTCTTGCCGAACCCCGGGTTCAGGGTCTTGAGCGGCTCGTAGAAGAAGCCGTTCAGCATGCGGCACTCCATCGACAGGCTCTCGGACAGGTACTTACCGCCCAAGTTCTTGCAAAAACCCATGACCCCGAAGTGCTCGGAGTGGTCGGTCACCGCTCCCCAATCGAGCGGCTCGTCGACACACGGCGTCCGGCTCGGGCCGTCGAGACTCGGGGTCGCCGGGTCTTGGCAGCTCCCCCGTGGCTTCGGCTGGAGGCCCGAGGGTTCGGGGATGTTGATCGGCGCCTTCTGTTTGGCAAACTGATACGCGCCGCGGGGGTTGTTGCCGTTGGCGTAGTCGACGAACCGGATGCTGGCGTCGAACGACAAACCGGTGTGCAAGTGGGTGGTGCCGAAGAAGGCCTGGCGCTGCGGGTTGTAGTGGTTGCAGCGCGGCCGGTTCTCGGTCAGCTCGTAAGGCGGCTTCCGCGCGACACCGGGGGCCGGCTTGGCGGGGTCGGCGTCGCTCATGGTGGCGCAGGCCAAAGCGCCGAGGGTGGCCAGACGAGTGACGAAACCCCAGGCCCGACGGGTCGAGGACATGAAAGGCCTCCTTCCGCAAGAGGAAGATGACTTGATTTGCCCAAAATGTAGCGGCAGATACGGGACGAAGTCAATCGCGAACGCGCCGTGATACCGTGCCCGTTGTGAAGTGGATCGCCGTCTTCCTGCTGCTGCTCGCGTCCCTCGCCGTGGGGACCAGTGTGGTGGATGCCTGCCCGGAAGACGAGGGCGGTGACTGCCCGCCGATGTGCCATCTGGCCTGCCTCGACGGCTGCACGGTGGTGCCTCTCGAAGTCGGTCCGCCGGTCCTGAAGCCCCTCGGGCTGACTCCCGAGCGCCGTCTCAACGCTGCCTTCACTCCTCTCGAGCTCGCCTTTCCTCCCGAAATCTTCCCGCCCAAAACCTGAGCCCCCGTCGCTTCCAAAGGGGAAGGGCGCAGCAAGCAGCGCCCCTACGGAGCGAGATTCGCTGGCCTCGTCCGAGGTAGGAGCGGTGCTTACTGCGCCCCCCAGGCAGGCCGAGCCGCTGATCCACCGATCAGCCCGAGCGCAAAAGACAAGCCATTTTGCGCCTCACACCACTAGCGGGAGGATCCATGTTGCCCATTGCCCTGACCTTGCTCGTCCTCACGGCCTCGCCGCCGGAGCTCGATTTGAACCACGTGCTGGCCGCGGCTCGGCCGTCGGTTCTGCGCCTCGCGGTCGAGGCCGAGTGGGCCGCCGCAGCCCGCGAGCTGGCCGCGACCCGCGGCCGGCGACTCGACGCTCCGATCTTGACCCTCGAAACCGGCCCGCGGTTCGCCCCGGGCGGCGACGACGTCGACTTGGCCCTCGGCATCGAAGCGCCCCTGGCCACCGACCTCG
>JANRLG010000173.1:0-20848 GCA_033762835.1 Thermoanaerobaculia bacterium
CCACGAGCGCCCCCTCCACCTCCCGAGCCCCGCTCAAATCCACCCGCCCCCGCACCGCCCAGCCGGTCTCGAGTACTTCCCCCGCCTCCTCGCCCCGCCCCCAGGCCAGGAGCACCTGCTCGACCTCCCACTCGCGCTCGCCGACTTTCTTGATGGTCGTCCACTTGTGCCGCCGGGCTTCGGCGGTGGCGACGAGGTCTCCCCAGTCTTCCCAGAAAGGCGCCATGGCGGTTTCGAAGCGGCGTTCGTCCCAGGGGTCTTCGGCGTTTTGCACCACGGCGGCGGCGGCGTCTTCCCAGTTTCTTTCGGCGAGGGCTTTGACGAGTAAGTGCAGCTCCGTGCGCACGCGGGCGGCGAGGAGCTTCGAGTCGCTGGCAAGCTCGGTGATCCAGCGGGCTTCGACCTTCTGATGGCGGTTTTGGTCGGTGAGGAGCTCGGGGTGGCGGAGGCTTTCCCACTCTTCGAGCAGTGAGGTGTCGGTGCGCTCGAGGAGCGTGCGGAAGAAGCCGATGACGTCTTCGACTTCCTGCGTCTTGGCGAGGTCGGGCACGGTTTGCACCAGCGTCTTGTAGAGCTGCGAGAGGTAACGCAGCAGAATGCCCTCGCTCCGCTGAATGCCGAGGTGGCGGACGTACTCGCCGAAGCCGAGGAAGCGCTCCAGCATGTCGCGGCCGATCGCCTTGGGGTGGAGGTCGCGACCGCCGACCCAGGGGTGGGCGTGGCGGAAGCGCTCGAAGGCGCCGAAGAGGAAGTCGGCGTTGGGTTTCGGGTGGGAGACTTCGTCGAGCTCGGAACGCAGAAAGTCGTAGTCGGCGCCCTCGGCTTTGAGTTCGAGATACCGTTTCTGCCGCTCGCGTTCGGTTTGCTTGCGCAGAATCACGTCCGGGTCTTCGAGGATCGACTCGACCAGCGTGACGAGATCGAGGGCGTAGTCCATGTCCTGGGGATCGAGCAGCGGCAGCGTTTCGATCAGGAACAACGCCAGAGCCTGGAAAAGCGAGAAGTCCCACTGGAAATTGGGCGATACCACCACCCAGCGGTACGCCGTCACCGTGTCCCGCTTCAGCTCGAGAATGCCGGCGCGGTTCATCGAGCGCACTAGGGCCGCGGCGTGGGCGAGGTGGCGGGCCTTCGAGAGGTCGTCCTCGTGGCTCGCGGCGATCAGCTGGCGGAGGGAGTCGAAGTTCCGCGCATTCGGGTCGTCGAGTTCGGCGTCTCGCTGGAGCAACATCAAGACCAGACCGTGGGTGATCCGGAAGCGGCTCTGGAGGGTCTCCGGCGAACGCGTGCGCAGCTTCTCGAAGTGGTCCTCGGTCCAGATCACCTCGGCCTGGGCGCCCTCTCCCGGCCGTCCGCCCGGCTTGCCCTGGGGCTTCGGCTTCCCGGGGGGCTTCTTCTTGCCCTTAGCTGCGGCAGCCTTCTTTTCGATCACCGACTCCGGGGCCTGGGCCACGACGCTGCCGCGGTCGTCGAATCCCTTGCGACCGGCCCGCCCGGCGATCTGCTGGAAGTCGCGCACGGCGAGCATGGTGACCTTCTTGCCGTCGAACTTGGCGAGCTTGGTGAACAGCACCGTGCGGATGGGGATGTTGACGCCCACGCCGAGCGTGTCCGTGCCCGCGATCACCGGCAGTAGCCCGCGTTGGGAAAGTTGCTCGACAAGCAGCCGGTACTTCGGCAGCAGGCCCGCGTGGTGCACGCCGATGCCGAAGGACAGGAAGCGTCGGAACTCCTTGCCGTAGGGCGTGTCGAGCCGGGCGCCGTAGAGCGCTTCCTTGATCGCGTCGCGCCGCTCGCGGGGGGCGATCTGCGAGCTGGTCAGCGCTTGGGCGAGCTCGGCGCACTCGCGTTGCGTGAAGTTGACGATGTAGATCGGCGCCTTGCCGGCCGCCAGCAGGTCCCCGATCGTCTCGTGCAGCGGCGTCTCCCGGTACTCGTAGTCGAGCGGCACCGGGCGGTCCACGGAGTGAATCCAGGCCACCTCGCGACCGGTCGCGGCTTTCAGCTTCTCGGCGATCCCTGAGACGTCACCGAGTGTGGCGGACATCAAGAGGAACTGCGTCTTCGGCTGGGTAATCAGCGGGATTTGCCAGGCGACACCACGATCGCGATCCGAGTAGTAGTGGAACTCGTCCATGACGACGGCCGGCGCCTCGAGTCCGGGTCCGCGGCGCAGGCACATGTTGGACAGCACCTCGGCCGTGCAGCACAACACCCGGCCGTCGGGGTTGATCGAGGCGTCCCCGGTCAGCATGCCGACTTCCTCGGGTCCCAAGTCCTCACACAGCGAGAAGAACTTCTCAGAGGCGAGAGCCTTGATCGGCGAGGTGTAGAAAGACGTCGTGCCCTCGCACAGGCCCTTGAAGTGCAACCCCAGCGCCACCAGTGACTTACCCGAACCCGTGGGGGTGTTCAGAATGACGTGTTTGCCCGCCAGCAGCTCGAGCAGCGCCTCTTCCTGGGCCGGGTAGAGCGTCAAGCCGAGATCCGACACCCAGGCCAGGAACAGATCGAGGATCTCGTCCGGATCGGACGTACCGCCGGGAGGAATGCGCGCGGCGAGCGACGGGCGGGTGGGGCGGGGGAGAGGTTCGGACATTTGAAGAAGAGCGTACTACCGATTCCTCGGCGGTCTTCCGTCTGCATTAGGATCTGTATCGAGGTGCAGATCATGCGAACGACCCTCAACCTGGACAACCAAGCGCTCGAAGCCGCCCAGGCGGCGATGCCGGGCAAGACCAAGACCGACGTTGTGAACGAGGCCCTGCGGCAAATGGGGCGAAAGCACGTTTACGCGGGTTTCCGCGAGTTCAAGGGCATCGGCTGGGAGGGGAACCTCGACGAGTTGCGAGGGCGGACACCCCGGACAGAGCCGTGAACACGCTGGTGGATTCCTCGGTCTGGGCTGACTTCCTGAACCGTCATGATTCGGCGGAAGCGCGGGCTTTGGACGACTTGCTGCGCCTGGAAATGCCGATTGCGACTTGTGGATTGGTCGCTGCCGAGGTTTGTCAGGGTCTGAAGTCTCGAGTCGCGGAAGCGGAGGACCACTTCCGACAGCTCCACTGGGTCGAGCCCAATAGCGAGACTTACTTTCGCGCGGCGGAAGTTTTTCGCGCCTTACGCTCTCGCGGGATCACCATCCGCTCGACGGTCGACTGTATTGTCGTGGTTCTGGCCGAGGAAAACGACTGCTTCCTGCTCGCGCGCGACCGCGACATGACGGCTCTGCTGGCGAGTGGTCTGGTGCGGGTGCGGGCCTGGCCGGTGTGATCCCCGCGGTCGAGGGGCGCGGCAAGCAGCGCCCCTACGTAAATCAGCGGAAAACGACGAGAAATGGATGCTTATTCGTCCCGTCAGGGACGTTTAAATGTAGCGAGCGAATTCGGTCGCTCGCGGGGGGGGCGATGGCCCGGCCTCTGGCCCTTATACTCCCCGGCCAGTGCGCACCCTCACCTCAACCACCGGCATCCTGCTCGCCTTGCTTCTCGCCGCTCGTCCCAGCGCCCAGGAGCCGCAGGTGCCGGTGCCGCCGGCGGACCCGGCGGAGGGGATTCAATGGCCCGTTCCGGAAGGGTGGGGCCAGGAGTCCATTCCGTTCCCCCTCTCCTTCGCGCCCCAGCTGACCTACCGCGGCTTCGAAGAGCTGCGCTTCGCTCCGGGTTGGTCGAAACCCACCGAGCCCGGCTATTGGTCCTACGTCATCGTTTGGTGGCTCACCGAGAAGCCAGCGCTCGACGCCGCGACGCTCGAAAACGCCTTGACGACCTACTTTCTTGTCCTTTCCGAGGCGGTCGGTGGCGACGAAGATCGGTTCGAATCGAGTCAGTTTCGTGCCGAGCTGGTCGCGGACGGTTCGGCGGGGCTGACCGGTCGGATTTTCAGTATCGATGCCTTCACGACGGGGCTGCCGATCACGCTCAACGTGGTGATCGAGAGCCGCGAGTGTGTGAAGGCGAAACGACACGCGGTGACGCTCTTGCTGTCGCCGCGAGCCAAGACCGAGCCCATCTGGCGGGATTTGGAGTCGGCGGCACGGGCGCTCGTGTGCGAGTGAAGCAGGCGCGTTCGCCGGAACCTCACCCCCTAGCCCCCTCTCTCCACCGCCCTCGAACCCGCCCCCGGGATAGGGGGAAGTGGACTGCCGTAGCCGTCCAGCTATACTGACTGGCCATGCACAAACTCATCTGGACACTGAGCTTCTGCCTCACCCTTCCGCTCGCTGCCGATGTCGAAGACACCCTGAACGGCCGGTTTCGCGGGGCGTTCGTGGTCGTCGAAGTGCCTCTGGCTTCGGATTGTGCGGGGATCTACAACGACAACGACTTGACGATCGGCGGCAAGACCACGGGCTCGGGCAGTCACCGGTTCGCCGCGGGCGAGCTGGCGCGGGTGGAGCGAGTGGACGTCAAACGCAACCGCGTGGACGTGTTCCTGGATTTGGTCGAGCCGATCCTGGTCGAGCGCCGCGACGGGCCGTTCACTTTATATGACGAACTCGAGTGCAAGGCCCAGTTGAAGGTGCCGGCCAAGGGGGAAGGGGAGCGGGCCTCGGTGCTCGACACCCTGGTAACTCCCTTCGACGACGAGCGTTCGGTGCGGGGCTCGAAGCTCTGGAACGGCCGAGTTCGGGCCAGCTACCCCAAGGATTACGACGAGACCTTGGCCGAGTACCAAGTTTGGAAGGCGGCCCAGGTCAACGTCGCGGTGCAGGAGCGGATCGACCGCGCGATCGAAGAGGCGGCGCGTTTTCAGGATCAGCTGCGTTCGAATCCGGAGTACTTGGCCGGCTTCGCGGCCGGCATGGAGCGCGTGCGCTCGCGCTACTACGCGGGTTGTGACGGCTTGCTCTCGGAAGGGTTCTACCCCGACTCGAAGAGCGGGGAGAGCGGCGACTACCGCCGCGGCTATGAGGACGGCCAACGACTGGGTTACAACTTGGGGCTTTTGCGGCGGCTCCGCGGCTGCTTCGTGCCGGTCGGCTGAGCCGGTGCCAAGGGCCGCAGAGTGGCGCGACAAGCCGGGCACTCCGTCGGGCCGGGCAAGAACTCGCCGTCACAAAACGGGCAATAGTGGCTGGCCTGCGGATCACTGCGTTCGGGCGGAGCGAGCAGGCGGTCACGGTCGAGACCCAGACGGGCCATGAGAGCCTCGAGGGCCGCGCGGCGTAGGCTCCAAGCGGCCCGCCAGTCGTCGTCGCCCGCGGGGTCGGCGAGAGCCATGGCGATTCCGTGGAACTCGCTCGCCAGGGCGGCTTCGAGCTCGCCGGGAGCGCCCTCGGCGGCGAGGACGGCGAGGAGATCGAGATCCCAGGCCAAGTGCTTCGACAACGTGGTGACGGCCCGGAGATTGGCCGGTGGGTACAGCCACAGGCCGAGTCGGGCGCCCCGCGGTGTCGGCAGGTGCTGGTTTACCAGGCGGCGTTGGGTCAGCTCCCCGGCCACCGCGGTGCCCAGGTGGAGGGCGAAGAAACCGGCGACGAGGGGCCAGGCGAGCGTCACCGGCACGCCCGGTTTGTAGAGCACGAAGGGGGCTAGGAGAACGCCGGTGAAGGCGGTGGCGACGGAGGTCCGGAGCAGCGCCCAGGGCCACCCGAGGGCCGAACTCCGGTGCCGGAGGGCGCTCTCGTCGAACCGCGCCCCGAGGGCCGACTCGAGAGCGCGACGGCGCGCCGCCAGTTCCAGGCGGGCCAACTCGCGAATCCGCGGTCCGAACTCTGAGCCCTCCGGCGGGGCGGGCCACGGGACGGAGGTGCCGTCGGGGAATCTCAGGTCGTCTTCGGAACCGTCCAAAGTGGGCAGCAGTGTCAGCAGATCCGAGTAGGCGACCGCCGTGTGATGGTCGAGGCGGAAGCGCCCGGCGCCCGTAGCTTGGGCGAAGGTGCGGATGTAGACCCGCTCGGGGCCGAGCAGCGCCCACTCGAGCGGCAGGAGGTGAGACCGATCAAGCGGCCCTAGGGCGGCCCAGCGCAGGCCGGGTCCGCGTCGCCGGAGGCCGGCGCCGAACAGGCCTTGGGCCAAGTGGTCCCGGGGGCCAAGCCAAGTCACCCCCTCGAGCAGCGTGAGGCCGGCGAGGACCGGCCACAGTTCCTGCAGAGCGCTCCACACGGCGCCCGGTCCCCACACGGCCGAGTCCTCAGGGCACCGGGGCGGGGGGTGGCGGCGGCTGGAAGTCCGCGGACTTGCGGCCGAAAAGCTTCTTGAGAGCGGTGCCCAGGGCCACGATCCCGAGCAGGACGACCTTCCAGGCGGCGGCGAGGAACTTGCCGAGCTTTCCAAAAAGCCCCAGCTTGGCCGCGGCCAAACCGGCGCCGCCGGCCACGAGCGCGGTCAGGCCGTAGCCGGCGAGCTTGTCTCCCGAACGAAAATCGGCGTAGCGCTTGCCATCCAGGTACTGCAATCCCCTCAGCACACGCTCGACCTCGGGCTTCAAGGCAACGAAGTCCGCCGGGTCCGCCACCAGCGTGGCCGAGGTGACGCCCTCCCGGCCGAGCACGCGGACGTTGTAGTTGACCACCTTGCCGCCTTGGTCGTCCCGGGCTTCGAGCGCCCAAACGAGGTTGTTGGTGGTGCTGTCGTAATGCGGGGCTTCCGTCCAGCCGGTCAGGTGGAGCTGGGCGAAACCCTGTTCCTTGCGGATCTTGTTGGCCTCTTCGGTGCCCGTCTTGATTTGCTCGAAGAGGCCGTCGGCGTCGATTTCGGCGCGGTCGGAGTCGTCCACGTAGCCCGTCGCTTGGTATTCGAACAGCAGGAACCAGGTGGCCTCGGGGTTGACCGGCGACAGCAGGCCGACCTCCTCACCCGAGGGCACGTTGCCGCCGGCCTCGAGGATCTTCCGGGTGTCGTCAGGGCCGGCGAAGGCGAACCCCTCGGCGACCTCGACTTGGGCCTGGTCGGACAACCGCGCGGTGATTGGTCCGGTTTGCCAGGCTACCTCGGGGGCGGAAGGCGCCGCTGCTTCCTGAGCGGAGAGGCGCGCGGGGCCCGAGAGGACCGGCAGGCAGGCCAGGGCCGCCAACGCGAGAAGACGGTGGAAACGTGGCATGGGAGCTCCTTCCTGGAATCGCGAGAACGTACCACGCTTCGAGAACCCGAAAAGGCATGCCGCGGGTGATCGGGAAGCGCCGGTCTGGCCGGAGGCCTGTGTTAGTCTTGGGGGTCAATTTGGATAGACCGAAAGGCTCGGTCGAAGCGAACTACCGTGTTCTTCGTTACGGTTCCATGGGTGGGATTCGCGCTCGTCGGAGAGGACTTGGTTACGGTGGTGGGCTGGGGCCTGGCTGCTGGCGCCACGGTCCTCGCGATCGGGTTCGCGAGGCGTGCAGGCCGGTCGGCCCGGGCGGAGCTGCGGGCCGCCGCGCGCGCGGCCGAGTGTGAAGCGAACCTGCGGACTGCTGAATCGGAATTGGTCGAGGCGCAGCGCACTCGCGATGCAGCCGAGGTGGCGAGTCGGCGCAAGAGCGAGTTCCTGGCCATGATGAGCCACGACCTGCGCACGCCGGTCTCGGCCATGATCGGTTCCGCCGACCTCCTTCTGCGCAGCGACCCCACGGCCGACCAGCGCGAATTGCTCGAAACCCTGCGCGCCGGGGGCACCTCGCTCCTGCAGATCCTCGACGACAGCCTCGACCTCTCGCGAGTCGAAGCGGGCCGCCTCGATCTCGAGATCGGACCGCTGCGGCTGCGGGAAAGCCTCGAGGATGCGCTCGACCTGTGTGCCCTCGGCGCGAGCGCCAAGTCCCTCGACCTCGTCTACGAGGTGGCCGACGACGTGCCGGTCACCCTGCTCAGCGACGCCGCGCGGCTGCGGCAGATTCTCGTCAATCTGGTCGGCAACGCGGTGAAGTTCACCTCCGCCGGAGAGGTGGTGGTGAGCGTCTCCCACCATGGCGGTTCGGAGCGGGAGCTCGAGTTCGCCGTCCGCGACACCGGCCTCGGCATCGCCCAGGACCGGATCGGCCGCATCTTCGACGCTTACTCTCAGGCCGACGTCACCACCAGTCGCCGCTTCGGCGGCACCGGTTTGGGCCTCGCCATCTGCCGGCAGTTGGTCGACCTGATGGGGGGGCGGATCTGGGTCGAAAGCGCCGTCGGCCAAGGCAGCGTGTTTCGCTTCACCCTGCCGGCGGGCGAGGACAACGACGACACTCGCCCGCCGCCCGAGCCCCTGTCGGAGGTGCTCGTCGAACGCCGCTTGTTGATCATCGCGGCGTCCGAGACCCTGCGGCGTTGCTTGGTCGCCCACGGCCGGGCTCTCGGGCTGGTCGCCGTGGCCGGGGATCCGGAGACTCTGGCTTCCGGAGACGCCAAGTGGGACTTGGTCATCCTCGAGTCGCGCATCGCGGCGGCCCAGCGGGTGATCACCGATTTGAGCGCGTGGCCGGCCGAGACGCGACCAGCGCTGGTGTTGCTGACTCCGGGCGGCAACGGTGCCCGCTCCGTCCGTCCGCCACCCGGTGCCCTCGCCTTCAAGCTGCCGATTCGCCTCTCTCGGCTGCGCTCGTTGCTCGAGGCCGCGATTTCCCGCACGCGCCCGGCGGCGGGTGGTCGGCGCACCGGGTTGCCGATGCCGGTCGCGGGGCCGGGCCGGAAGCTGCGGGTGTTGCTGGCCGAAGACGATCCGCTGAACCGGACGGTGGCCCTGCGGATGTTGTCGCTCCTCGGCTGTGCCACCGATCTGGCGGCCGACGGCGCCGAGGCCCTGGGCGCGGCGCGCCGCGACACGTACGATCTGGTGTTGCTCGACCTGCAGCTACCCGAGGTCGATGGCCTGGAAGTGGCACGGGGAATCGTGGCCTCGCTGCCGCCGGATCGCCGACCCCAGATCGTCGCCTTGACCGCCAGTACCCAACCCGCGGACCGCGAGGCTTGTCGCCGGGCGGGCATGGACGGTTTTTTGTCGAAGCCGCTGCGCTTCGAGTCGCTCCAATCCGTGGTGGCGGCGTGCCGCTCGCCCGAGGCCGCGCGCCGGGCCACGGCCGAGCATCCGCCCGGCGAACCGGCGAGCGATCGAGTTCTCGACGTCCAGCGGCTCGATCATTTGCGGATTCTGGGCGACCGCTCGAAGGTCGACTTGGTGTCGAGCCTGGTGGGCCGCTTCCTGGCCGAGGTGGACACGCGGGTGACCGCGGTCGTGGAGCGCCTCGCCGCCGGCGATGCCGACGGCCTGGTCTTCGCGGCCCATTCGCTCAAAGGGTCGAGTGCCCAGCTGGGCGCCGTGCGCTTCGCCGCGGTGTGCGGCGAGCTCGAACGGGCGGCGCGCGAAGGCCGGCATCGCGACGAGGGTCAGGCCTTGCTGGGGCAGTTGCGGGTCGAACTCGACCGCGTCCGTCCCTTGCTCGCCGCGCAGGTCGCCAGCCCTCTGCTCGACTCCGAGGAAGCCGCGGCCAACTGATCAGAACATATCGTCTTCGGGCTGATCGGTCGAAGAATCGTAGATCGCTTCGAACTCGTGTTCGAGCTCCAAGAAAAGGGTCAGGATCTCGGGGTCGAAGTGCTCGGGCCGGGTGCGACCGTCGCCGCGGGTCAGGATCGCGACCGTCTCGCAGTGGCTGAGCGGCTCCTTGTAAGACCGTGGGGAGCGCAGGGCGTCGTATTGGTCCGCCAGCATCACGAGCCGGCCTTCGATCGGGATCGCCATGGCGGCCAAACCGTGGGGGTACCCCGAGCCGTCCCAGCGTTCGTGATGAGTCCGAGCGATCGACTCGGCGATTTGGAGAATCGGCGAAGGTGAACCGGCCAGCAGCCGGGCGCCGATCTCGGTGTGGCGTTTCATCAGCGCCCATTCGGTCTCGTCGAGGGCACCCCGCTTGCGCAGCACGCCGTCCGGGATGGCGATCTTGCCGATGTCGTGCAGGGACGCCGCGAGGGACGTCTGGTGGATGCGCTGCGCGCTCCAGCCGAGGTACCGGCCGAACACCGCGATGTAGCGCTGCATCCGCTCGAGGTGGGCGCCCGTCTCCGAGTCCCGAGCCTGCGACGCTTCGACCAGCCGGCGCACGGTCTCGAAGTAGGCCTCTTCGAGGGCGGTCGCGCGGAGCTTGGCTTCCTGGTAGGAGGTCTTGAGGTCGCGAGCGTACAGCTGGAGCTGGCGGTGGGCCAGGTCTCCTTGCAGGGTCGGACTCGTCGAAACGTCCAGGATCGTCGGTGGGGAATCGCTCAAGACAGGATCTCTTCGACGGTGTGCAGCAGTTCGAGCGGGCTGAAGGGCTTGACCAGGTAGGAGCGGACACCGGCTTCACGACCGCGGGCAATGTCGCTCGCTTCGTCGCGCGAAGTCAGCATGACGATCGGGATTTCGGCGGTGGCGGGATCGCGGCCCAGGGCCTCGGCGACTTCGATGCCGGTGCGGGAGGGCAACATCCAGTCGAGCAGGATGAGATCGGGCTGGGCGACGCGTGCCACCTCGAGGCAGGCCTCGCCGTCCGCGGATTCGATGACGCGACAATCGAGACTGCCGAGGGTGATCCGCACGATTTCGCGCAGGATGCTGTCGTCGTCGACCAGCAGAACCGTCTTCGCGCCCGGGCCGGCACGTCGCCGATCCGCCCGATCGGCAGCACCCTCGGGAAACGAGGGTGGCGGGCCGCCGACGAGGGGTGACGCCGACCAGGTGTCACCGGCGAAGAACAAGGGGGCGCTGGCAGTCCGGATCACGAGCGAGTCTCCATCACAGTGTTCGCCGTTACGACAACGGTTTCGAGACTCCCGAGGTCCTGCATTCGGGGAGGTACAGCACCCAAGTGGGTCTATCGAGGGGCGGGGCCTAAGCCCCCGCAAAGAGATGATTTCATCGCGTCCTTACGTCTGAGCTTACGGGGAAGGCGAACTCGAGACGACCGGCGGGCGGGCGTGCGGTGTAGAGTAGAGAGGTGGCGCACGCTCCCGAAACTCCGCCGAGCGCCGGCCGACCCCGCGAAAACCTCGAACGAATCTTATTGGTCGAAGACGATCCGGACATCCGGTTGATCGCCTCGACCGCGCTCGAAGGCCTCGGCGGTTTCGTGGTGGCCACTGCCGGCTCGGGCCGCGAGGCCCTGGAGCTGGCCTCCGATTTCGTCCCCGACCTCATCCTGCTCGACATCATGTTGCCGGAGATGGACGGGCCGACCACCCTCCTGGCCCTGCGCGAGCTCCCGGCCCTGCGGACCACGCCGGTAATCTTCTTGACCGCCCGGGTCTTTTCGTCGGATCTCGAGCAGTACAAGCTGCTGGGGGCCCTGGCGGTCATCGGCAAGCCCTTCGATCCGCTGACCTTGGCCGAGGAAGTCGAACGGTTGTGGTACGCGCGGCCTTAGGGCGACGCCGGCGTCGTGCCTACCGGCTCTCCTCCGGTTTTCCCGGGGCCATCGGCAGCTCGACCCGGAAGGTCGTGCCGCGCCCGACTTCGGAGTCCACCGCGATCTGACCGAGCAGGCCCTCGACCAGGGTCTTGACGATCGACAGGCCGAGCCCGGTGCCGCCGGCCGCCCGGGTGGCGGAGCCGTCTGCCTGGGCGAACTTCTCGAACAGGCGCTTGCGGAACTCGGGCGGAATGCCCGGGCCGCGGTCGATGACCGAGAAGGCGACCCGATCCTCGATGCGGTGAATTCGCAAGGTGACCGTGCCGCCTTGGGCAGAAAACTTGATGGCGTTCGACAGCAAGTTGGTCAGCACCTGGACGGCACGCAGACGATCGGTCAACACTCGCAGGTTCTCGGTCCATTCGGTTTCGAGCACCAGTTCGACGCCCAGGCTTTCGGCGAGTCCGCTCATGGCCTCGATGGCCTCCCGCCCCAACGGCTCGATGTCCACCGGCGCCAGGTGGAGCGAGAGGTCGCCGGCGGCCATCTTCTGGAGATCGAGCAGGTCGTTGATCAGCTTGAGCAGCCGCTCGCCGTTGCGATGGGCCACTTCGAGCAGTTCGGCGGCCCGCTCCGGTTGACCGGCGAGCCGGCCGCTCTTCAGCAAGCCCAAGGAGCCGATGACCGAGGTCAGAGGCGTGCGCAGCTCGTGGCTGACCGTGGCCACGAACTCCTGCTTCATCTGGTCCACCACGCGCCGTTCACTGACGTCGCGGAAGATGCTGAGCGTCGCCCGCGGCTGGCCGTCTTCGTCGAGCAGCACGCTGACGTTGCCTTCGACGGCGATCTCCCGACCGCTCTTGGTCAGAAACACGACCTCCACCCGTTCGGCCTCACCGGTGGCGAAGAGCCGTTCCATGATGGCGATGCAGTGGGGCCATTCGAGCGGTCGGATGACCCGCTCGAGCGACAAGCCCCGGGTCTCCTCCAGGCTGTACCCCAGGGTGTCGAGCCACGCGCGGTTGACGAAGACGATCTGGCCGCGGCTGTCGACGCTCTGGATCAAGTCGCTGGCGGATTCGATCAGGTGACGGTATTGCGCCTCGCTTTGGGTCAAGGCCTCCTGAGCTTCGCGCTGGCTGACCGCGGCGCCGACGGTGGAGGCGGCGGTGCGTAGAGCCTCGAGCTCGATCGAACTCCAGGTTCGATCGCGGCGCACCGTCTCGAGACTCAGAAAGCCCCGCAGGGCCTGCTGGACCTGGATCGGAACCACGGCGAGGGAACCGATGTGGTGGGGCCACAGAATGCGTTGTTCGTCGTCCGGCAGCGTGTCGAAGGAGCCGGCCACGGTTTCCCCGCGAGCCAGCGCCTGGCGCCAGCGCTCGGGCAACCGGAAGGTCTCCGGAAGGCCGTGGATGGCGGGCTCGAGCCGCGCCGACCAGCGATGATGAGTGATGGTCTCGGTCGAATGGCGGGCGAAGATCGACAGGCTGACCCGGTCCACTTCGGTGGCGAGGCCGAAGCCCCCGAGCACTTCCCGGAGGTCGGGATCGAAGGCCAGCGGGCTCAACAGGAACCGTTCGGCCGCCAGGGCCACGGCCTCGAGAATGCGCTCGCGACGGTCCACGGCTTCCTGGGCGTTGCGCCGTTCGGTGATGTCCTCGGAAATCGAGACCATGGCCAGCGGGTGACCGGCTTCGTCGCGCACCACGTCCGAAACCAGGCGCACCGGAAACACCCGGCCGTCCTTGGTGCGGTTGTACCGCTCGCGGCTCCAGACCCCCGCGGATTCGGGACTGGGGTCGAGGGTGGCGGCCTCGGCGGCGAACAGATTGGCGGGCTGACCGATCAACTCGTCGACCCGGTAGGCGTGCATCGCGGCGTCGGCGGGATTGACGTAGACGATGCAACCCTGAGCGTCGGTGATGGTGAGCCCGAGGCTCATGGTCTCGACCGCCTTCTCCAACATCCGCACGCGATCCTCGGCCGTGCGCTTCTCGCGCTCGCGTTCGGACAAGGCGAGGTCGATGCGCTGGACTTCGAGAGTCTTGTCCCACAGGGCCTCGTTGACGCGCCGCGCCTCCTGGAGGGCGAGGCCGGAAAGATCCAGCGTCTGGCGCAGGTCGAGCAGCAAGCCGGCGATCAGGATCAGGTAACCGACCAGCGGCAGCAGCTGGCTGACCAGCGCGTGGGGGTCCTGTTGCAGGGGACTGGTGATCGCCGACTGCCACTGGGCGGCGGCGAAAGCGGCCAGGGACACCGTGATCGCCCGATTGAGCACGGTCGGATGGCGGCGCTCGAGGCGCGGCAGGAGGAAGCCCCCGGCGATCACGAGCAGGGCGATCGGCAGCAATTCGAAGGGTCGAGTCAGCACCGCCCCGGGAGCGCCGAGCAGCGCCTCCGAGGCGGCGCCGAGGTAGCCGAGCAAGGCGCCACCGAAGCCCACGGCGGCGGCGCCGGTAGCGAACAGGAAGGGGCGGCGGCTGAGCTCCCGACCATCCACCAGGGCGGCCCAGGTGCCGGCGACGAGACCGAGGGCCAACGCCAGGCCGGTGCCGAGGGACACGGCGGCGAACCGGCTCGCGGCGCCCCCGTTCGAGCTCAGTAGGAGCAGCAGGCCGTCTCCGGCCGCCACCCAGGGCAGGACGGCGGTCAGGATCAGCGTGTCGGCGCGGCGTCCCGCTCGCTGCTTCACCCAGGCGAACAGCGTCAGCCACAGGGCCGCGATGAACGAGGTGGCGAGAGCGCCGTGGGCGCTGGGTGACAGCTGGACCGGGCCGTCGGGGGAACCCCCGGGGGCACCCGGGGTGGCCAGGAACCAAGGCCATGCCGTGAGCACCAGCACGACGGCAAGGCCGGCGACGGTGATCCAGAACGGCGCCCGCGAGGCGGCGACGCGGTCTGCCCAGAAGGTCGACCACTCGAGGCTCGGGGGCTTGGTTTCAGGCTCGGTCACAGCGGCACGCTCCGGACGGGATGCTCTCGGCTATACTCCGCCGAGTTCGAAATGCCCCCTTGTGAGCCCTGAGCGAGCCTTCCACCATGGCCCAATCGCCCCAGCGTATTCTCGCCGTCGACGACGATTCCGACGTCCAGCGGCTCGTTCGTTTGACTCTCGAACCCGAGGGTTTCGAAATCGCCACCGCCGGTTCCGGGCAAGAGGCCCTGGCTTGGATCGAGAAGAACGGCTTGCCTCACATGGCGGTCATCGACATCTTGATGCCCGGGATGGACGGTTTGGCCCTGGCGCGCGAGATCCAAAGCCGCTGCGACTTGCCGATCGTGCTGCTGACCGCGGTGGACGATCAGAAGACGGTAATCCAAGCGATCGAAGAGCTGGCCGAAGATTACGTGACGAAGCCGTTCCATCCCCTCGAGCTCGCGGCTCGGGTGAAGCGGGTCATGCGCCGCGTCGGAGACTTCTCTTTCGCTCTGGCTCCACTGACGGTCATCGACGAGCGGCTGGCGATCGACTTCTTCCACCAGGAAGTGCGGGTCGAGTCCCGCGCGGTGGCGCTGACGCCGATCGAAACCAAGCTGCTGCACATCTTGATCCGCAGTGCCCGGCGCACGGTGACCAACGATTACCTGCTCCGGCGGATCTGGCCGAACGACGAAGTCTTCGAAGACACCCTGCGTGTGCACGTTCATCGCCTGCGCAAGAAGATCGAACCCGACGCCACCCAGCCGGCCTACCTGATCACCCAGCGCGGCATCGGCTACAGCTTCCTGCCCGCCGCCGGTTGATCGGCGGCGACTTTCAGGCGCGGGCTTCGGATAGTTCATACAGCAACTCTTCGAACGATTCTGGAGCCGTCGGTGCCGCCGACCAGCGGGGTCCCCGTGCCAGCGCTCCGAGAGCACCGACGACCAGCAGGCGGCTCGTGGCTGGAGCTGCCGCCTCGAGTTCCTTGAGCAGGCGTTCCAAACCTTCGAAGGCGAGCTCCTCGCTGACCCACAAGACGATCGCGGCGGCGTTCTCGAGGGCGTCCGCGGTCAAGGCGCCCTCGGGATTGTGAAAGGTGTCGAAGGTCAACCGCAGGGAACGCTCGTCACTGCGCAGGACCACTTCGCCGCCGCGTTGCTGCCAGACCCGCCGCCCCGCCTGCATGTCTTGCTCGTCGACCCGGTTCGCAGGCAGGGACGACAGCAGTGGTGCCACCGTATCCCAGGCCGGGGCGTGGACGATCAGCACGATTTCCACCGGCTGGTCGGCGCGCGGCGCCGCGACCTCCCGTAAGAAGCGCTCGAGACTGCGGTCCAGGATCGGGCGGCTCATCGTGCCGCCCCCTGCGCCGAGGGCCCCGATCTGCACCAGCCAGGCCACCGTCAGGCGCAGAGTCGCGGGCGGGAAGCGCCGATCCGCGAGCAGTTTGTCGAGGGAGGTGCCCTGCGCGGCCTCGATAGCCGTGGCCACTTCTTGGATCGGTAGAGCCTTGAGGCCGTCCGGGATGGCCGGGAGATCGGCGCCCAGCGTCAGCCGTTCGTCGTTCGAGGGCAACAGGTGGCGGCGCACCGCGAGTTCGTCTTCGATCCAGGCCGCTTCGATCAACAGGGCCGACGGTTCGATCCGAGTCCGGCCCGCTTCGACCGGTCCGCTGAGGAATCGGAAGTGGCCGCGCCGCTCGTCGAAAAGCGTCAAGACGGCGACCCGGTCCTGGTAGCCATCGAACTCGGCGGCAGCGATCTTGCCCGCGGCGAAGAGGATTTGCCCTCGCCGCGAGCCGCACAGAACCTCGAGAGTCCCGGTCTTGGCGTTCTGCTCGAGGTTCTGGATCACTTCCGAGATGGGGTGGCTGTCGAGATTGCCGGACAGGCCCGTAACGGGCGCCGCGCCGCGATTCATGAGGCCCTCGAGGCGGGCGAGGAGTTCCTCGGGATCGAAGGGTTTGGCCAGGAAGTCGTCGGCACCGAGCCGGATGCCCCGGGTCCGATTACCGGCGTCGCCGATGGCCGACAGGAAGACGATGGGCAGCCGCTCGTGCCCGGGCTCACGGCGAATGGACTCGAGAAGCTCCCAGCCCGACAGGCCCGGCATCATGATGTCGAGGACGGCAGCTTCGATCGTTTGCGTACGGAGCTGGCCGAGAGCGGTCAGGGGATCCGCCACGCCGACCACGTGATGGCCGGCACTTTCGAGGGTGGCTCTGACCAACTGAAGCGTGTCGGGGGAGTCGTCGACGACGAGGATCCTGGCCATTGCTAGTCTGATAGTCCTCGTCGCGCCTTCGAGTCGAAGCGCCCGGCCGGTCGCGGGCGCTGCACGAAGGTCACTGGGTTACCCCCTCAAGATAAGGCTCCAACATTACTGTCGACCTTACGGGACCGCCCGCAAGGCCGAAAGCATCCTTGAAATCCATCGTTAGGATAAAGGTAACCATTATTCAATATCAAAGGTGCAATGTGTTGTGCCGTCGTTAGCACCGGTTGTCTTGTGTGTTACCCTCGGCCGTCACGTTCGTGAGTCTTGATGGAGTCCGGGCACTGTCCCGCAAGGGGTAGCGGTCGGTCCCAGAGCCCAGCTGGTTGTTCGAGGAGTGCACCGATGAGAACGAGTCCCTGGTCGAACCTTTGTCTGACCGCGCTTCGAGCAGCGACGCCATGGGCGATTCTCGCGGCGCTGTCGGCCCCGGCCCTGTGGGCGCAGACGGTTCCCTTGAACAATTTCTCGGTGCCTCCGGGCGCCACTGTCACGATCACGGTCGACGTGGACGTGAAAGACCCGCTGGCGATCTGTGCCTCGGCGGTGTCGAACCAGGGCTCCTTTTCGGGCACCAACCTCACGCCCGCGGTCCAGACCGATGATCCGGACATTGCCGGTGCAGCGAACCCGACTCTCACCGCGCTCGATGTCGTCGATCTGGCGATCGCCAAGACCGACGGCGCCGCCACCGAAGTACCCGGCACTGCCGTCACTTACACGATCACCGTCAGCAACGCCGGCCCCTCGCCTGCTCTGGGGGCCACGGTTTCGGATACCTTCCCAGCCATCCTCTCAGGCGTCACGTGGACCTGCGTCGGCTCGGGCGGTGCCACCTGCACGGCGGCCGGCAGCGGCAACCTCTCCGACTTGGTCAACGTCCCCGTCGGCGGCGCCGCCACCTACACGGTGACCGGCACGATCTCGGCGGCCGCTTCCGGCACGCTGGTCAACACCGCCACGGTCACCAAGGCGGCCAGCCAGATCGAGTGCAACCTGGCGAACAACAGCGCCACCGACACCGACACCTTGACGCCTCAGGTCGACCTCGCGATCTCGAAGACGGACGGCTTGACCACGATCAACGCCGGATCGCCCACGACCTACACGATCACGGTCACCAACTCCGGCCCCAGCGACGCCATCGGCGCGACGGTGGCGGATACCTTCCCTGCGGCCCTGCTGACGCCGTCCTGGACCTGCGTCGCCTCGGCCCTGTCGAGCTGCACCGCCGGTCCCACCGCCGGAAACATCAACGACACGGTGACGGTGCGGGCGGGCGGAACCTTGATCTACACCGTCAATGCCACCGTCAGCGGTGCCTTCTCTGGCACGCTCAGCAACACCGCGACGGTCGCGGCGGCGGGCGGCACCACCGACACCAACGCCGGCAACAACAGCGCTACCGACACCACCACGGTCAACGCCGTGGCGGACGTGGCGATCACCAAGGACGACGGCGTCACCACCGCGGTGCCCGGCCAGTCGGTCGTCTACACCCTGGTCGCGAGCAACGCGGGACCCTCCGCGGCGCCGGCGGCCCAGGTGACCGACACCTTCCCGGCTGCCTGCGCGAGCGTGAGCTGGACCTGCGTCGGCGCCGGGGGCGGCAGTTGCCCCGCGAACGGCAGCGGGAACCTCAATGCCACGGTCAACTTGCCGATGGGCGGCACCGCGACCTTCTCGGTCACTTGCAACATCGCCAGCAGCGCCACGGGTTCGCTCGCCAATACGGTCACCATCGGTGCCGGTGCCGGCGTGACCGACCCGAATGCGGCCAATAACAGCGCCAGCGATACGGATACCTTGACGCCCCAGGCGAACCTGGCCATCAGCAAGAGCAACGGGGTGTCGAGCGTCGACGCCGGGGCCAGCACCACCTACACCATCACGGCTTCGAACGCCGGTCCGAGCGACGCCCCGGGCGCCACGGTGGCCGACACCTTCCCGGCGAACTTGACCGGTGTCACTTGGACCTGCGTCGGCGCGGGCGGCGGCACCTGCCCGGCGAACGGCAGCGGCAACCTCGCCGCCTTGGTCAACCTCCCGGCCGGCGGTTCCGTCACCTTCAGCGCCACCGGCACCGTCAGCGCGGCGGCCACCGGCACGTTGGTCAACACCGCCACGGTGACCGAGCCGGGCGGTGTCACCGAAACGGCACCCGCCAACAACACCTCGACCGACACCGACACGATCACCATCAGCACCGACCTGAACATCAGTAAGACCGACGGTGTGGCGACCGAGGTGCCCGGGACCGGTGTCGTCTACACGATCGTGGTCGGCAACGCCGGCCCCAGCAATGCCCAGGGCGCCACGGTGGCGGACACCTTCCCGGCGACTTTGACCGGAGTGACCTGGACCTGCGTCGGCGCGGGCGGCGGATCCTGTGCCGCGGCCGGTAGCGGAAACCTCAACACCACGGTCGACTTGCCGGTGGGTGCGACGGCCACCTTCACCGTCTCGGCCACGATCGATGCGGCGGCGACCGGTACGCTGGCCAACACCGCGACGGTAACCGTTGCCGGTGGCACTACCGATCCCAACGTCTCCAACAACAGTGCCACCGACACCGACACGTTGACCCCCCAGGTCGACCTCGCGATCACCAAGACCGACGGTTTGACGACGGCCAACGCGGGAGCGGCGACCACCTACACGATCGTGGTCACCAATTCCGGTCCGAGCGACGCGGTCAACGCGACGGTGGCGGACACCTTCCCCGTGGCGCTGCAGTCGCCGACCTGGACCTGCGTGGCCTCGCCGCTGTCCAGCTGCGCCGCGGCAGGGAGCGGAAATCTGAATGACTCGGTGACCGTGCGCTCCGGCGGCACGCTGACCTACACGGTCAACGGCACCATCAGCGGTACCTTCTCCGGCATCCTTTCGAACACCGCCACGGTCGCCGCACCGGGCGGTACGACGGACACCAACGGTGCCAACAACAGTGCCACCGACACCACCGACGTCTTGCCGGTGGCGGACCTGTCGATCTCCAAGTCGGACGGCGTGACTACCGCCGTGCCGGGTCTCACGGTGACCTACACGATCGTCGCAGCCAACGCCGGGCCGGCCACGGCCACCGGGGCGTCCGTCGCGGACACCTTCCCGGCGGCCTGCGCAACCGTGTCCTGGACCTGCGTCGGGGCGGGAGGCGGCACCTGTACTGCCGGTCCGGTGGCGGGCAACATCGCCGATAGCGCCAACCTACCGGCTTCCGCCACGGCGACCTACACCGCGGTGTGCACCCTGGCGAACAACGCCTCGGGCTCGCTCGTCAACACCGTCACCATCAGCGGCGGCGGTGTGACCGACACCGTGCCGGGCAACAACAGCGCTACCGACACCGACACGATCCTGACCCTGGACTTCGGTGACGCTCCCGACGGCTCCCTGGCCGCACCCTCGGGTTACCCGACGCTGCTCGCCGACAACGGCGCCCGCCACGGCGTGACCGCGCTCAAGATGGGCGCGAACCTCGACAGCGAAGCGGACGGCCAGCCGACGGTGAATGCCGACGGTGACGATGCGAATCCGGCCCTCGGGCCCGACGACGAAGACGGCGTCACTTTGCCCGCTTTCCTGGTCGCCTGCGAGTCGGCCAACGTCACGGTCAACGCCTCGGGTGTGGCCAAGCTCGACGCCTGGGTCGACTACAACGCCAACGGCAGCTTCGCCGACCCTGGCGAGAAGATCTTCAACAACCAGGCCCTGGTGGCCGGCGCCAACGTGCTGCCGGTGACGGTGCCCTGCGGCGTCACTCCGGCGACCAAGAGCTTCGCTCGCTTCCGGCTGTCCACCGTGGGCGGCTTGGCCGCGACCGGCGTCGCGGCGGACGGTGAGGTCGAGGACTACGCCGTCGCGTTGAGCGGGCTCGACTTCGGCGACGCGCCGGACCCGACGTTCCCCACGCTGTTCGCCTCGAACGGCGCGCGCCACGGAGTCAACGCCGGGTCGCCGGGGCCCTTCCTCGGAGCCATCCGCGACACCGAGGCCAACGGTCAGCCGAACGTCGGAGCCACCGGCGACGACCTCGCCGGCACCGACGACGAGGACGGCGTGTTGTTCACCACCCCGCTGATCCCGGGCCAGTCGGCGTCCGTGACGGTCACCGCCTCGGCTACCGGCAGCCTGCGTGCCTGGGTCGACTGGGACGGCGACGGCAGCTGGGCCACCGTGGGTGACGAATTGGTCTTCAGCCCGGGCGCCACGCTCGCTGCCGGGGCCAACGTGCTGACCTTCACGGTGCCGGCCACGGCCAACTCGAGCCTCACCACCTACGCCCGCTTCCGCTTCGCCAGCACCGCGGTGGCCGGGTTCTCGGGCCTCGAGAACGATGGCGAGGTCGAGGATCACCAGGTCCAGAC
>JANRLG010000174.1:0-12494 GCA_033762835.1 Thermoanaerobaculia bacterium
CCGGGTGTTCACTTCAGTTTAGACAATTGGCTTTATGGGATAGATGGGCCGCGGGTCGCCACGGGAGATCGCTTCATCATCAAGCCCGAGGATCCGTAGTAGGCGTTTACTGGTCTCTTCGAGCCCTAAAGTGTTTATAGCTTCGTGGTACCTCTCGAGGGGCTCCGAATTGACGACGGTGTTTGTTCCTGAAGAGGCGAACTCTCTAGCTTCCAGTCTTGCCAGTCTTCGGTTTACCGCTCTGGTGTTTTCCAACACCTCTACGAGAATGTCTTCGCCCTTTCGCTCCTCCGCTGGAGGCTTGGCCTCGGTGTGAGCGAGGACCCCTGTAAATGCGCTCTCGAATCGAGGCCAGTACGTATCAAAGACTTGAGCAAGAACTCCATCCGTCAAGTTGCCTTCGCCAAGGCGGGAATTAAGCATCCTGACTAGACTGTAGATACTCTCTCGATCCGGAAAGGTGTGATTGAACTGAGCTAGCGGATCCTCAACATCCTTTGGCTCCAAATCGATCAACAGGGTACATACGCGCGCAGTGGGCAGCCCTTTCGCCAGAGCACCGGCCTCAAAGAGTATCCAAGGGCGCGACTTGTTCTCCTGTGTGAGGCAGATGATCCCAACAACGGTATCCTGCAACTGGTTGTTGATCTCGGTGATCCAGAGGGCGCCCCGGTCGAGATCTCGGGTCGATATCCAGGGGCGACAAGCTTGAATTACGCAGCGCAGCCAGTCGCTGAGGAGATTAGCGACCTGCTTGCTGCGTTCGCCAGACCAGCTCAGGAATACCTTCATGGAAGCTCTCCTGCCTTCCTTCGGCACGCTGCACAACGCTGCCTTGCCCTAAGTCTACCGAATTCGGCAAGCGGTTTAGAACTCCCCGTACTTCGGGACAACCTTCGTGGCGACCTGACTCTTTCGGCCGGCGACGAAGTTGACGTACCGAGCCGTCTGGCTGAGGGAGAGGTGGCCGAGGTGATGGGCAACCACCGGCACCGAAGCTCCCAGCATGGCCAGCCAAGTCGCCGAGGTGGTCCGTAGATCTCTCCAGGTGAGGTCTTCGATACCGGCCGCCGCAACCGCCCGCTCCCACTCCTCCCGCGGCCACCGAACCCCGCCGCCGTTGTCCTCCCAGAAGTTGTCCTCCCAGACGTTGACGCCGGCTCGAGGGAGAGACCTTAGGGCGTCGAGGGCGAGCCCGGCGAACCGGACTCGGCGATCCCGGCGAGCCTTCGTGACGTGCCGGGGTAGGTAGGCCGTCCCGGCCTCGAGGTCCACCCATTCCCACCGCATCATCATCAGTTCACGCTGCCGAGCTCCACACCCCAGGGCACACAGCATCATCGGTAAGAGACGGTAGTCCGAGCTCCACTGCACGACGAAGGAGTCGAGACTCCAAAACTCGTCGTCGGTCAGGACCCGGAGCCGCTCGTTGTCCTCCCGATGGCGAATGCCCCCCCGGGCAGGGTTGTCGCAGTTCCAGCGCTCGCGGGTTGCCGTGAAGACCACGCTGAGCTGCGAGAGGAACCTGTTGACCGTCGACCCCGAGAGACCGCGCCGCGCGAGCGCCTCCCGATGCTCCGCCACGTCCGCCGGCGTGATCTCCATCAACGGCCGGTGGCCGAGCGCCTTGACCCAATAGCGGATTCGCCCCTCGTCGGCCGAGAACCGCCCCGTCCTCCTCATATAGATGGGGTGCCGCCGGAAGTGGTTCACGGCATCCCCGAACCGAACCTGCCGGGACACCAGACGACCGGATCGGTGGGGGGGCTAGCACTCGAGGACTTGCCCCACCGCCTCGTGGTCGGCTTCGAAGAGCCTCGTCAAGGCGGGCTGGCCCTTGGGCTCGAAGCGTGCCTGGAACCGGACAGACCCGTCCTTGAGGACGATCCGTCGGACACCCTTCTTCGTCTTCCCGAACTCTTCCATGGGCACACTCTGGCGAAGCCCTGCCAGTTCGTCAAGGACGGCATTCGGCAACCAGCCGGCAATGGATCACCGGCCGGCAACGGCTGGGTCGTGCTAAGTTGTTGGTGCCGGAGGGGGGATTCGAACCCCCACGCCCTTGCGGACGGTGGATTTTGAGTCCACTGCGTCTACCGTTCCGCCACTCCGGCGAGTGGAGGCGCAGACTTTAGAGGCTCAGCGCGACAGAGTCAACGGGGTAGAGCGGGCGTTCGCTTAAGCAAAGTCAATGCCAAATTGACAGGACGTCCTGTTCCGGTGTATAAAACACGCGGTAGTCAGCAACCTCAGGGCTACCGAATCCCGTTACCCCACTACTCGCGTCACGGAAAAGGGAGTCGGCCAAGTGTCTTTCAAGCTGCAGCAGAAAGTCGTCTATCCGAATCACGGAGTCTCCGTCGTCGAGAAGATCGAAGACGGCGAGATCGACGGCAATACGCAGACCTACTACCACCTGCGGCTACTGTCGAACAATTCGAAGGTCATGATCCCCAAGGGCAATCTGGACTTGGTCGGTTTGCGTCCCCTGTGCGATGACGACGAGCTCGCCTCGTTGTTCTCGATTCTCGAGGATGGCAACGTCGATACTTACAAGGACTGGAAAGGCCGTTACAAGCAGAATCTGGACAAGATGAAAACCGGCGAGCTGACCGAGGTCGCCAAGGTGCTCAAGAACCTCCGCCTGGTCAGCCAGAAGAAGAGCTTGTCGTTCCGCGAGAAGAAGATGTACGAGCGGGCCAAGTACTTCATCGTGAGCGAAGTTGCCCACGTCCGGAACATCCGGGAGAACGACGCCGAGCGCGAAGTCGAACGCGCGCTCGAGTCGAGCCTTGAGAAGATGCGCCTCAAAGGAAATTGACCCCACGCGCCTCGATTCTTACGGCCGTCCACCCTCCTGGGTGGGCGGCCGTTTCCTTGGGAGCTGGTAGACTCTCGCCCCGTGAAACAACAAACCGCCCTCCACATCTTCATCGGTGTCCTCGTCGGCTTCGTCGCCGGTTACCTGGTCCACGAAGTCATGGTCGTCCGCCAGCCGGTGCGCCTCGTCCACGGCGAAGGCGGGCCCACCCTCGATCCCACCCAGCCCGCCCCAATGCCACAGGCGCCGGCGCCGGCCCCGGGCGGTTCCCCCGGCGGCATGGAGGACGTCCAACGTCTCCGCGACTACGTGGCGAACAACCCGAACGACGCCGAAGCCGTGGTCCAGCTGGCGGCCATGAACTACATGATCCGCAACTGGACCCGGGCCGCTGAGCTCTTCGAGCACTACCTGACGTTGAAGCCCGACGGCCCCCAGGCGCTCGACGTGATGTCGGATCTGGGCGCGTGTTATCGCGAGCTCCAACAACCGGACCGGGCGCTCGAGATGTTCTCGAAGGTCACCGCCAAGGCACCCGAGCACTGGCAGGCCAAGTACAACCAGGTCATGGTTCTGGCCTTCGACTTGAAGCGCTTCGACCAAGCCGACAAGGTGCTTGCGGACTTGCAGCGCCTGCAGCCGCAGAACGCCGACGTCGCCGAGTTGGCCGCCGAAGTGGCACGGCGACGAGCCAATCCCTCTTGAGGCGGTCCGCTTGAAGTATCTCCTGGTCCTGGGGATCGCCCTCTGGCTCTGGCTGCTGGTCGAGGGGCTGTGGCGGCTGTTCCTCCGCACCCTCGATCTCGGCGGTGGCCGCACGCCGGAGTCCTTCTGGCGGCGATCCCGCGGACGGCGGTGAGCCCCTCTTCGGCTTCGCGCTGGGTTGAAGTGGCGGTCGCCCTGCCTTTCGCCGATCGCCTGACCTACGAAATCCCCACGAACTTGCTCGGCGCCGTGCGCGTCGGCCAGCGCGTCCGTGTGCCGGTCGGCAAGCGGCGCCATGTCGGCGTCGTAGTGGGTTTCTCCGACGACCCGCCCGCGGGCATCACCACCAAGCCGATCGAGACCGTGCTCGACCCCGAGCCGGTGTTGCCGGCGGAACTGCTGGAGTTGGCCGGCTTCGTCGCCACTTACTACCGCGCCCCCCTGGGCGAAGTCGTGCGCGGCCTCGTGCCGGGCGACCTGCCGCCTTGGGGGGGTGACAAAGTGCGCCTGACCGCGGGCGGTGCGGTGGCGCCGCCGCGGAACGAGCTCGAGGGGGCGGTGGTGGAGCTGCTGCGGGCCGAGGGCCGCCTGTCCCCGGCAGAACTGCAGGCGCGGCTAGGCGCCGAGTCTTCGGCCGGTCTCGCTGCCTGCCTCGAAGGCTTGGCGCGGGATGGCCGGGTGAGCCTCGATTCCCCGCGGCGCCAGGCCGGGGGCCGCTACCAGACCGCCTACGAACTGGTGCCTGCGACCACGGCCGAGCGCACGGCGCGCATCGGTCGCTCGCTCCAAGGCCGCGCGGTGGTGGACTACGTCGCCGCCCTCGGTCGCCCGGTGAGCAAGGAGGAGCTGTCGGCGGACCTCGAGGTGTCGGCCGCCGTGCTGCGGCGGCTGGTCGCGCTCGAGGTGCTGCGCCCCTTCACCCAGGTCGAGCGCCTCGACCTCGAACGCCACGTCATGGCTCGCCCGGCCGGGAGCTCCGTCGTCTTACGGCCCGACCAGGAGACCGCCGTCTCTGCCCTCATGGCGGCCCTCGACGAAGAGCGGTATCAGGGCTTTTTGCTCGTCGGCATGACCGGCTCGGGGAAGACCGAGGTTTATCTGCGGGCGGCGCGGTATGCCCTCGACCGCCAGCGTTCGGTGTTGCTCCTGGTGCCCGAGATCGCCCTCGTCCCAGCGCTCGCCCGCGAGGTCAAGGCACGGTTCGGCGACACCGTGGCGATCCTCCACTCGGGCCTGGGCAGTGGCGAACGGCATCAGGAGTGGGAGCGGATTCGGCGCGGCGAGGCTCGCCTGGTCGTGGGCCCGCGGTCGGCCTTGTTCGCTCCGGTGGTCGCTCTCGGGTTGGTCGTGGTCGACGAGGAACAGGACCCGGCCTACAAACAAGACAGCGTGCCCCGCTACCACGGCCGCGATCTCGCCTTGGTGCGCGCCCAGCACGCGGGAGCCGTGGCCCTGCTGGCGAGTGCCACCCCGAGCCTCGAAAGCCGCTGGAACGTCGAGCGCGGCAAGCTCGCCCGGCTCGAGTTGACCGAGCGGGCGGGCAAGGGGGGCCTGCCCGAGGGCATCTTGGTGGACCTGCGCGAAGAAGGCGTGCCGCGTCGGCCGGGGGAAGTGGTCTTCTCCAAGCGGCTCCAGGCCGAGATCACCCGCGCTGCCGAAGAAGGCGACCAAGTCATCCTGCTGCGCAACCGGCGCGGCTACGCCCCGATGTTGCTCTGTCGCGCCTGCGGCGAGGACCACCGCTGCCCCGATTGCGGCCTACCACGGACGTTGCACCGCAAGGAGCCGCTGCTCGTCTGCCACTACTGCGGCTCGACTCGGCAGGCCCCCGTGCGCTGCGAAACCTGCGGGGAAGAAGCCCTCGAACCCATCGGCAGCGGCACCGAGAGAGTGGAGGAGACCTTCCACGAGTTGTTCCCGGATTTGCCCGTGGGCGTTCTCGACCGCGACAGTGTGCGCCGCGAGGGTGCCGCCGCGGTGCTCGCCCGATTCGCGCGGGGCGAAACGCGCGTGCTGGTCGGCACGCAGATGGTCTCGAAGGGGCACCACTTCCCGAACGTCGCCCTGACCGCCGTGTTGTCGGCCGACAGCTACCTCGGCTTCGCGGACTTCCGTGCCGTCGAGCGCACCTACAGCCTGATGGTTCAGGTCGCCGGCCGGGCGGGGCGCGGCGATCGCCCGGGGCGGGTGGTGATCCAGAGTTACCATCCGAACCACTACGCCATCCAAGCGGCGCTGGCCAACGATGACGAGCGTTTTGCCCGTGAGGAGAAGCGCTTCCGCCACGCCTTCTTCTATCCGCCCTATTCGCGCCTCGCCCAGATCCTCGTACGTGACCGCGACCGCCACCGCGCCGAGGCCGCCGCGCAGCGGATCGCCCGACGGATCGAGGAGCATCCGGAACGCGCCCGCGCCCGGATCGCCGGCCCGGTCCCCGCAGCCTTCGAACGCCTACGCGGCGAGTGGCGCTTCCAGATCCTCGTGCGCGCCGCCCACAACCCCATCCTCCAGCGCCTGCTCGACGCCGCCATGGCGGTGAAGGAGCCGGTCGAGGTGGTCGTCGACGTGGATGCGTATCAGCTGCTGTGAAGGCGGGTAGGGGTGTCGGGGGGCGCGGTGAACCGCGCACCCCGACAGTTCTCAGGCGATCAGAAGCCGCAGCTCGCGGTGATCATCGCGGGGTTGTAGGCGGTGGTGGTGAGGAAGAAGCAAGCCTCCTGGACACCGGCTCCAGTGCGGGGGCTGAAGGTCGAGACCACTCGATTGAGGCCGACGTAAAGCTTGTCCGCGAACGTCGAGCCCGGGTCCTCGGCATCGGCCTCGTCGTAGGGCGGCAAATCGAAGATCCAGGGATGGTTGCAGACGTCGAAGGCGTTCGGCGCCGCCGTGCTGCCATCGAACTGGAAGGAGTCGTTGGCGACGATCCAGTCCTGAGTCACGCAGCCCGCGGTCGAAGCCGGACCGGTGAACTGGCAGGCCAACGACGCAGTCGTGCCGATGTCGGAGCGGAAGCCCAGCAGAGTGGAGCCGCTGGCGTGAAACTCGGAATCGTGCCGGCTCGAACCGCTATCTCCGCCGAAGCCGTCCTGGGTGGGAGAGTCGGCGATGTGGGTGCTGAAGCCCGATCCGTTGCAGACCCGGGTGCGCAGAATGAAGGTCGTGTAGTTGTTGACGTTGTTGGTGTCGACAGTGGCGACACGCTGGGTGCCGGAGTTGAAGGTGACGTTGACGTTGGGTCCGCCCGTACAGCTGTCGAAGGGCACGGCGATACCGACGTTGCACCAGTAGTCCACGGCACTCACCGGGAAGGCGCCGACCAAGGTGACCAGGGCGAGAACGAGGAAGACACGCTTCGGGATCATGGGGGTTCCTTTCTTCTTCGCTGACGACTAGAAGTGCAACAGTGCGTCGCTATGCATTTCAACAGTAACGACGTAATAGAGAGTACGACAATGTCCGCGCTTTGTCTAGGACAAAACATGGACAAAATGACTGTGGGATTCGAACCCCTTTGGGCGGCCGCGTTGACCGCCCCCCACCGCGTTTGCTACGGTCCCCGGGCACGATGAGCAAGCTCGACGCCTCCTTCGAAGAACCCCTCGCCGACCTGCGTCGGCGCATCGAAGAACTCGCCCAATATCCCGACGATCCGGTGAAGGCGCGGGAGGTCGACCGACTGCGCCGAGAGCTCGACCGCGACACCGCCGACACCTACGCCCACCTCACCCGCTGGCAGAAGGCCCTGGTCGCCCGTCACCCGGACCGTCCCTACGTGCTCGACTACGTGCGCCTCCTGATGACCGACTGGGTCGAGGTGCACGGCGACCGTGCCTTTGCCGACGATCCTGCCATCGTGGCCGGCTTCGCCACTTTCCGCGGCCGCAGCGTGGCCGTCATCGGCCATGAGAAGGGCCGCGACACGCGCGAACGCATCTACCGCAACTTTGGCCAACCGCGCCCCGAGGGCTACCGCAAAGCGCTACGGGTCATGCACCTGGCGGAGAAGTTCGGTCTGCCGATCCTGACCTTCGTGGACACCGCCGGGGCCTACCCGGGAATCGGCGCCGAGGAGCGCGGCCAAGCCGAGGCCATCGCCCGCAATCTGATGGAGATGGCCGCCCTCGAAGTGCCCGTGGTGACGACCGTCACGGGCGAAGGCGGCAGCGGCGGTGCGTTGGCGATCGCCGTCGGCAACCGGGTGTTCATGCAGGAGTACTCGACTTATTCGGTGATCTCCCCCGAGGGCTGTGCCGCGATCCTGTGGAAGGACCAGTCCCGCAAGTCCGACGCCGCCGAGGCGATGAAGATCACGGCCCCCGATCTACTCGAGTTGGGCGTCATCGACGACATCATCCCCGAACCGCCGGGGGGCGCCCACACCGACATCCGGGAGGCTGCCCGCCGCGTCGGGGACGTCATCGCCCGCGCTCTCGCGGAGCTCGAGTCGCTGTCGCCGGAGGAGCTCGTCGAGCAGCGCTACGACCGCTTTCGGGCGATCGGCGTCTACGAGGAGGGCTGAGCCCTGGCGGCCTCGCGCTGGATCGCCGCCCCGGTGCCGGCGGCCGCCTCCCGGCTCGCAGAAGAGAGCGCGCTGCCCGAGTGGTGGGCGCGCCTGCTCGCCCGCCGGGGCGTGCTGGACGCCGCCGCCGTGCGGGCCTTCCTCGATCCCGATCAGAGCGACCTTTTCGACCCCTTCGACCTCGCCGGCATGGAACCCGCCGTCACGCGCCTGCTGGCCGCACGGGACGGCGGCGAGACGGTCGTCATCGTGGGCGACTACGATGTCGACGGCATCACCGGTACCGCCTTGCTGCTCGCCGTCCTCCGCCATTGTGGGCTCAAGGTCGAAGCGATCCTGCCGCACCGGCTCCGCGACGGCTACGGCTTCCAGGTGACCCACGTCGAGCGCGCCCGCGAGCTCGGGGCGCGGGCAATCGTCACGGTCGACTGCGGCACGACCGCCGTCGATGCGACGGAAGCGGCCTGTGCCGCTGGGCTCGACGTCATCGTCACCGATCACCACCGGCCCGGGCCGGCTCTGCCCGCGGCGGTCATCCAGATCAATCCCCTCCAGGACGGCTGCCACTATCCCTACCCTCACCTGTCGGGCGTCGGCCTGGCCCTCAAATTGGCGCAGGGCGTCGCCAGCCGCGCGAGCGCCCGCCCGGCGGATCTGCTGCCGCTGCTGCGCGTGGCCTGTCTGGGCACGATCGCGGACCTCGTGCCGCTGACCGGGGAGAACCGAGTGATCGCCACTCTCGGCCTGCGCGAGCTGCCGCGCACCCGCTCGGTAGGCCTCCAGGCGCTCATGCGGCAAGCCGGCGTGCACTCGCCGCTGACCGCCGCCGACGTGGGGTTTCGCTTGGGTCCCCGCATCAACGCCGTCGGGCGGCTCGACGACCCCAATCAAGCCCTCGATCTGTTGTTGTCCAAGGACAGCGCCCGCGCCGAGACGCTGGCCGCCGAGATCGAACGCTGGAACCGCGAGCGCCAGGACGAAGAGGCGCGCGTGGTGGAGGAGGCCCGGGCCGAGATTCTCGCCCGCGGCGAGCCTCGAGCGCCCTTCCTGCTCGCCTGGAGTGAAACCTGGCACCGCGGGGTCGTGGGTATCGCCGCCGGCCGGCTGGCCCGCGAGTTTCACCGCCCGACGGTGTTGTTGGCGGTGGCGGGGGAGGAGGCCACGGGCTCGGGGCGTAGCATCGAGGGGGTTGATCTTTTCGCACTGCTGGACCCCGACCGCGACCGCCTCATTCGCTTCGGCGGGCACGCCCAGGCCGTGGGCCTCACGGCCGCGACGACGCGTCTGGCCGAGCTGCGGGAACGGTGGGAAGCCGGAGCGGCGACGGCGATCGCGCCGGAACTCCTCGAGAAGACTTATCAATACGAGCTCGAACTCGAGCCGGCGGGCGTCCACGGCGCCCTGCCCGCGGAGCTCGCCCGCCTCGAGCCCCACGGTCCGGGCAATCCGCGGCCTTTGGTGCGCGTGGGGCCGATGTCGCTGACCGGCCCACCGCGCCACTTCGGCCGCGGGCACCTCTCCGCCGTGGCTCAGGGTCCCTCGGGTGCGCCGGTGTCGTTGCTCGGTTGGGGTTGGGGCGAGCGCGAGTCCGATCTCGAAGGTCGCTTCGAGGTGCTCGGACACATTGAAGAGGATCGTTACCGTGGTGGTCCCGTCGTCCGTTTGGTCGACAGTCGTCCCCATCGAGAAGAGAGGGTTCCGTGAGTCCCGAAGCGCGCACACTCCGCCGCCTCCGCGGTGGCCTCCTGGTGGCCCTGGTGCTGGCTCTCGGTGGCCTCGGAGGCCTGTGGTTCTTCGGTCGCCAGCCGCCGCGGCCGCTGCCGGTGGCCAGGCCGACTCTCGAAGGCAGTGGCTCCAGCGGCAACTTCAAGACCTCGGGGCAAGGTTTCGAGCGCACCTTCAGCGAAGGGGACCGCCCGGTTTTCGCCATCCGGGGGGACTCCTACACGGTCGACCAGAACGACGTCGTGATGCTCGAAGGGGTCGTGCTGACCCTGTTTCGGGACGACGGAAACCGCTTCGACGTCGCCAGCCGACAGGCTCGGTACCTCGAACAGGAGAAGGAAGCGCTGCTGCTCGGCTCGGTCGTGTTGTCGGGACCCCACGGCCTCGAGTTGCGCACCGAACGGCTCTCCCTCGGCCAAGGCGGCAAACGCCTGGTATCCGACGAGCTGGTGGACTTTCGGCTGAACCAGGCCTACCAAGGCCAGGCCGCGGCGCTGGACGTCGATCTCACCCACCGCATTTTTACCTTCCGTGGTCCGGTCACTCTCGAGAGCGGCCCGACTGCCGAATTTCCGCTCAGCGTGCAAGCCATCGACCGCGTGGTCTTCGAGCAGGATCGCCAACAACTGCGAGCCGAAGGCGACGCCAGCGTGCGCCACGGTCGTGACCTGATCGCGGCCGAGCGCCTGTCGGCCTTCTTGTCCGAGGACGGCCGGATGTTGCGCTTCCTACGCGCGCGTTGGAAGGTCGTGGCGCGCCTCACGGCCGGCAGTCGCCTGCCCAGCGAGCTCGCCCCGGGCTCGGGCACGGTCGAGGAGACGACCGAGGTGACCGCCACGGATGCCGCGTTCCTGTTCGCCGAGGATGGCACGGGCCTAGTCAACGTCGAGCTCGAGGGCAAAGAGGAGCTGGCCACCTTGACCACTGCCGCCAAGGGGGGCGCTGCCCGGCGATTGACCGCGGCCCATCTGGTCACCCGCTTCGCGGACGGTCGCCCCGTGGAGCTAGTGGCCGAACCCGCGGTGACGATCGAAAACCTGGGCGGTTCCGGGGTGGACCCGATCGGCATCGACCGCGCCCAGGGCCAGCGCGCGGTGGCGCGGTTCGACCCCGAGGGCCGCCTTCTCGGCGTCACCCTCGAACGAGCGGTCGAATTGACCGGCAAGGACTTCCAAGCGCGCGGCGATCGGGCCGAGTTCGAGGCCGCGAGCGGAGCGGCCGATCTGACCGGTGCGCCGGCGCGCGCGACGACCCCGCGCGGCGAGGTGGACGCTCCACGCATCCTCTATACTCCGCGCTCAGGCACCGTGACAGGCTCGGGGGGCGTGCGGGCGCGCTTGACGGAGAGCGGCGACGGGGGGGCCTTCGGTGATTCGCCACTCGTCCGTTCGGGCAGCGGCCCAATTTGGATCGAGGCGGGGGAGGGCGAGTTCCGCGAGTCGTCGCGGACCTTTTTGTTCAAAACCAGGGTTCGAGCGTGGCGAGGTGACGACGTGATCGTGGCGGAAGAACTGCGGGGCGACGAACGAGCCGGGCGCTTGGTGGCATCCGGCCGCGTACGCACGCGGTTCGTGGGCGATCCTGAGAAGACCAAGGCGAACCCGCCCATCGAGGCGCGGGCGGAGTCCATGGTCTACGATCGCGCGGCCCGAACGCTGCACTATGAGAAAGATGTCTTGGCCGTGCAGGAGGGGCGTTCCCTCGCCTGCGACGTGCTCGATGTCGCTCTGCTCGACGGCGGCGGCGTCGACAACCTGCTGTGTACCGGCAACGCCCGCGTCGACGACCCGAACCAGGGCCGCAAGCTCGCCGGCCACCAGGCGCGCTACCGGCCGGGCCAGCGGACGATCGAAGTCAGCGCCGGTACCACTGCCCCGAAAGTCGCTTTGACTGATCAGAAGGGCAACAAGATCGAAGCGCCGCGGATGATCTACGAGATCGACTTGAACCGGGTGCGTATGCTCGGCAAGGACGAATCCGCCGGGGTTCCCGGGAGCACACCACCGTGACGGCCCCCGTGCTCGCGGCCGACAACCCGCGAAAGTTGTCCACCCGCGGCCTCCGCAAGGCCTATCGCGGACGCGTCGTCGTCCAGGATGTGTCGATCGAGGTCGGCCCCGGCCAGGTGATCGGACTGCTGGGCCCGAACGGCGCCGGCAAGACCACCACCTTTTACATGGTCGTGGGCCTGGTGCCGCCGGATCAGGGCCGCGTTTTGCTCGGCGACGAGGACATCACCGAGTTGCCGATGTACCTGCGCGCCCAGCGCGGCATCAGCTACTTGCCCCAAGAACCGTCGGTGTTCCGCAAGCTCTCCGTGACCGACAACCTGCGGGCGATCTTCGAGACCATCGACCTGCCCCACGCCGAGCACGAACGCCGCATCGAGCAGCTGATCGTCGACTTCGGGCTGCAAAAGGTAGCCAAAACGCCGGGCTACGCCTTGTCGGGCGGCGAGCGGCGGCGGGTCGAAATCGCCCGCGCCCTGGTCATCAACCCGTGGTACATCCTGCTCGACGAGCCCTTCGCCGGCATCGATCCCCTCGCGGTGCTCGACATCCAAGGTATCATCCGCCACTTGAAGAAGATGGGCATCGGAGTCCTGATCACCGATCACAACGTGCGGGAAACGTTGAGGATCACCGATCGGGCCTATATCATCAACAACGGCGTCATTCTGAAGGCGGGAACGCCTGAAGAGCTCTCCAAGGACCCCGAGGTCCG
>JANRLG010000175.1:0-63552 GCA_033762835.1 Thermoanaerobaculia bacterium
GTACATGAACGATGACTTCCAGGTGCGCACGCCCACGGACATCATCGCCCAGCACATCCACCTGGTGAAGTTCGACGTCACCAGCTCCGACGGCGGCGGCAACGGCTTCAACTACGAAGACGGCACCTTCGCCCCGGAAGAAGTCCAGGAGCGCATCCATGCCATTCGGACCCTGAACGCCTGCCCGGAGGGGTTCGTCCAGACGGTCCACGCCGACGGCCGGATCTACTGCCCGCAGGCCAAAGTCGACCCCCGTTTCGGCGAGGGGCCGGACGTCAACTGCGATGGCCATCGCGACTACTTGGGGGCGCAGACGACGGTGCAGCGTTGGTACGCCGACCCCCAGATGGATCTCACCAACAACGACCGCACACTGCGGACGGTGTTCACCCACGACCACTTCGGCCCCTCGACCCACCAGCAGATCGGCCTTTACGCCGGCTTGGTGATCGAGCCGCGGGGTTCACTGTGGTACCACAACGAAACCAACGCCGCCCTGGGCACGACCAGCACGACGCCCACCGGGGACGGCTCGCCGACCAGTTGGCAGGCCGTCGTGGTGCCCGAGGCGGGAGCCTCGTTCCGCGAATTCCTGCTCGAGTTTTCGGATTTCCAGCTGGCCTACGAACGGCAGTGGCCCTCGATTAGCTGTCCGGACCCGGTGCTCGGCTGGGCCAATCCCGCCTACGCCATCAACCCTCCGGGGCGTGAGGACGTCGGCCCCCATGCGCTCTACTACAAACCGGACCTCTGCCCGATCAATCCGAACGACACCGACGGCTCACTGCTTCCGGGTTTGCAGTTCGCGACCCCCACTCCGCCGTGTCCGGAGGCCGTGTCGGCCGACGATCCCGGCTTCGCGGTGGTCAACTACCGGGCCGAGCCGCTCGCCTCGCGCATCAAGTGGCCCGGCGCCGGGCAGACGTCGGGACCGGGAGGCGATCTCTCCTACGCCTACCAAACCCGCACCGACCGCCCCAATGCCGAGTTCAACAAGCTGCCCTACAACACGGGCAACCCAGCGACCGGTCTCCAGTACGTGCCCTACCCGGCCCTCACCGGCAGCCTCTTCCCGGGTGACCCGTTCACTCCCGTCCTGCGCTCCTACGAAGGGGACACGGTCAAAATCCGGACCTTGGTCGGCGGCTTCGAGGAGGAGCACTCCATGACGCTCCACGCGAACCGCTGGTTGTACGAGCCGGACGACCCCCACTCGGGTTTCAAGAGTGCCCAGATGAACGGCATCTCCGAGTGGTTCGACCTCGACTTGGCGCCGGTTCCGCTGCTGCTCGACGGCTCCCTGGTCGACGTGCTCTACAAGGCGAGCGCCGCCGCCGAGTGGCAATGGACCGGCCTGTGGGGTCTATTCCGGGTCCACCGCAACGCGGCCACTACCGAGGCCACCTTCGGCCCGTTGGCGCCGCTGCCGCAAAACCCCAAGGGCAGTGCCCTGACGACCGCCCAGAAGGCCGCGGGTTTCAAACGGGTCAAGACTTCGACGGTGGTCCCGACCCAGGTCGACCTCGCCGCCCTGGTCGGTCCCGAGCGCAAGCTGCTCTCGGTGCCCGGCACCGAGAAGCTGCCGGAGGAGCCGGGCACGCCGGGCATTCCGGACAGCCCGCTGCGTCCCTACCCCTACGACACCGACAACACGGACTCGCTGCTCGTCGTCAACTGCCCACCGGGAGCTCCGTCCCGCACCTACTCGGTGGCCGCGGTGGCCGCCCGCGAGGTCCTGCCGGCCTACGGCGCGGCAGGTAAGAGCCTGGTGTTCAACCCGCGGACGACCTCGGTCAATCTGTGGGGCACCGTGGCCGGTGGCGGAGAAGGCTGGAACGGCACCGTCGCCGGGCCGTTGCACGACCCGACGGCCATTCTGTTCGTGCCGGTGGACGACCTGGACTTCGTCAATAGTCGTCCACGACTCAAGTCGACGGCCCCGGTGGAGCCCCTGATCCTGCGCGCCAGCGCCGGAGAGTGCGTCACCGTGACCCTCGCGAACCTGTTGCCCCCCTCACCCACCGGTTGGGGTTACGACCTCGACGGTTGGAACGGCTGGCACATGCTGTACCAGGACTTCAACGCCAACGACGTGCGACCCTCGATGGAGGTCTCGCTCCATCCCCAACTGGTGCACGCCGACCCGACCCGCTCCGACGGCACCAACGTGGGCATGACGCCCGCGATCTACAGCACGCAGTCGGTGGCGCCCGGCGGCATGATCACCTACTACTGGTACGCCGGCCGCGTGACCGGCACCGCCAGCTCGCTGGTCGGCACCGCCATCGAGTACGGGGCCACCGGCCTCAGCTCGTCGGACCCCATCAGCCACAGCAACAAGAGCGCCGTCGGCGCCCTGATCATCGAGCCCGCGGGCTCGACCTGGGCCACAACGGACATCGGCCCCTACCTGCCGACGGAGCCCGCGACCCGGATCACCCGGGCCAGCGCCACCGTCACCAAAGCCGACGCCTCGACGTTCCGGGAGTTCGTGGCGGTGTTCCAGAACGACCTGAACCTGCGTTACGGCACGACCTCGGGCACCATCAGCCACCCCGACGACCCGCTGCAGCCGGTGCAGCCCTACCACCTGCCGATTCAGAATCTCCAGGTGCTGGCCGATCCCACCGAATCGGGTCAGAAGGCGTTCAACTTCCGGACCGAGCCGATCTGGTTCCGGATGGGCTACTCACCCAACACTCCACCCTCGATCACCCGCGGGTTCGACTTCGCAAACGTCTTCACCGACACCAAGGTGGGTGGTCGCCCGGTGACCCCGATCTTCCGGGCGAACCCGGGGCAGGAAGTGCGTTTCCGGGTCGTCGAGCCCGGTGGCCACACCCAGGCCCACGTCTGGGAGGTCGCCGGCCACGTCTGGCCGGAGCGGCCCTACACCACCAACTCGCTCGGCATCGGTAACCAGGTCCAGTCCCAGTGGCAAGGCGCCCGCCCCGGCATCGGCCCCGGCCACCATTCGGACACCTGGATTCCCAAAGCCGGCGGCGCCTACCAGGTACCCGCCCAGTACCTGTACAAGGATTACGTGAACTGGGGCCTCTCGAGCGGACTCTGGGGCATCTTCGCGGTCGGTTTGCCGTAACGCCGACGAGAGCGGCCGGGGCACGGGCCCCGGCCGCTGGTCTTGGGCAATGGGGCTCCGTTTTGACGTACGCTCACCTTCTTCAGATATGCCAGGGGGCACTGATGGCTGCTAGGAGGCGAACTCTCCGGCTCGACCAGGCTGATCACCAAGCAGACGAAGCGGCCCGCCCAGCTGCCCGGCAAGTCTCTTTCTGAGGCGGCCTTCAAATCGAGATTGTCGCAACCATTCCCTTGACAGACCACCTTCTAGCATTCTATGATTAAAAGACCAAGAAGGAGTCTAGCAATGCTAATGATGAGAAAATCTCGCAGCGCAAAGATCGCCTTAGCGACTCTGATTGTCCTCGCTCATGGACTGGCCGTCGCTCCGGTTTCGCAGGCTGCGACCTCTTACTCAGGTGAGAGTCTCTTCCAAGGCCTGGTACAGTTTCGTGGCCCCGTGGCTGCTTTGGTCCCTGAAATCGCACAGCTCCAGGAGCTGATCCCTGAACTCGTTCCGACTCAAGCTCTGGAAGCATTCCGCCATGAACAAGATCAAATTGTTCTCGCAATTCAGTCGCGTTGGCCGGGCTTCTTGGAAGACTTCAAGGGAGAAGTCGAGAGTGGCGATCATCTTAGAGTTCAAATCGCTCTCCACGATGCCTACGGCCGGGTGCTAAGAGTCCTCGCCGACGATCCCGATTTCAAGCCCTATCTCGATGAGATCCGCGATTCTACAGAAGCCAAGTCTCTGATCGCAGATACGTCTGCGGCTCTCGGGAAAGAGCTTCTCCTGGCAGACGTCGACCGGCTGCTTGAAGAGGCGAAGCTTGAGGGCGGCACGGTGCCGATCGGGTTCTGCGCCGCATTGAACCTGGTCTTGATCGTAAATGTCGCAGTGTATTTCAACGCAGCCTTTGCGCAGAACATATGGAGATACTTGGCCGTACGCTCCACTGTCGCGATTCAAGTGGAAAACATGTCTACAACGTTGCTTCCAGGAACACTGCCGGAATCCAACTCGATCGCCTTTCAGGAACGCATGAACTCCGGGCGCCTGGTGGGCGAGCGAATGATCGACAACATCGTCAAAGCCCTGAAGTGATGCTGTTGATGGCGCGCGCTGTCACCATTCTGGTCTTGATCGCTTGGCTCGCGATCTTCATCTCGGGGCTTCTTGCGGGCTCTCTAGATTTCGCTGTGGTAGCGACTGGAAGGCCTAGTCGGGTCGCACGCGAACTCTTCCCGCAAGGCTGGGGTTTCTTCACGAGAAATCCGCGAGAGCCCGTAACCCGGCTGTTCGCCTACACAGGCGATGCAGGAGTACGGGCAGTTGACCTGCAGGCCCATGCGGCGGGCACCCGCTTTGGGCTCAGTCGAGAGAAGCGAGCTGGCTCTCAGCAGGTGGGCGAGGCTGTAGCCAGAATCCGTAAGGAATCATGGTTCGCCTGCCTTGAAAGCCTAGAGCAGTGTCTTCTCAAGGCTAGAACAACTCCAGCGATCTCTCTCGGACTCTTGCGCCCCCGAGACTCGTGGACCCTCTGCGGCGAGTTCGCAATCGCAGTGCAGGATAAAGTACCATGGGCGTGGTCACGGTCAAGAGCCTTAGATACTATGCCTGGACGAGTTGTCAGAGTTGTCTGGGAGTGCCCGACGTGAGGGTCAACACCGAACCGTTTCCAGGCTACACCGCTGGAAGAGGAATCCTGGCCCTCGGGAGTCTGCTGACCCTATGCTCGAACCCAGCTTTCAGCTTCGACATTCCCTCAGCGGCACTGGCAGGGTCGGTTCTTCAGCAGACCAATCTGTTTTCAGTAGCCGGCCAGACCGGAGGGAAGATTGCTGGCATCTTGGGGCTTCTCCTTGTCATCTCTGGCTGGCGGCCGCGAATCACAGGGCCCTTACAATGGTGGATCAGCTGGAGCATACCTATCGCATTTCGCCTCCCAGACGGGGGAGATCACATCACCTCGAACCTAGCGCTCATCTTGCTGCCGGTCACCTTGCTCGACAGCCGCCAGTGGGTGTGGAGAGAACCGGCCGAACGAGCATCTGCTCTGCGAAAGTCATTTTTCGCAGCCCACGGAATTGTCATAAGAGTGCAGGTCTCTTTAATTTATCTGCACGCCGCATTCGCGAAGCTCGACATCACCGAGTGGGTCAATGGAACTGCGCTCTACTACTGGCTGACGAGCCCGATGTATGGCGCTCCACTTTCCTGGCAACAGAGTCTGGCAACGCTACTCTCTCACCCCTGGGTAGTTTTGGTGGCAACTTGGAGCGTCATTGCTTTTGAGTTTACGCTCGCCGGAGCGGTATTCCTCTCAAAGGAGAAGCGAGTGAAGCTCCTTCTACCCGCCGCAGGATTTCACGCGATGATCGCGGTATTTTTGGGCCTATCGAGCTTCTTCTTCGCGATGCTGGGAGCGCTAGTGCTCTATTGCGGCTTCGCACCGGACACAACGCTGATGCTGTCGAGGGCGGGACGAGTGACAGGCTCTCCTACAGCTGGCGCGCCACCAAGGAGGTTGCAGACATGGTTGAGACTGAAGAATTCCTCGTCCTAGCAGGCGGTCTAGCACTGGTCTGCTCCCCCCTCGCCATGGGCTGGGTCAAGCCGAACTACTTCTATGGCGTCCGCACTCGGGCCACCCTGGCGAGCGCGGAACTCTGGCGCCGGGTCAACCGGTTCTTCGGCCGCGTGGGACTTTTGGCGGCAGCCATTCTGGTCGTCCTGAGTCGTTTCGCGCCGATCGAGACGTCCTCCGCCTGGGTTCCCCTGGTGGTCTTGCTCAGTCCGCTCGCTTGTGCCGTCTGGTTGACGGTGGTCTATCAGCGGCAGATCCAGCGAGAATTGGCGCAGACCGCTGACTGAGTTACGGCCTTCGCGTCCATCCTGCGACCACGCCGACGCCGAATTCGGCAAGGCCATCAACTCGGGACAAGATCTGACGTACACTCTCCGTTGTCGAATACGTCAGGAGGTGCCGATGGCTGCGACGAAGCTGACTTTGCGACTCGAAGACTCGATCATCGAGCAGGCGAAACAGTTCGCCCGGCAGTCCGGAAAATCCCTGTCTCAAGTGGTTTCCGACTACTTCCAAGCCATCGCTCGGAACACGGCCACCAGGGAGACTGCCTCGGATCGCCCGACGCCGATCACTGATCGGCTGGTGGGCTCGCTGCGTGGCACGGATCTCTCGAGGGAGGACCACCGGCAACACTGGGTCGAAAAGTACCAGTGAAAGTCGTCGTAGACACCAACGTCATAATCGATGCGCTCCTCGATCGGGAACCACACGCTCGAGCGGCCGTGCGATTGCTCCAGGCGGTGGAACGTGGGCTCCTTCAGGGAGGCCTCTGCGCAACAACCGTGACGACGCTGGAGTATCTGCTGACTCGGGCGACTGGCGTCTCCAAAGCCCGAGCTTTGATCACGGACCTACTGGATCTCTTCGAGGTGGCTAGAGTTGACGATGCCATCCTGCGCCGCGCGCTCACCCGCCAAGGACGCGACTTCGAAGACTCGGTGCTCGCCGAGGCCGCTCGGCAATGGGGCGCCGAGGCCATCGTGACCCGCGATCACGCGGGGTTCACCTCCTCGAAAATCACGCTGTATTCGCCCGCGGAGCTCGTGAGCCTGCTACCCCACGGACCTGGAGCCCCATGACCGCCACTCCGCCGCCGCTTCCAACCTGCAACATCGTCATGAAGGGCGGCATCACGAGTGGTGTCGTCTACCCGTTGACGATCGTCGCGCTGTCCCAAAAGTACCGTTTCCAGGGCATCGGTGGAACTTCCGCCGGGGCCATCGCGGCGGCCCTGACGGCGGCGGCGGAGTTGGGGCGCGGCAGTGGTGGGTTCGACCGCCTGGCGGCGGTGGCCTCAGAGCTGCCGGGCAAGCTGCGCTCATTGTTCCAGCCGGCACCGCGGGGCCGGGCGCTGTTCAATTTCCTGATGGCGATGGCCAAACGGCGCGGGCCTTGGGCCAAGGCGCGAGCCCTGCCCCAGCTGGCTTGGCGCTTTCCTCTCACGTTCCTGGCAGGCATCGTACCCGCCGGAGCCTCGGGACTCTGGGGACACTTCGGGGACCACGGCGTGTTTGCACTCGTGGCGTCGCTGCCGCTGCTTCTGCTCGGGTTGCTCTCGGCCTTCGGCCTCCGCTTCGCGACGACCCTCCTGCACCTCGGGCGCGACGACTTCGGCTTCTGCCCGGGCATCCAGCAACCCGGCGCGAAGGAGCCGGCCTTGCTCGACTGGCTCGACGTCCTGCTCGATCAAGTGGCCGGCCGGGCTGGTTCCGAAAAGCCGCTGACCTTCGGAGAGCTCGACGTCGCGGGCATCGAGCTCCAGTGCTTCACCACCTGCGTGTCGCTCGGGCGTCCCTACGTGATGCCGTGGGAGACCGACGAGTTCTTCTACCGGCCCGAGGAGTTGCGCCAGGTGTTCCCGGAACGGGTCGTGGGTTGGATGGACACCCACTCCGAAGCCTTCGAACAAGACCCCAGCTTCCGCAAACTCCCGCCGCGGACGGATCTCCCGGTTTTGCTGGCGGTGCGCATGAGCCTCGCCTTTCCCTTCCTGTTTTCGGCGGTGCCTTTGTGGATGCGGGATTTCGGCCGCGCCGTCGAGGCCGAGAGGCAAGTGCCCCGGCGCGTTCTGTTCTCGGACGGCGGCATGTCGAGCAACTTGCCGCTCCAGCTCTTCGACCGACTGTGGCCGACCATGCCGACCTTCGCCATCACCCTCGACCGCTGGAGCGCCGACCACCACCAGCGCCCCGGGGAGGGCGAAACCCGGGTGTGGTTGCCCGAGAGCGCCGGCTCGGGCCGGCTGTTGCCCATCACCCCCATCACCTCGGTGGGTGCGTTCATCGGTCGTCTGATCAAGAGCATGAAGGAGTGGAACGACCAGCTCCAGGGCACCCTGCCCGGCTATCGCGAGCGCATCGCCCACATCTGCCTCAAGGACGAAGAGGGTGGCCTCAACCTCAACATGTCCCCCGAGCAGATCGCGCAACTCGTGGGCTTCGGCAAGTTGGCCGGCGAGACCCTGCGTGACGACTTCGACTGGGACGCCCACCACTGGACGCGGATGCTCTCGGCCATCGACCGGCTCGCCGGCTCCCTGGCCGCCCTCGACGACGCCTCGATCGATCTCGTCCGCAACCGACCGCGGAAGCCCCCCCACAAACCCAAAAGCGAGGCCTGGCAGGCGCAAGCGGCCGATACCCTCGAGGAGTTGCGGCGCATCGGAAACTCGGGCCTGGCCCCGAACCCGGTGCCGAAACCGCTGCCCCAGCTGCGCATCGTGCCGCGGCCGTGAGGTCACCTCCGTCAGCGCTGATCAGCCTCCAGCAGGGCCAGCGCGGCCAGGTTCTCGGCGAAGTCGGGACTCGCACTTGCGAGGCGGCGACGCAGGGCGAGGGCTTCGGCACTCGCTCGGGAAGCGGCCGACCGGGCGCCGCGGGCCTGTTCGAGCTCGGCGAGCGTGGTCCAGGTGGCCGCGAGGACGTGTTGCCACCGGGCGTTGCCGGGATCGAGAGTCGCGAGCCGCTGCTGCCGTTCGATGGCGACCACGAGCTCGGCGCCGGCCTCGGTGTGGCGTCCGAGGGTCAGTAAGACCTTCGCGGACTCGTAGCGCGACTCGGCGGCGTCCTCGAGAGCGCGGGCGTCCTCCGGCTCCACAGCCAGCAGGGCTTCGCGCAGCTCGACCGCCTCGCGGTGCCGGGCGAGCGCTTCCTGGAATCGCCCCAACGCGGCGTAGGCGACCCCGAGCCGCGAGAGGTCGGTGCCCGTGTCGCGGCGGATTTCCGCGTCGGCCGGGTCCCGGGCCGCAAGCTCACGGTCCACCGCCAGTGACGCGCCATGGTGGACGAGCGCGAGCGGCCAATCGCCGAGCTCGGCCGCAGCGTCGCCAAGCCGTTGCTCGGCCACACCGACTTGCCGGATCGCTTGCGCCGAACCAGGGTCGGCCGCCCGCGCTGCCTGCGCCCCGGTCAAGGCGTCCCGGTAGCTCCCCGCGGCGGCGGGGACGTCTCCGAGCTCCCACAGGTCATCCCCGAGGGCCACGAACGCTTGGGCCTCGGCGAGGCGCTCGGCCGGCGCCAGGGGAGCCGCCGCGCGATACACCGCCAACGCCTCGCGGTGCCGGCCGAGAGCCGCTTTCCCGGCGCCGCGGGCGGCCAGCACGGAACCCAGGCGAACCAGCAGACGGGCTTCCGCGAGCTGGGCGGCCGGCTCCGCGGCCCCCGCCGGCCGGCGCGCCCGACGCCGCAGCTCGAGGGCCCGCTCGAGACTGACCAAGGCGTCCCCGGTGCGACCTTCGCTCGGCCAGCCGGGCAGACCCTGCACTTCCGCCGTGCGCTCGTAGGCCGTGGCCAACTCCACCAGCAGCTCGGGCTCGTCCCCGGCCTCGCGTGCAAGGTCATCGAGATAGGTGAGCGCGGTCGACACCAACAGGCGGCGCGTGGCCATGGCCCCGGCGACGTTGTCGAGCGAGCGGTGGACGTCGAAGAGCGCCACGTTGGCGAGCCGCCGAACATCGGCGAACCGGCGTTCCGCCCGTGCCCGCTCGGCCTCGGCGATGCGGGCCTGGCGCCAGGTGGCCGCCACACCCACGGCGAGCGAAGCCAGAATCAGCCCCGCGGCGACGACCGCCGCCCGGTGTCGACGCACGAATTTCCCGGCCCGGTAGGTGAGGGCGCCCTCCCGCGCGGCGACCGGCCGATGGGCGAGGAAGCGTTCGACGTCGTCGGCGAACGCGGCAGCGCTCGGGTAGCGCCGTTCGGGCTCGCGCCGCGTCGCCTTCTCGCTGATCCGCTCGAGGTCGCCAGTCGGCCGCTCGGCCAGGAGCTCGCGGAGCAGGAGGCCGAGGGCGTGGACGTCCGTCGCCGTCGTCACCGGCTCGCCGGCGAGCTGCTCGGGAGCTGCCCAGCGTGGGGTGAGCAAACGAGCCCCGGTGCGGGTCGCCTCCTCCTCGTCGTCGCCGAGCAGCTTGGCGATCCCGAAGTCGAGCAGCTTGACCTCACCCGTGGCCGTGACCATCACGTTCGACGGTTTCAGGTCGCGGTGGACGACCAGATTGCGGTGGGCGAAGTCGACCGCCGTGACCACCTCGAGCAGCAGCCGGAGCCGCGCTTCGAGCCCGGGCCGCCGCTCGGCGCACCACTCGGTGATCGGTTGTCCCGAGACCAGCTCGAGGGCGAAAAACGGGCGACCATCCGGCGCCAGCCCACCGTCGACGAGTTGAGCGATCCGCGGGTGGTCGAGGCGGGCAAGGATGCGCCGTTCGCCCAGGAAACGCGCCACGATGTCCTCGCTGTCGAGCCCGCGTTTGAGGACCTTGAGGGCCACTCGCCGCTCGAAGGCGCCATCGGCGCGCTCGGCCAAGAAGACCTCGCCCATCCCGCCGCGGCCGATCGGCGCCAGGATGCGCCAGGCTCCGACCCGTTCGCCCTGCCGGTCGAGCACCAAACCGGAGGCGCGATCGTCCTCGGCCAGCCAAACCGCCGCGGCCGCGAGGGGGTCGCCGAGCGCCGACTCGGGCACCCGATCGGCCGCCAGCAGCCGCTCGACGCGGGCCGCGAGCGCGCTGTCGCCGAGCGCGAGGAGCCGCGCGGCCCGCTCGCGATCCGAGAGCTCGATGAGCTCCTCGAAGAGCTGGAGCGCTCGGAGCTCCGCGTTCACCGGCCCCCACCCGTCCCGGGCGCCAAGCCGAGCTCCTCGACGAGCAGGGCGCGGGCCGCCCGGAAGCGGCGCTTGAGGGTGCGCTCCGGGATGCCCGTCAGCTCACGGATTTCGTCCAAGGAAAGGCCGGCGAAAAAACGCAGCTCGACGAGGGACCCGAGCTGCGGATCGAGCGCGGCCAGCTTGGCGAGAGCGCGGTCGAAGGCGAGCACCTCCTCGGGGCTCGAGCCGAGTTCAGGCTCCTGCCCCGAAAGCGGCACCACCGCAAGGCCACCACCGCGTTTGTCCGCGCTACGCGCGCGGGCCACGTCGACCACGATCTGGCGCATGGCCCGGGCCGAGATCGACAAGAAGTGCTCACGATCCCGCGTCGACCAATCCCGGTGGCCGGAGAGCTTCAGGTACACCTCGTGAACGAGCACCGTGGTCGACAGGGTCTCGTGGCGCAGGTGAGCCGAGAGCAGTCGGTGGGACATGCCGCGCAGCTTGCCGTAGAGCAGGTCGAACGGGGTGTCGAGCGCCTGCTTGCTGCCCGCGTCGACGGCACGCAGGAGTCGGGTGACCTCGTCTCCATCCGCGTGCTCGCGCTCGGCCATCGCCGAGGAAGGTACTACAGGCCCGCTCGGGGCTCACTGCGGGCACTCCGGGTCAGCCGGGCAGACGGCGGGCAGCGGCGGCCGGTTCAGCACCTGCTGGCAGAAGGCGACGTTCTCGAAGGTGTTCCCGGCGAGGAAGTCGACCGGCCCCCCGGTCCAGGCGCGGAAGACCCCGTGGGTACTCGAGCGCGAGATGGTGGAGTGGGTGAGAAAGCCGGCGGCCGGCTGACTGAAGATTTTGAGGGCACCGGAGGTTTCCGGGAAGCTCGCGGGCGGGCAGCCGAAATTGGCGTCGCCGCCGTTGCGGCCGGCAGCGTCGATGCGGACGTGGTCGAGCACGTTGCCCGCCGCGAGGGCGCCGAAGAAGGTGATCCCCTCCCAGCTGCCGGCGACCGGCGCTCCCCCGGCACCCGTGAAGACGATCGGGCGGGCCGCCGTGCCCGCGGCAACGAGGCGGCCGGTCGCGACCGGATTGCCGCTGGTGCCGACGAAAAGCCCTCCGATGTTCGACCCCGCGCTGTAGAACCGCAGCTCGACGCCCGGATCGAGGGTCAGGGTAGCGAGGGTCGGCGTGCCATGGACGACGACCAAGCCGAACGCACCGGCAGGCCCACCGATCTGGTAGGGCACACCGCGGTCGTGGAAGCTGTCGTCGACCTCGACCGCCTGGTTGCCCTCTCCGACCACCTGGATCAAGTCGCTGGCATTGCCCGTGTAGGTCCCGACGGGCAGGGTGCCGACGGTGTTGAGGGACATCCGGATCGGGAACGGGGCAGACGGATCGGTCGCACCGGCGCCCGAAACCAACAGATCCCGCGAGCCGGCGGCGAAGCCCGCACGGCGGAACAGCCGCACGCCGTAACTGGCCGAACCGGTCACCTTGAGGTGATTGGCGAGCAGCGGACGGGCGGCGGGGAGCAGATCGTTCCCCTCGGCGAGCACCGCGGCGCCCGCGGCGCCGGCTCCGGAGAGGTCGACGAAGGCGAGATCGGCGAACCCGGGGCTCTTGACCCAGATCGAGTCCCACGGCAGCGCCGGATCGTCGCGGGTGAAGACGATACGGCGGAAGGGCGTGCCGCGGGCCAAGAGCGTGCCGCGCACCGTGAGGTCGAAGCCGGGACGCACGCGCACCGTGGCACAGGGCTCGACCGTGAGCGTTACCCCCGCCGACACCAACACGTTGTTGGTCAGCACGTGGGGGCTGCCGTTGGCCGTCCAGGTGGCGTTCGCGAGCACGTCATTGCCGTGCAAGGTCGGCCCGCCGGTGGGCGTCGGGCAGGGATTCGCCGAGGTGTCCGACCAAGCGGAAGCGTCGGCGCTCTCGAAGCCGTCGGCAAAAATCAGCGCCGGCAGCCCAAACGTCGACGGCGGATTCGACGCCGTCCAGAAGTCGAGCACGGGAGCGTCCGAGCGGAAGGCGAAGTCGCGAACGTCGGCCGCGGGGAAACGGTCGTCGACGACGAGCCGCGGCGAGTCACCGTCGATCGCCACCCAGTACAACCGGCGCGGCCCCTCTCCGCGGGCCACGCTGAAGGCGACCGAACGGCCGTCCGGGCTGATCAGAAACGCCGTGACCCGCGCGCCGGCGGCAAGGCCGCCCGACAGGCGACGCGGTTCCCCGCCCGCGCGCGACACGCTCCACAGCTCGACGGCGCCGCCGTCTGGGGCCGCTTCGAGAGAAACGAGGTAGTGACCGGCGGCATCGGCCTTCACGTGGTCGTAGGATCGCGAGGCGAGCTCGACCGGCGTCGCAGCCACGGCCGCGCCAACGAGCAGAAACAGAGGTGCGACAGGAAAGGTGAAGAGGGCAACAGGGCGCATGGCGGTCTCCTTGTGCCCTCCGTTACGGAGTGAGGACCGCCACGGGGCCACAGGGCGGACGATTCCGGCGCTACCCCTTGGACTTGACTGGATTCGTCGGCACCTTGCGGCGCGTGTCGACCTGAGTGACGGCTTCACCGCCCCCGAAAAAACTCCGCCGCGGCGGCTCCGGGGTCGGCGGAGAGGCTTTCGGCGTCGCCGTCGGCGAGCCAGTCAGGGGGGAGGTGGCGGCGGTAGGGTTCGTAGAGGAAGCGGCGGTCGAGCAGCGCGATGACGCCGGTGTCTTCGGGGGAGCGAATGAGCCGCCCGGCGGCTTGGACGACGCGGGTCATGCCGGGGACGACGAAGGCGTATTCGAAGCCGCGTTCGAAGCGCTCTTGGTAGTAGTCCTTGAGAAGTTCTTGCTCGAGCGTGAGGGCGGGTAGGCAGGGGCCGACGACGGCCACGGCGCGCAGCATGTCGCCGGGGTAGTCGACGCCCTCTGCGAACACGCCCCCTGCCACGGCCAGGAGCAATACGTCCCCCAGCCAGGCGTCGCGTAGGGTTTGGAGGATCTGCTCGCGCTCCCGATCTCCGGCCGCGCGGTTCTGCACGATCACCCGCTTGCCGCCGAGCTCGAGATGCCCCGCCACCTGGGCGAGGAAGTCGTAACTCGGAAACAGCGCCAGGCAGTTGCCCGGCGTCTTCGCCGCGAGCTCTGCCAAGCGCCGGGCGATCAGCGGGTAGTACGCCGAGCGCTCCTTGTAGGTGGTCGTGATCGAAGCGTCGATGACCACCCGCCGGTTCGTGCGCGGGAACGGATTCGGGACCGAGATCGCCGTCGTGCGCTCGCGGTCGAAGCCGAGCAGGTCGCGGTAGAACTCGGGCGGCGAGAGCGTGGCAGACAGGCCGATCGTCGAGTGGGTGCGGTCGAGCAACGCGCCCAGGAAGCGGCTCGGGTCCTTGCACAGGATTTTCAGGCGGGAATCTCGCCCCACCCGCTCGGCCAAGTGGGAAAAGGCCTGGTCGGACGCCACGAGGCCGTTCAGGAAACGCAGATAGGCGAAGTACAGCGCCACGAACTCGTCGTCCGCCCGGAACGTCTTGGTGTCCCGTTGGTGCTCGAGATAGTCGATGAACAGCGCGTCGAGCTCACGCCGCAGACGCCACAGGTCTTCCTCGGGAAGCTGGGTCTCGACCGCGCGGTCGCCCGCGGGGCCGTCCTCGAGGGCCGCGGAGACACAACGCTCGACCAGCTCCGCCACCTTGCGGCAGGTGCGCTCGATGCGGAAGTGGATCAGCTCCCCCGCCTGCACGGCCGCCTCCGCCGCCCGCCGCGCGGCCTGGGCCGAAAGTTCGGGGGAGTAGTAGCCGCGCCCGCGGTCCACCAGGTTGTGCACTTCGTCGATGACCAGCACGACGTCCGAGAGGTCACTTTCGGGGCCGAACTCGGTCAGGGCGACGTAGGGATCGAAGGCGTAGTTGTAGTCGCAGACGACCGCCTGGACCTCCCGCGACAGCTCCAGGCTGACCTCGAAGGGGCAAACCTCGACGCCCTGGGCGGCGGCGAACACGGCGTCCGGCTCGAGGTGCGCGAAATCACTTTCGAGCCGCTTGACGATCCCCGTCTGGTGGAGCTTCAGGGCGTAGTCCTTGGCGTAGGCGCAGTACTCCTCGTGGCACAACACCTGGCCGTTGGCGCACATCTTGGCCTTGGCGCGCAGGCGCAGGGAGTGGAAGGCGTGCTCGGGGTTGAGCAGGGTCAGCACGTCCTTCGCCATGTCCTGCTGGAGCGTTTTGGCGGTCAGCACGTAAAGCCGCTTGTCGTGCTCCAGGCAGTAGCGCAGGGCCGGGTAGAGCGCCGCGATGGTCTTGCCGATGCCCGTCGTGGCCTCGAGGAGCAGGTGCTCCTTCTGCTCGAGGGCGGTCGTCACGGCGGCGATGATTTCGTCTTGACCCGGGCGCGGCTCGGTATACGGGAAGCTCAGCCGGGCGCCGGCCTCGCGACGACGTAACGCGGAGTCCTTGGCGGCGTCGAAGGCGGCGAGCAGCGTGTTGAGCCGGCGCCGGACGAGCACGTCGACGCCCCGGAGATCGACCTCGACCTCCTCCCGCAGGGCATCCTCGCCGCCGATCTCGATCAGCACCAACTCGGCGCGAATCAACGGCGCGCCCTCCGCGGTACCTTCGGCGACCCCGAGCAGCCAGGCGTAGAGCTGGGCCTGGGCGCTGTAGATCTCGCGCAGGGACGGCGACAGGCTGCCACCCTTCCTCACCGACTTGATCTCTTCGACCACCCGCGTGCCGTCCGGCTCCTTGCGCACGCCGTCGAGCCGGCCGTTGATCGTCACCCGCCAGCCGCGGTGCTCGAGCTGGTGTTTGACCCAGACCTCGCGCCGGTAGGTGCCGTCGGACGCCAGGGCTTCCTCTTGATACCGGCTGTGGATCGCCTGCCCCAGCCAGAGCCGCTCGTAGCCCCCGCGGTTGGCGAAACCGAGGCTGCGCGTCAGCCGCCGCTCGAGCAGGTCGGCGACGGAGATCTCGAGCGTGCGGCGTTCGCCATCGAAGCGGGGCGGCATCGGGGCGAAGCGTATCGGAAACCCGGCGCTCGGCCCCGCATTCCTCAGACCGGGACGGGCCTACTCACTGCCCGGGCAGGTCACGTCACATTGCATCGGCACGAAGCCAAGAGCCTGACAAGAACCTTGGTGACACGCCGGGGCCGCGGCAGGGTCCGTAACTTCGAGCAGATCGCTTTCACAGGTCGCGGGCTGGCCGCAGAAGCAGGTGAGCCGTTGACGGAGCTTGAAGCGTTGGCCCCGCCGTAGCACCGCGCAGAACGAACCGGAGGTCGTCGACTGGAAGCGGTCCACGACGGCGAACTGCCCCCCGTCGCCTTCAAGCAGGACTTCCACGCTGGCCGCGGTGGCACCGACGAAACACGAACCGGCATCGACCAGCAGACCTTCGACACAACCCGGGAAGCCCAGCCAGACGGGACCGAGGTTCGCCGAGCCGCCCGCCAGCGCCGCCACGACTTCCGAACGGCCGGTTGCGAGCTCGCCGCCGATTCGTGCCTCGGCAGCCACCTGCACGGAACCCAGATGGTTGGGGACGCCGGGAAGCGAGAAGCTCCCGTCCACGGCCGAGGTCGTCGTGAAGGTGCCCGCGGGCAACCACAACCCCGGGAAGCGCGGAGTGAACTCGGGGCCACCGTCGATGCTGACGCGCCCCGCCGCGGCCGAGACGGAACCGGGCAGCAAGGCATCCGTAGCGACCTCCGACACCGGCGCAACCAACAGCCGCAGCTGACCAGTCCCGGCCGATTGGTAGTAGCGGACCTCGATCGGATGGTCCCCCGGGGTCAGCCCAATGGTCGTCTCGCGCTCGGAGAAGGTGCCGCCACCCTCGACATCGAGATAGAAGATGCCGTCGAGGAGCAAGCGGGCCCCGTCGTCGCTTCCGAGCCGGAAGACCGCCTCGCCCGGGCGCTCGACGCGCAGGACGCCAGTGAAACGCGCGCCGAAGTCGGGCGCCAGCCCGACACCGAAGGGATCGTCGAGCAGGACCCCTCTGGGATCGAGCTGGTTCAAGGAGGACAGCAGGCGATCCGCCACGGGCGTCAGACCGGTGAAATCCGGCAGGCCGCTGATGGGGCCGGGCAAGTCGAAGAACTCGCCATGGAATCCCGACGCGAGGAGCTCGACCGTGGCTCCCGCGACCGGCGCGGGCGGCACGGGCAGGGCGCTGGCGTCGAAGACGACCCCGGTCAACTCGGTGGCGACCTGGGGCATCACGTTCAGGCGAACGGGCGGGCTCACCCCGACGTTGCCGGCGAGGTCGCGCGCGCTGGCGTCGAGCAGGACGTCCCCCGCCGCCGTCTCCGGCACGGTCAGCCACAAGACATACGGCGGCGCCCCATCGGTGACTGCCTCGACACCCGCCACACGGATCGCCGTTTCGGCGACGACGACGTTGTCGGTGGCGGCGACGCGCACCTCGATCGTGCTGCCAGCGACGACCGTCGTGCCGTCGGCCGGACTGAGCCACTCGACTTCCGGCGCAACAGCTTCCGGCCCGAGCGGGTTTTGGCCGCTGGTGGCCTCGAAGCCGTCGGTCAACCCGTCGCCATCGCTGTCTTCTTGACCGTCGAACTGCTCGTCGCCGTTCGTGTCGATGTTGTCGGGATCGGAACCCACCACGAACTCCGCCCAATCCGGCAGGCCGTTACTGTCTCGATCCTCCAAGCCGTCCAGCGTCCCGTCGAGATCGCCGTCGGGATCGGTGGCGTCGAAACCGAAGATGCGTTCGAACAGGTCTGGAGCGCCGTCGCTGTCGCCATCCGCCAACGACGGCTCCGTCAGGGTCAGCAGCCCCACCGGAGTCGTGCCATCGACGACCAAGTCGGTGACCTCGGCCTCGGCGGCGAGGAACCGCCGAGGCACCCGCAAGTAGGCCGTCAGTTGGACCGAGCCGGAGCTCGTCTCGACGCCCGGCACCACGAAGCGACCGTCGACATTCGATTGCGCGCTAGCCAATTGACCGACCACTCCCAGGGTCGCCCCGTCGGCCGGGGTGTCGTCGACGAAACGGACCTGACCTTCGAGCTGCGTCGTGGTGCGCCCTGCCACGACGGCGAGCGCCACGGTCGACGTCGAACCTTCGCGGCGCGCCGTGATGAAGGCGTTGCCCAGGCGATGCGCCACGGCGAAGCCGTTTGCGTCGACCGCCACGATGCCCGGATTGCTGCTGGTGTAGGTCGTCCCCTCGAGCGCCGACGGCACGTCCTCGGTCGTGCCGTCGGAGAGCCGGGCAGTGACCTGAATGCGCGTCGTCGCTCCCACGCCGACGAGAGTGGGAGTCAGGGCCGTCGCGAGAATCGAAACGGTCTCGGCGACCGGCGTGCTGCCGAAGACGAACGGCGCGCTCAAGCGCACCGTCTGTTGGTCGACGAGCGGGAAGAAGCCGGAGCCGGAGAAATACCGGTTCGTTCCCCGGGTGCCGGTGATGCGCACCCGACGCAGGTCGGAATTGAGCGGCACGTTGCGCATCCGGAAGCTGCCGTTCGGCTGGAGCAAGGTGAAGCTGTTGCCGAGAGAAACCACGCCGTCGACCGGATTCGGGGTGTAAAGCTCGATTGCCAGCGGGTCCGAGCCCTGCTCGATCTCCTCGCCGTCCGACACGCCGTCGTCGTCCGAGTCCACGACCAACGGATCGGTGCCGGCCCGCAGCTCGAAGGCGTCGTCCAAGCCATCCGCGTCTTGGTCGGCGTCGCGGCTGTCGGTGGCCGGATCGACCCCCTTTTCGAGCTCGAAACTGTCGTCGAGGCCATCGCCGTCGTCATCGCTGGGCAAAATGGCGAACTGGCCGATGCCGAGATCCGTACCGTTGCCGATCCAGACGTAGAAAACGGTCGGCAGGGCCGCGTAGGGGCTCAGGCTGTGGTTCACCGACAGCAGCCCGTCGGCGGTGATGGTGACGCTGTCGTCCCCGACGGCGACGAAGTACTGGGTGCCGGTGGCGGCCGGGGCGAGCTCGTCCCCGGCGCTGTTGCGCACGGAGAGCTGCACGCTGGTGCCGACGGGCAGGTAGAACTGGTCTCCCGGGGCGCGCACCCGCAGTCGGGAAGCGGCCTCGAGCGCGGGCGAGAAAAGGTCGCCGACGGGCGGCGGCACGAAGGCGCGAACGGCCGCGGTCGAGCGGGCGGTACGGCCGCCGAGCGAGCGGCAGATCGCGGGTATCGTAACGAAATCGCGCACGGCTCCGGCGGCGATCGGCACCGAAAGCTTGGCGATCCCGCGGCCCACCGTCGACAACTCACGGACGGTGTCGAAGCACCGCGGAATGACGTTGCGGATGAGCTCCTCGTGCTGTCCTGTCACCCTTGCCTTGGCCTGCTCCACCGAGTGTCCACGCGCCACGTCCGCTCGCACCTGATCGCCCATGTGGCGCTCGAAGCCGGGCAACAGTTCGTCTGTGAAGTGGGCGATGCCCCCAGCCAGCGCGCAGACGTCCGAGGAGTTGACGACGACCGGAACCGGTGGCAAAGGCGGCGGCGGCACGAGGATCGTTGGCAACCACGGTGGAATCCGCCGGCAGGCCTCGTCCGCCCGTGACGGATTGCGCGTGCGGTTGTCGGCGATGTCCGCGAGGATCTTCGGAATGAAACCCTGCGCCCAGGGCGGGCGGTTGCCCGGTCCGGTGCCGCAGGACTCGCGGGCGAGACACTGGATCTGCTTCGCTAGGGCCGCCGAGGCGGTCCCTTCCCGCGAAGCGACGTCGCGCCGCAGCTTCTCCTTGGCGTCCTCGAGCGGGTCCCGCTCGACATCGCCGCTGCGCGGATACGGCGGGCAGAACGCTCCCCAGCCGGCTTTGTCGATGCCGCTGCCGGGATCGGTCGTGATAACGCTGCCGTCGTCGCTCACTCGCGCCGACGAGACGATTTCGAAACGTTCGGTGTCGTGGTCGTAGGACAGCGCATAGGCCACCGCTCCCCCGGGCAATCCCGCCATGTTGGGCAGGGTCAACTCGACCGGCGGATCGAAGGTGGCGCCTCCGGGTTGCAGGGTCCACGCGAACGGCGGCGCGATGCCGTCCGGAAACGGCATCGGGACGTCGTCCGTGTGCACCTGGTTGAGAGCTACGAGGGCCGGGTCCGCGGGGCTCGGCCGGCTGCCGTCGGGCCGCCGGAGCGAGCCCGCACGCACGAGCATGCGCAGTCCGGGCATGCCGGCCACGGTCAATTCGATGTCCGCCGTCCCGTCGTAGACGCGGGCGTTGGCGGGATCGAGAGCCGGTAGCCGGACGGGCGCCAGCATCGTATTTTCGGCCTCCGGCACCAGCACGAGGTTGAACGCCAGCGCCGGGAAGCTGCCCGCCGGTACCGCCACGCCCGCGACGGTCGTGGCCACCAACCCGTCGACGAACAGGTGCGCCGGCCCCGCGGGCGCGTCGTTCCACAGCAGACGTCCCTCGATATCCGAGAGCTGAACGGGAAGATCAACGCCGGCGACCGAGAGCACGGCGCGGGCTCCGCCGATCGGGCGCCCGGCGTTGTCGATCACCTGGGCGGTGAAGCTCGTGGCCCGGCCCGGAATCCGCTCGACCGGGAAGGCGACGAAGGCCGCGGGCGTCCCGGCATTACCCGGGAACGTCGCCTCGACCACCGAATTCGCGCCCGCCGGACCCAGGGTCAGCGTCACCGCGGCGTGGCCGCTTTGCGCGGTCGTTACCGTCACCGCCTCGGCACCGTCGACCCGGGCGCCACCGCCGACGACCTGGAAGGTGACCGGTACCCCGGCCACACCGTTGCGGCCGTCGCTCACCCACACCACCAGGGACTCGGGGGCCGGCGCACCGGCCTCGGCGCGTTGCGCGTCGCCACTCGATACGACGATCTGGTTCGGCGGCTTGGCTTCCGCCGTCGCCGTCACGAACTCCGCCAGCTCGACCCCCGGGGCGCTGAGCCGCAGCCGGTTGTTGCCGCACCCGGCGTCCGCGCCGAGCGTCCACAGGACCGCGGCACGACCCGCGACGTCGGTGCGCAGCCGCTGTTCGAGGCTCGCTTCGGCTCCCGGATCGCTGCCGGGAACGAGCCGGCCGTCGCTGCGCTCGACGCGGAAGGTGATCGGCTGGTTGACGATCGGCGCGCCGCTCTCGTCGAGCAATTCGACCTCGACCGGCGTTGCCAAAGTGGACCCGACGAGCGCCCGTTGGCCGTCACCCGAAAGGACACGCAACGTTCTTCCCGCCGGCTCTCGGCGTTCGATCGACACCGTGCGCCGGGCGGTATTGCCAAGCACATCGGTGGCCACGACTTCGACTTGGTTGGCACCGACCGCCAGGGGCAAGTCGGCCAGGGTGAACGTGCCGTTGGTGCCGATTCCTGGATCGACCTCCGCAACTCGTCCGTCGACCGTCACCACGAGGCCGAGGAAACCGCTCAAGCGGTCCGCCACCCGGCCCGAAACGGTCACCCGATCCTTCGTCGTGGCGCTGTCGTCGGCGGGAAAATCGATGACGAGGCTCGGCGGCAAGAAGTCCTGGGTGACCCGGACGACCGCCGGCGCGCTGCGTTCGCCACGGGCATCGATGGCGGTGACGTACAGGTGGTTGACGATGCCTTGCCGCAGTACCACGTCCACCTCGAAGGCGCCGCCGGCGGTGGTCGTGGCACCGGCAGGCGTCGTGCCGCCCACCACCTCGATCGTCGCTCCCGGAGCCGCCGTACCTTGCAGCACAATCGCCAGCGCCGCGGTCGGGCTCGTCGGGGGTGCCACGACCGGTGCGGCGGGCGCCGGTGGGGCCACCAAGAAGGTGCTCTCGACCGAGCTCGCGAGGCCCGCCACGTCCGCGACTTCGGCCGTGACGACGCGCTCGCCGCGGACCAGGCCGGTCGTCGGGCAGGTCGCCGCGACGCTCGTCACCACGCAGCCCGGCACCGGAACGCCGTCGAGCTCTACCGTCACCGCGCCGGGAGCGACGCCGGACAAAGCATCGGTGAACGCCAGCTCGAGCGTCGGGGAGTCGACGGCCACGCGCTCGGCATCCCCCGGGGCCACCACCGAGACCACGGGCGGAGTGCGGTCGATGTTCACCGCGACCGTCGCGGTGGCGACGTTGCCGGCCAGGTCCGTCGCCGTGACCGTCGCCGTCTGATTCGCTCCCTCGGTTGCAAAGTCGATGGCCGCCGGACACTGGGCGACGCCGCTGCCGGCGTCGGTGCACGTGAAGAAGACTTGGACCGGTCCACTGTGCCAACCCGCACCATTGGCGGGCGGTTCGAACCGCGGGGTGATGGCCGGGGGCACGTTGTCGACGGCGACTTCCTCGACCACGACCCGCAGAACGGGCACGCGGGCCGGGCTGCCTTCCCGCGCCGAGTAGACCGCCGAGCCGTTCTTGTTCGGCCCGGCCTTCTGGATCAGCCAGCCGAAATGGGCCGTCCCCGTCTGGAAGGCCCGCACGTCGGCGGCGACGTCGAACGCGAGCCACCGGGCCGCGGCGTTGGTTTGCAGCGCGGTGCTGGTGGCAAGGCGAGCGAAACGCCCACCGTCCCAGCGGTCGGCGCAGTGGCCACTGCTGCGGTCGTCATCATCGTCGTCGTCCTCGTCGTCCTGCTCACCGCGTGGACAACGCCAGGTGGCCTCCGCCTCGTCCCAGTCGGCCAGCAGACGATGCGCTGCGAGCGCCCGGCCCGGCCCCCAGTTCTGCCCGGTCGACACGACGAACAGCTCGAGAGACGCCGAGACCACGGGGCGATCCCCGAGGCGAGCGCGTAGGTCCGCGGCCGACACCCGGAGCAGCAGGCGCTCTTTGTCCCCGGAACGCAGACGGAGCGTCGGCTCCGTGCCGAAGCTGTCGTCCTGTTCGCGTTGGTCGAGCGTGGTGTCGGCGGTCACCGGCAGGATCAGCTCGGTGAGCTGGCGGGAGCCCGCGTTCGCCGGCGGTGGCGCCACGGAGGCGCCGAGAAGAACGAGGCAGACGACGAGGCAGCGCAGACCCTGAGCAACGCCAGACATGACCCACCCCCCAGACCCAGAGATATCCAGTTGCACAATGTTTGTGTTCCCGAGAGTAGCCGGGTTCCCAGCGAAGGGTCAAGCGAACTCCGATCCCCCCACTCTCGACAGTTGATAATGGGTTCTCGGTAGATATAAGCTCGCCTCCACCGTCGGCCTCGTCCGACTGCTCGTCTTTCCTGGAGGCTTCATGTTTGCTTGGCTCACCGTGGCGCGCCGACTCGGCATCGCCCTCGCCGTCCTGCTCTGCTTCCCCCCCATCCTCCTCGCCGAGGACGCGCCGGCCCGCCTGACCGGCCGCGTCGTCCATCACTCGCACGAAGATCAGCCCGTGGCGGGCGCCACGGTGACGGTGATCGAGCTGCGGCGCACGGCAACCTCCGATGCCGAGGGTCGCTTCGCCTTCGAGAGCCTGCCGCCGGGGATCTACACCCTCGAGGCGGAGAGCGCCGAGGCGGGCAACGGCCTGGTGCGCGTTCGTCTCGGCGCCGGTGGGGATCTCGAAGTCACCCTCCCGGTCGAAGTAGCCATGCTCGAGGACGAGTTGGTGGTCACCGCCGGCTCGCCGCGCAGCCAGCTCGACATCGCCCAGCCCACCAACGTGCTGACCGACGAAGAGCTCGCCTATCGCCAACGCCCGACCCTCGGCGAAACGCTCGAGGGCCAGGCCGGCGTGTCGTCGACCTACTTCGGCCCCGGCGCCAGCCGGCCGCTGATCCGTGGCCTCGGCGGCGACCGCGTGCGCATGTTGTCCGACGGCCTGGGTTCCGCGGACGCTTCCAACACCAGCCCGGACCACGCCGTGTCGCTCGACCCCGTGGGCGCCGAGCGCATCGAGGTCCTGCGTGGCCCGGCCACCCTGCTGTTCGGCTCCTCGGCCGTCGGCGGCGTCGTCAACGTCATTGACGAGCGGATTCCCGACACCAAGGCCGACGGCCCGATCCACGGCAGCCTCGAGGCCACCGTGGGTTCCGTGGCCGACGAACGCACGGGTTCGCTGGTGCTCGGCGGAGGTGCCGGCCGCTTCGCCTGGCATGTCGACTACCTGAAGCGCGAAACCGACGACTACGAAATCCCCGGTTTCGCCGAAGCCGCTCAGGACCACGAGGAAGAGGAAGGCGAAGAACACGAAGGCGAAGAGGAAGGCGAGGGGCTGCTCGAAAACAGCGCCCAGGAGGCGGAAAGCGGCTCCGTGGGCTTCTCCTTCGTAGGGGACAACGGCTTTCTGGGCTTCTCCGCCTCCGGCTTCGACAACCTCTACGGCGTGCCCGGCCACGCTCATGAGGAAGGTGAAGCGCCCGTGGAAGGCGAAGAGGAAGAAGAGGGCGCCGTGCGCATCGACCTCGAGCAGCGGCGCTTCGACGTCAAGGGCGAGCTGCGCCGGGAGTTCGGCTTCTTCCAAGGCGTCCGCCTGCGCCTGGGCTCGAATGAGTACGAGCACGTGGAGCTCGAGGGCGACGAGATCGGCACTCGCTTCACCAATGACGCCTTCGAGGGCCGCTTCGAGTTGGTGCAGAAGACGACGGAGAAGCTCTCCGGGACCTTCGGCCTCCAGTTCCAGACCTCGGACTTTGCGGCCATCGGCGAGGAGGCCTTCGTGCCGGCGTCGACCACCGACACCGTGGCCGTGTTCGGCTACGAGTCGATCCAGCTGCGGGAAGAGCTCCGGCTCGAGGTCGGCGCCCGCTTCGAGAGCCAGGATCTCGACCCCGAGTCCGACCAGCCCGAGCGCTCCTTCGACGGCCTCTCCGGTTCTGCCGGCTTGGTGTGGGACTTGACCGACCGTTACACCGCGGCCTTGAGCGTCTCTCACACCGAACGTTTGCCGACGGCCACGGAGCTCTACGCCAACGGCCCCCACATCGCCACTCGAGCCTTCGAAATCGGCGACGTCGACCTGGGCACCGAGGAGAGCCTGGGCTGGGACTTGTCGTTCCGCAAGCGGGTGGGCCGGGTCACCGGCTCGCTGACGCTGTTCGAGAACCGCTTCTCGGACTTCATCTTCGAGAGCTTCACCGGCGAAGAGGAGGACGGCCTCCAGGTGATCCGCTTCCGCCAGGCCGACGCCAAGTTCCGCGGTGCCGAGCTCGACGCCCACTTCGACCTCTACCACGGGGTCGATTCCCACGTCGCCCTCGAACTGGTGGCCGATGAAGTCCGTGCCGAGCTCGAAAACGGTGGCGGCTACCTGCCGCGCATCCCGCCGCGGCGCTTCGGAGCCGGCGTCAACTTCCACGTCAAGCGCCTGCGCGGCTTCGCCGAGGTGCGCCACGCCACCGAGCAGGACCGGGTGGCCGACTTCGAAACCGAGACGGACAGCTACACGCTCGTCAACGCTGCCCTGTCCTACCGCCTCGAACTCGGCCCGACCTCGCTCGATCTCGTGTTGAACGGCCGCAACCTGACCGACGAGGAAGCGCGGATGCACACCTCCTATCTGAAGGACCTGGCGCCCCTGCCGGGGCGGGACGTGTCGATCGGCTTGAAGTTGTTCTTCTGAGCGGCACCGAATCGGCCGAGAGGAGGCACGGGGAACTTTCCGGGTAGGCTCGGTCATTGTATTGACCGGTTGGTACAAACTACCCGGAGATCACCATGCCTCAGTCACTTCCTTCTTCGCCCGGCCTCCACGTGGCCGGGCTCTGGTTTTACCCGGTCAAGACTTTGGCCGGCGTTCCCCTCACCTCTGCCGAGCTGACCCCTCTCGGCATCCCCGGCGACCGCGTCGTCCACGTGCGGGGCCCCGAGGGCCTCCGCACGTCGCGTCGCCACTACCGCCTGCTGGGCTTGCAGGGGAGTCTCTCGTCCGCGGGCGAGCCGCTGGTGGATGGCTTTCCTTGGGACAGCGCGGAGGCCCTGGCCCGGGTCAAGGCCGCCGCCGGCGACGACGCCTGGCTCGCGGCCTCCGGCGAGGTCGGGCTATTCGACATTCTGCCGCTCCTGGTGGCGACCGACGGAGCAGTGGCCGCCTTCGGCCGCGACATCCGGCGGCTGCGGCCGAACCTGCTGATCGGCGGTGTGTCGGGGCTGGCCGAAACCGGGTGGGAGGGCGCCGAGCTGCACATCGGGGACGCCGTGGTGGGGCTCGACTCCCTGCGGGGCCGGTGTCCGATGACCACCGTCGACCGGGACACCCTGGAGCGCGATCCCGAGGTGCTCTACGACATCGGCCGCCGCTTCCGCGGGCGTCTGGCGCTCAATGCCGAGGTGCTGCGCCCCGGGCGCGTGGCGATCGGCGATCCGGTGCGGCTGGTCTGGCCCAGCTGAGGCGTTTCCCGTTACTCCGGCTTCTTCCGGACGATCGCGAGTGCCCGTTCGAGCACCGGGTCGTCTGGCGTTTCCACGACCGGCGTCGGAATGGCCACGTCCGGTACCACTCCCCGATCATCGAGTTTGCCGCTCGGGCGCAGGATCCGGGCTTTCGGATAGCCCACCGTGATGCCCGTGCGGGAGAGCTCGAAGCTCTCCATGGCGCCGTAGGTGGTAGCCAGATCGGAGGTTTCTTCCCCGAGAATCTGGGCGAAGCCGTAGTCCTGGGCGAGTGCCGCCACCGTCGCGGTGTTCGAGTAGGAATGGCGGTTGACCAGCAGGTAGACCCGTCCGGTGAAGCGTTTCCCGGGTCTCGGGGCAGCGGCCGGCAGGTCGAAGACGAAGGTCTCGCCGGGCTGGTGAGCGCGGTAAGCGGCATCGAACTGGTGCGTGATCGAGCCCGGAGGGCTTTGCGGCAGGCGCTTGGCGTTCGACTCCGTGGTGGCACGGCTGACCTTGATCCGGAACTCCTTGGTGAAGCCGAAGGGCTCGTCGGCGAACCAGGCCACCATGGGATCGCTGAACGAGTTGTCGCCCCCCGGGTTGTCGCGCAGATCGATCAACAGCCGGGTGGCCCCGGCGGCCAAGAAGCGCTCGAAGGCGTCGTCCAGGAAACGGACGAAGCTCGTCGGGTCCCAGGGATTTGCGGCCTCGGGCGCGTCGTCGTAAAACGGACCGGGCCGCAAGTAGGCGACACCGTCGGGCAGCAGCTTCGCTTCGCGCCGGCTCCAATCGAGCTCGAGAGCGGCCGGCTGCTGCCCGTCGAAGGCCTGGGCTTCGGCGCGACTGCGGGCGAGCACCTCGGTGTCGAACCGGGTGCCGTCGGGTTTGCCGATCGTGACCCGGAAGCTGGCCCGCTCACCCCACTCCTGCCAAACCAACGCCGGAAAACGCATTTCGAAGAGGGTGTCGCGCAGGTAGTCGTTGTCCGCCGACACGTGCCGACCGAGCCGGTCGAGCACTTCGGCCAAGGGTTGGCCGTCCAGGGCTATCAGCTCGTCGCCGGCGGCGATCCGTTCGTTACCGGAGAGGTTGCGCACGACGTAGGTCTTGCCGGCGACCACCCGAATCCGGAGCGCCAGGGCCTTGCCGCCGCCAGCGCGGAAAGCCTCGTAGGCGCTGCCGGCTTCATCGATGCGGGCGTGGGCCACGCGCCCGAAGGCCACGAAACGCTGGAAGGCCTGCTGGACGGCGGGGAGCTCGAGGGCGCGATCGAAACCGCGCTGCATTTCGGCGTAGAGGGCGTCGTACTCGCTCTTCGGGCGACGAGCGTAGAGGTCGAAATGGGACTCGCGCAGGCGATCGTAGAGCTCGGCGAAGTCGGCTCGGACGACCTCGGCGGGAAACGGCTTTTCGGGGCTCGGCCGGCCGTCGGCGAGGGCCGAAAGGGCCTGCCCGAGGCCGATGACAAGTGCGATGATGCGAGGTGACATGGTGTCGTCTCCTGATGGGTCGAGAGTCTCGCCGGAGGCCCGGCGGCAGCGCCACTCTCGCCCGCAGGGGAGGTCGACGACCATGAACTCCGGCTCCCTTTTTCCTGACCGAATCCTCCCGTGAGCCCACTCGACGACCCGAACGTCCTGCGCTTCGGCCCCTGGCGAGCCGAGAAGAGCTCCGGCGATCTCACCGGTCCGGCCGGCACCGAGCACCTCGAGCCCAAAGTCATGGAGCTGTTGTTCCTGCTCGCCCGTGAGCCCGGGCAGGTGGTTCCGCGGGACGAGATCCTCGCCGCGCTTTGGCCCGACGTGGTGGTGGGAGACGACACCCTGGCCCGCACCGTGTCCAAGTTGCGCCGCGCGCTGGCGGACGACGCCAAGGCCCCGCGGTGGCTCGAGACCATCCCGAAGCGCGGTTACCGATGGCTGGTGACGGAGGGCCCAACCGTGGCGCCCCCGAAGACGCCGCGGAGGCGCTGGGGCGTGGCTCTCGCCGCTTTCGGGATCGTCCTCCTGGTGGTGATCGCGGGGGCGGCCCTCCGGCGCGACTCCACACCCGCCGGCAACGAGGCCCAAGAGCTCACCGGCCGCGCCAACGACTACTACTTCCAATACTCGTTGGCCGACAACGAAGCCGCGATCGAGCTCTTCGAGCGGGTCGTGGCGCGCCATCCGGAACATGCCCCGGCTCATGCCGGTCTCGCCAACGCCTTGGTCCAACGGGTCATTCGCTGGCCCGAGGGCTCGACCACTGCGGCGGCCTCGAGCACCCGCTTGGGGGACGCCCTGGCCCGCGGCCACCATCGCACCGAGAAGGCCCGGCGGCAGCTCCAGAGGGCGCTACGGTTGGCCGAGCGCGCCATCGAGCTCGCACCGGAGGATACGGCCTCCCACAAAGCACTGGGCTTCGTGAAAAGCGCGCGCGAGGACTTTCCGGGAGCCATTAGGGCTTACCGGCGCGCCGTGGAGCTCGATCCCGACGCCTGGGGACCACTGATCAACCTCGGAGACTTGTTCGAGATCTCCGGCGAGCCGGCGGCGGCGCTGCCGTACTTCGAAGCCGCTTTTGCGGCCATGGCCCGGGTGTACCCCGAAGAAGCGGCCCGGGTCGGTCCGTGGCAAGCGGAGCTCGGCCTGGGTATCGCCGACCGTCACCGCGGGGCGGGGCGACTCGACGACGCGGAACGCTGGTACCGGCGGGTGCTTGAGCTGGCGCCGTTCCATGCCGCGACCACGGGCCGACTGGCTTCCCTCCTGCGGGAGTCCGGCCGAGACGCCGAGGCCGCGGCCCTGTGCACTCAATTTGAAGTGCGCACGGGAGCCGCGGCCTGCGGCGACGGCTGAAGCCGCCTCACATCGCCGCGAACTGGCGCTCGACCTCCTTGTGATCCACCGACCAGCCGGCGTAAACCTGCTTGGCCATGGGGTCGGGGAAAACATCCTCGGCGCCGGCCTCGAGGCCCTCTAGCACTTCTCGGGCGACCACTCGGGGGGAGGTCTTCTCGAGCGGGATGTCCTTGGCCATGTCGGTGTCGATCGGGCCGGGGAAGACTCCGAAGACCGCGATGCCGCGCTTGCCGAGCTCGCCGCGGAGCGACTGGGTCAAGGACCAAGCCGCCGCCTTGGAGGCGTTGTAGCCGCCGATGGCGGGCATGCTGGCGAAGGAGACGACGGACAGGACGTTGACCAGAGCGCCGCCGCCGTTGCCTTCGAGCACCGGGGCGAAGGCCCGGCTCACCGCCAGGGTGCCGAAGTAGTTGACCTCCATGTCGCGCCGCACGGCGTCTTCCGGCGAGTCGAGCACGCTGCCCGAGGTGAGGGCTCCAGCGTTGTTGATCAGCAGGGTGACGTCGCCGGCCGCGGCCGCCGCGGCGGTGATGTCGGCCTCGCGGGTGACGTCCAGCTGGACCGGCACCACGCGCGCCGGGTCGAGGGCCACGACGGGCGCGAGGTCGGCGAGGTTGCGAGCGCCGGCGTAGACCTTGGCGGCGCCGTCCGCGAGCATTTGTTCGACGAAGGCCCGGCCGATGCCGCGATTGGCTCCGGTGACGAGGGCGACGGATCCTTGAATCTTCATGGTGGCTTTCCTTTGTCTGTACTGATCGGTACAAATTGGGTGAAAAAAAATCACCCGGGTCGTTGGGTGCGGGTTCCGAGGAGGCCAAGGGCCTGATCCCGAACCGATTCGACGACTTCCGAAGGGGCCGCCGAGCGGCCGAGGACGCGCATACCGAGGACGAGGGCGAGCAGCGCGCGGGCGGTGGCTTCCGGATCCAGTTCCGCGGGCACTTCGCCGCGCTCCCGGGCCGCCGCGAGCAGGTCGCGATAGAACCCCTCGTGGGCGGCCAGGGTGCGCTGAGCGATCTGCTGGATCTCCGGGTCCCGAGACGACAATTCGAGAGCGGTGTTGACCAGGAAGCAGCCCAAGTTGCCCTCCGGCCCGGTGACACTCGCCGTGACGTCGACGAGATGGCGCTCGAGCGCCGCCCGCGGCGAAGCCTCGCGCGCCAAAGCCGCCAGGGCCGCGAAGTGTTCAGCCGTGTAGGTGTGGAGGCCGTCGAGCAGCACTTGGCGTTTGCAGCCGAAGGTGGCGTAGAAGCTGCCCTTTTGAATGCCCATCTGTTCCAGCAGCTCGGTCATCGAAGTCGCCTCGTAACCGCCGGCCCAAAAGGCCCGCACGGCCCGGTCGAGGACTTCACGCTTGTCGAACTGCTTCTCCCACGGCATGGGCAGCAGTGTAGCGAGTCTGTACCGATCGGTCAATACCCGTACTGGAAGAAATCTCTCGTCTCGGTTGGAGTCGTGTATCGTCTCCTCACGGGAGGCATCGAGATGGTAGCTATCGAGACCATTGCGACCGTTGAAGAAGATGGGAAGCTCACGATCCAGACCCCGTCGACGATCGCCGCCGGTCAGCACCGGGTCGTCGTGGTCATCGATGAGGTGAGTACTCGGGCACTCGGGCCAGGCGCGTTTCCCGAAATGGCGAACTTTCGCGCGCAGCTCGGGGTAGCTCCCAAGGCCACCAACAGTGTCGTGGAGATGCGCGAGCAGGAGCGCGACTTGACTTGAGGACCGATGTACTTCGACACCTCAGTCCTTCTGCCTGTCTATTTCCCGGAGCCTCGAAGCGAGGAAGCGGAACGGCTGCTTCGAGAATCAGGTTCGCCCATGGTCAGTGACTTGGCCTTCGCCGAGTTCTTGGTCGCCCTCGGTCGCAAACAGAAGCTCAACGAGATCACCCCGCTCCAAAGCGCCACCGTTCGAGCAGCCTTCGAGGGCCATTTCGCTCGAGGTCACTTCCAAGCTTTGCACCTGCAACCGCGACACTTCCGGTTGGCTGGCGAGCTCGCCGGACGCTCCTCCGTCATCCTCCGAACGCTTGACGCTCTGCACCTGGCTTTGGCGGCCGACACCGGCTTTCCTCTCGCCACCTTCGATCGACGTCTTGCCGAGGCAGGTAGGGGGCTTGGGTTCGAGGTTGCGGGCTAACCCTCCGGGCGAAGCTGGTACATGTGGTCGAGACAAGGCCCCGTGTTATCATCCTTCTCGACAATTGAGATTCAGTCTCAACAACGAGTCGAGACCATGGAAGCCACCGCTCCAATCCACCTGACTGCACTACCCACGGGCTCCTGGGCTCGGTTGCACGGTTGTGAGCTCGAGGCCGAGGACCGGGCTTTGCTTTGCGCCCTGGGGCTTTCGGAGCGCTGCCGGTTTCGGCTTTGCAACGCCCGTGAGCCGTGGATCGTGCAGGTGCGGACCACGCGGATCGGCCTCGCGGACTCGGTGGCGCGGCGCCTGCTGGTGATCCCCGAACCCGCCCCTTGACCATGGAGCGTCCCGCCGCCCCGCCGCGGATCGCGCTTCTGGGCAATCCCAACACCGGCAAGACGACCGTTTTCAACCGCCTGTGCGGCGTGTTGGCGAAAACCGCCAACTTTCCTGGCACCACGACCGAGGCCCGCTTCGGCGCCTTCGAGCTGCCCGGCGTTGGGCCAGTCGAAGTCGTGGACTTGCCAGGGATCTACCGGCTGACCTTGCGCGTTCCCGAGTCCGAACTGTGCTGCGCCGTGCTCGACGGCGTGCCACCCTACCGCGCGCCGGACGTCGTCGTGGTGGTCGTCGACGCCAGCAATCCGGTGCGCAATCTGGAGCTGGTCGGGGAGCTCCTGGCCCACCGCCGGCCCACCGTGGTGGCCCTCAACATGGTCGACCTCGCCCAGCGCCGGGGCCTCACCCTCGATGCCGCCAAGCTCGGCGAGCGGCTCGGTTGCCCCGTCGTGCCCATCGTGGCGAGGAAGGGCACCGGCTTCGACGCCCTCGTCCCAGCCATCGCCGCCGAGCTCGGCCGCACCACGCCTCCCACCGTGCGCGGCCCGGCCCCCGGCGATTGCCTCGAAGATTGGGCGGAGAAGACGATCGAAGACTCCTTGGGCGGCGCCCGGGCCGTGGGCGCCCCGGGCGACAGCCTGACCGAGCGGCTGGACCAGGCCTTCACCCACCCGGTCGTCGGCATCCTGGCCTTCGCGGCGATCATGGCGGGCCTGTTCTGGACGTTGTTCGCCCTCGCCAGCGTGCCCATGGACTTGATCGAAGCGACCTTCGAGCACCTCGGCGGCTGGGTCGGGCGGGTGATGCCCCCCGGAGCCATCCGCGAGCTGGTGGTGGACGGTGTCATCGGCGGCGTGGCCGGCACGGTCGTGTTCCTGCCCCAGATCTGCCTGCTGTTCTTCTTGATCAGCGCACTCGAAGACACCGGCTACCTCGCCCGCGCGGCGTTCGTCATGGACCGCGTGCTGTGTCGCTTCGGCCTGCCGGGCCACGCCTTCGTGCCGCTGCTGACCGCCCATGCCTGCGCCATTCCGGGCATTCTGGCGACCAAGCTGATTCCCGACCGCCGAGACCGGCTCACGACCATCCTGGTGGCCCCGTTGATGAGCTGCTCGGCTCGCTTGCCGGTCTACGTGCTGCTGACCAGCCTGCTGTTCGCTGGCCGGCCGCTGCTCGCCGGGCTCGCCTTCGCGTCCTGCTACTTGCTCGGCGCCGCCGCCGCCCTGGTCTCCGCCTTCGTGCTGCGCCGCACCCGGCGCGAGTTGGCCGGCTCCTCGCGGCCCATGATGCTCGAGCTGCCGAGCTACAAGTGGCCGTCGTTCCAAAACGCTCTGCTGACCGCCAAGAACCAGGGGCTCGACTTTCTGCGCACCGTGGGCACGGTGATCATGGCGATTTCGGTCGTCATGTGGTGGTTGTCGGCCTATCCGCACTCGCCGCCTACGCGCGAGGCCGAGGCTCTGCGCCTCGAAGCCCGGGCGCTCGCTCCCGAGGCGGCCGCGGAACCGCTCGCCCAGGCCGACTATCTCGACCGCAAGAACGCCCAGGCCCAGAGCTTTGCCGGCCGCCTGGGTCGGCTCGCGGAGCCGGTCTTCGCACCCCTCGGTTACGATTGGCAGCTCACCGTGGGTGTGCTCACGAGCTTCCTGGCGCGCGAGGTGTTCGTTTCGACCCTGGCGATCCTGCTCATCGGCGACCCCGCGGCCGAGGTGGAGAACGAAGGCGTGCTCGCGAAGATCCGTACCGCCCGCCGCGACGACGGCTCCCCGGTGTTCACCACCGCCACGTCCGCCTCGGCGCTCGTCTTCTTCATCTTCGCCATGCAATGCCTGGCGACCTTGATGGTGACGCGGCGCGAGACCGGCAGCTGGCGCTGGGCCGGGCTCCAACTCGGTTACCTCTCGGCGCTCGCCTGGGTCGCTGCCTTCGTCACCTTCCAGGGCCTGCGCCTGCTGGGGGCGTCGTGATGTCCGTACCCTGGGGAGATTGGCAGTTCTGGGTGGTCACTGCGGTCGCCCTGGGCGGCCTGCTGGCTCTGTTACGACCGCTCCTGCCCCGCAAGACCGGCGCGCCGGAGCCCGGGTGCAGCCACTGCGCGGGTTGCCCCCCGACCACCGAACCCAAGCTCGTCGCTCTCGGCGGCGGCCGGCCCCGGGCGGGCTCACCATGAACGATCCGGACCTCCAGGCCCTCGTCGAACGGGCCCGTACGGGAGACGCCGACGCCCTCGATCGCCTGCTGCGGATTCTCGAACCCCAAGTCTGGCGCTTCGGGCTGCGCCTGTGCGGCGACCGCGAGGACGCGCGCGACGTGCTCCAAGACACGCTGCTCGGCGCCATCCGTACGCTCGGGGAGTTTCGCGGCGAAGCGGCGCTCTCGACCTGGCTCTACACCATCGCGCGGAGCTACTGCATCAAGAAGCGGCGGCGGCCGAAGGGGGCGCCCTCCGGCTTCGTCTCGTTGGACGCCGAGGAAGGCCAAGCAGCGCGCGAACTGGCCGACGGCGGCGACGATCCCGCCGCCCACGCCGAACGGGCCGAGCTCGCCGAACTGCTCGAGAAGGCCCTCGCGGAGCTGCCGCCGACTTTTCGCGAGGTGGTCGTGCTGCGCGACGTCGAAGGCCTCTCGGCGCCCGAGGCCGCGGAGGTCCTGGGGCTGACGGTCGCCGCGGTCAAGAGCCGCCTGCACCGCGCCCGCGCGGCCCTACGCACGGCCTTCGCCGGAGTGGTCGAAGGCGAGCTGCGCCAGCTCGGTAGCGCGCCGGGCTGAACCCATTCACCTCCAGGTGGCTCTCACCGGTCGGAATGTACCGACCAAGGAGTGCCGCCGTGACCCGTTTCCTGCTCACCTTTCTGTTGTTGCTGCCAGCCCTACCCGGCGGGGCCGCGACGCTGACTCTCGAAGCCGCCCTTGCCCAGGCCGAGGCGCAGCACCCCGGTCTCGCGGCCGGGGCCGCGCGGATCGCGGCAGCCCGGTTCGAGACCGACGCCGTGGCCCGCTCCGCCGACTTCCGCTTGCGGGCGGAGGCCGGAGCCGGGATCACCGACCAGGCGTCCCACGTCTTCGCCGCCAAGCTCGACGCCGGGGAGTTCACGGCCAGTGACTTCGCTCTCGATCGCCTCAATGACCCCGACGTGTTGGCCCAGGCCCTGGGCGCCGTGGTGGCCGAGCGGCCCCTGGACCTCTTCGGCAAGGTCGCGGCGGTCACCTCCGTCGGCCGCGAGCTGGCCCGGGCGGCGGACGAGGAGCTGACCGAGGCCCGGCTCGATCTGCGCCTGGCGGTCACCGAGACCTACCACCGGCTGCTGGTGGCGAGCCAGGCGGTGCGAGTCGCCGAGGGTGCCTTGGCGGCCGCCCACGCACGGGAGACGGAGATCGGCGAGTGGGTCGACCAGGGCCTGGCCCTGCCCGCGGACACCCTGCGGGCGCGCGCTCGGCGGCGCGAGCGGGAGGCCGAACTGGCCGCCCGCCGGCTCGACGTGGAAGTCGCCCGCGCCGGTCTCAGCCGCCTGCTCGGTGCCCCGCTCACCGCGGACGTCGAGCTCGTGACGCCACCCACCGCTGCGCCGGCCGAGCTCGACGAAGCGGCGTGGCTCGCCCGCGGCCTTGCCGAGCGGCCCCTGTTGCGCGCGGCCAGCGCCAAGATCGCGGCCGCGGGTTGGCGGCAGACCGCGGAAGCACGCGCGACCAAACCCGACCTCGCGTTGTGGGCGCGCGCCCAGGTGCAACGGGCGGACTTCGCGGGCGGTGAGCTCGCGGGGGGCGCCGGAATCAGCCTGCGCTGGAACCTGATCGACCCTGGCCGCGCCGAGCGTCAGGCCGCTGCCGAGGCGGCGGAACGCGGTGCCGGCTTCGACCTCCGGGCGGCCGAAGATCAAGTGCGGTACGAGGTGGCGGCGGCCCTGCGCCGGGTGGCGGCGGCGCGCCAACGCGCCGCCAGTGCCGCGGGGGGCTCCGAGGAGGGCCGCGAAGTGCAACGGGTGACCGAGGAACGGCGCCGCGCCGGCCTAGCCACCTTGACCGACGAACTGGAAGCCGAATCCGTGGCCCTCGCCGCGGAAATCCGAGAACTCGAGGCGACCACCGAGGTCGCCCTTTCGGAGGCCGCGCTGTGGCGCGCGGCGGGAGCACGGTGATGTCCGAATTCAAAATCTCGATCTTGACCGCCGCGCTGCTGCTCGGGGCCTGCGGTGGTGCTCCCGAGCGCCGACTCGAGCCGGTCGCGGAGCCTCCGGCCCGGACGGTACCCATCGCCACCGTCGCGCTGCTCGGCGCCTCCGGGCACAGCGTCCCCGGGGTCGTCCAGGCCCGCGAGCGGGCCACGTTGGTGGCGCGCCTGGCCGCCCCGGTCCTCCACTTGCCTTACCAGGAGGGCGACACGGTGACCAAGGGCGCCGTGGTCGCGCGTCTCGACGCCAGTGCCCTCGAGGCTCGGGTGCGTTCGGCCGAGGCCGATCTGCGCCTGGCCACCAGCGATCGTGACCGCTACGACGCCCTGGTGGCCCGCCAGGCGGCGACCCCGCGCGAAGCCGAGGCCGCTCGAGTGCGCGCCGACGTGGCCCAGCAGGCCGTCGCCGCGGCCAAGGCCGAGCTGACGTTGACCGTGGTGCGAGCACCTTTCGCCGGCCGCGTCGCCGCCCGGCCGGTCCAGCTGGGTGACGTCGTCGTGCCTGGCCAAGCGGTGCTCGAGCTCGAAGGTGCCGGTGGCCTCGAGGTGCGCGCCACGGTACCGGCGGATCTGCTGGCGAGTCTCGCCCCGGGCACGGTGGTTCCGGCCGAAATCGATGGCCGCGGAGATCCGATTCCGGCCACGGTGCGGGTGGTGGCCCCGAGCGGGGACCCTGCCACCCACCGCTTCGAAGTCCGTGCGGAACTGCCGGCGACGCCGGGTTTGGCCGCCGGCTTGTTCGCCCGACTGCGTATTCCTGCGGCTCCGGCAGCCGCGGCGAGCTCGGTGCTCGCCGTGCCCACGACGGCGCTCTTCCCCCGCGGCGGCTTGACCGGCGTCTTCGTCGTCGCCGACGGCCACGCCCGACTGCGCTGGGTGGCCGCGGGTGCCGTCCACGGCGAGTTGACCGAGGTCCGGGCAGGGCTGCGGGCCGGTGAGACGGTGGCGCGCAACCCCGCGGGGCTCTTGGACGGCGTTCCCGTGGTGGTCGAGCGGGGTGATTCGTGAGCACCGGGTTCGCCGGGCGGATCGCCCACGCTTTTCTCGACAGCAAGCTGACCCCGCTGGTGATCGCCGCGTCCTTGGCCCTCGGCGCCCTGGCGATGCTGGCCACGCCGCGCGAGGAGGAGCCGCAGATCCGGGTGCCGATGATCGACGTCCAGGTCGGCCTGCCGGGAGCAGACCCGGCGGAGGTCGCGACCCGGGTGCTCGATCCCCTGGAGCAGGCGCTCCTCGGCACGCCGGGACTGGAACACGTCTACGGGACGGCGCGCCCCGGCGGCGCCCTCGTCACCGCCCGCTTCCACGTCGGCGAAGACTATGAGGCGAGCCTGGTCAAGGTCTTCGAACGCGTGGCCGCCGCCCGCGGGCAGCTGCCTGCCGAAGCGACGCCCGCCGCCATCGAGCTGCACACGATCGACGACGTACCGTTCCTGACCTTGACCCTGGCGAGCACCACGCTGGGGGGTGACGAGTTGCGCCCGCTGGCGGTCGAGCTGGCCCGCGAGCTCTCGGAGGTCGACGGCACCCGCAAGGTGCGTACGACCGGCGGGGCGCCGCGGGTGGTGCGGGTGGAGCCCGATCCCGATCGTTTGGCGGCCACCGGAATCACCTGGGCCGAGCTGCAAGGCGCCCTCGTCACCTCTGCCGGCCGCTTCGACGCCGGTTCGATGGTCACCGGCAATCGCGAGACTCGCGTCGAAGCCGGGCCGCTCCTGGCCGACGCCGCGGCCGTCGAGCGCACGGTGGTCGGCGTCCGCGACGGCCGACCGATCTACGCCGCCGACGTCGCCCGCGTGCTCGACGGCCCGGACGAGGCCCGGGACGCCGTCTTCCACGTCGTCGGCGCCGCCTCGGCCACCGCGGCCCTACCGGCGGGCACTTTCCAGCCCGCGGTCACGATCTCGCTGGCCAAACGGCCGGGCACCAACGCCTCGGTGCTCGCGGACCAGGTGCTGGCCAAGCTCGAAGCCCTGCGGCCCCGCTTGGTGCCCGCCGAGGTCACGGTCACGGTGACCCGCGACTACGGTGAAAGCGCGCGCCACAAGTCCAACGAGCTGCTCGACCATCTGTTGATCGCCACGCTGTCGGTGGTGGCCTTGATCTCGTTGACCATGGGGTGGCGCAGCGGCCTGGTGGTGGGCATCGCGGTGCCGGTCACCCTGGCCCTGACGCTGTTCATCTACTACCTGGCGGGCTACACCCTCAACCGGGTGACGCTGTTCGCCCTGATCTTCTCGATCGGCATTCTGGTCGACGACGCCATCGTGGTGGTCGAGAACATCGAGCGCCATTTCCGGGACCGCCGCGGGCGCAGTTTGACCCGCGCGGCGGTCGAGGCTGTGGACGAGGTGGGCAACCCGACGGTGCTCGCCACCTTCACCGTGATCGCGGCGATCCTGCCCATGGCGTTCGTGGGGGGCTTGATGGGGCCGTACATGGCCCCGATCCCCACCGGCGCGTCGGCGGCCATGTTGTTTTCCCTCGGCGTCGCCTTCCTGGTTTCACCCTGGGCGGCGGTGCGCATTTTCAAGCGCCACGCCGAAAGTCACGCCGAGGAAACGGCCAAACCCGAAGGCTGGACGACCCGCGGTTACCGCCGGCTGATGACCCGTCTGCTGCGCCGCCCGGCGGCGCGCTGGAGCTTCTTCGCCTTGGTCAGCGTGCTGTTCCTGGGGGCTGTCGGGCTCGTCTGGGGCGGGCTCGTGAAGGTCAAGATGTTGCCCTTCGACAACAAGAGCGAGCTCCAGCTGTTGGTCGACCACGACGAGGGTACGCCCTTCGAAGTGACCCTCGAAACCGCCCAGGACCTGGCGCGGGCCATCACCACGGACCCCGTGGTCGGCCCGCTCGTGGAGCACGTCCAGGTGTATGCCGGCGTTGCCGCACCGGTCAACTTCAACGGCCTCGTCCGCCACTACTTCCTGCGGCGCGCGCCGGAGAGTGCCGACCTCCAGATCAACTTCGTGCCCAAGGGCGAACGCGCGGCCGACTCCCACGCGCTGGCGCGGCAGTTCCGGGACCGGTTCGCCGCCCTCGGCCGGGACCGCGGTGCCCAGGTGAAGATCATCGAGATTCCCCCGGGGCCGCCGGTGCTCGACACCGTAGTCGCCGAGCTCTACGGTCCGACCGCTACCGAGCGCGAGACCTTCGCCGTCGACGTCCGCGAGATTTTCGAGACCACCCCAGGCGTCGTCGACGTCGACGACACCCTGGTGGCGGAACGCGACCGGGTGGTCTTCGAGCTCGACCGCGAGCGGGTCGGTTTGGCGGGTGTGCCACCGGCCGCCGTGCTCGAGACCTTGGCGGCCTCCGGCGCCGGGCGCGAGGTGGCCCGGCTCGACCTACCCCAGGCCCGCGAGCCGGTGCCCGTACGGCTGGCCCTGTCCGCGGCAGATCGCTCAAGGCCCGAGCGACGCTTGGCCCTGCGCGTGGCCACCGCCGGGGGTGCCGTGGCGCTTTCGGAGTTGGTGGCGGTGGGTCGGCGGCCGGAACCCCAGCCGGTCCACCACAAGGACGGCAAGCCGGTGGTCTACGTCTTTGCCGACCTGGCCGGCGAGCGTGAAAGCCCGGTCTACGCCCTGGCGGACTTGAATACCCGGCTCGACTCGTTGCGCACGGCCGACGGCGAGCCCATCGAGCGGCTGGGCGTTGCGCCGCCCGAGACCTCGGACCGCCTGGCGCTCAAGTGGGACGGGGAATGGCAGATCACCTACGAAGTCTTCCGGGACCTCGGGATCGCCTTCGCCGTGGTGCTCGGGTTGATCGCGATCCTCGTCATCGGCTGGTTCCAGTCGTTTCGAGTGCCGCTCGCGATCTTGCTGCCGATCCCTTTGTCCTTGATCGGCATTCTGCCCGGCCACCTCCTTTTCGGGGCGTTCTTCACTGCCACCTCGATGATCGGGTTCATCGCCGGGGCCGGCATCATCGTACGCAACTCGATCATTCTGGTGGACTTCATCGAGCTCGAGCTCCGCCAGGGCAAGAGCCTCGAGGACGCCGTGGTGGAGGCCGGGGTGGTGCGCTTCCGGCCGATGCTGCTGACCGCCGCGGCGGTGGTGGTGGGCTCCCTCGTGATCCTGTTCGACCCCATTTTCCAAGGCCTCGCCCTGAGCTTGATGATGGGCGAGGTGGCCGCCACGCTGCTGTCGCGGCTCGCCGTGCCGGTCGTCTATTTCCTGGTCGCCCGCGGCCGTCGGGAGCGTGAGCTCCGGGCCGAGGCCCTCACCACTTCCTGATCCACCAAACCGAGGAGACTAACCATGATGACCGTCGATCGTGCGTTGCGGGGCCTTGCGGGGGCCATGGTGCTGCTCTCGCTGGCCCTCGGCGTCTGGGTGCACCCCGGCTTCTTCTTCCTGACCGCCTTCGTGGGCGCCAACCTGCTCCAGTCGTCCTTCACCAACGCCTGCCCGGCCATGACGATCTTCCGCAAGCTGGGCCTGCCGGACACGCCCGCCGGGCGTGCCGCCGGGAGCACGCCGTGAAACTGATCCTGGTGGTCACCGAGAGCGAGGCCCTGCCCGCCTTCGAACGCACCTTGGTGACCCAGGAAACCGGCTTCACCGTCCTGCCCGGCGCCCTCGGCTACGGCCGCACGGGCCTACGGGGTGGGGACCGGGTCCACCCGGGAAGCAGCAGCCTGCTGTTCACCGTGGTCCCCGAGGAAACCGCCGACGCGACCCTGGCGAGCCTGCGGGAAGCGAGGGACGCCGCGGGCGCCCGCGCCACCACCCGGCTCTTCGTCACCGCCATGACGGCGGCCGACGAGGCTTAGGGCACGACACCCCAGGCCGCCGTCGATCCCGACTCGAAGCCGTCGGCGAAGATCGCCACCGGGCCGTCGTTGCGCTTCAGAGTCACGAGGTCGGCGATTTCGTCCAGCAGGGCGAGGTCGAGACGGGTGTCGTTGTCGAAGTCGAGCAGCACGGCGCAGCCGGGGTTGGAGACCGCGGGGAAGTCGAAGAGCCGGGTGAAGACGCCGCCGGTGTTCTCGAAGACGCGCCACAGGCCGCCGCCGAAACTCGAGAGCACCCAGTCCGCATCGCCGTCGCCATCGAGGTCCCCGACGTCGGTGGCGGTCGAGAAGCCGCCCGCGGCGTGGGTCACCGGAGCACCGAAGCCGGTGGTGCCGTTGCCGAAGAGCACGCTGCCGGTGTTCGAGCCGCTGTTGGCAGTCGTGACGTCGAGCTTGCCGTCGCCGTTCAAATCGCCCGCGACCATCATCCACACCGCGCCGCCGGCATTCGTGGCGGGTTGGGCGTCGAAAGTGCCGTCGCCGTTGCCGAGGTGGAGGATCACCTGCTGGCCGTTCAACGTGCCGACGGCGAGGTCGAAGAGACCGTCGTTGTCGAAATCGCCCGCCACCAGGCCGTGTTCACCGTTGCCACCGCCTTCGAAAAACGTCGGGGCGCCGAACACCCCGGCGCCGTCGTTGAGCAGCACGGCCAGGTTGTTGCCCGACAGGTGGGCGACCGCGAGATCGAGATCGGCGTCGCCGTCGACGTCCAACACGGCCAGCCCCTTGGGGACCGAGCCCACCGCCACCCGCTGCTGCGGCCCGAAGGTGCCGTCGCCGTTGCCGAGCACGATCGAGACGCTGGCGTCCGCGACGTTGGCCGTCGCCAAGTCGGCGAAGCCGTCGTTGTCGAAGTCCGCCGGCTCGTTGGGGCTCGCTCCGAGCTGCACCGGCGACGGGGGATCGAGATACGGGTGGTAGAGCCCGGTGCCGTCGGCGCGGTTCATCAGCACGCGCAGGTCGCCGGTGTCCTCATTGACGAGGGTGAGGTCGAGCCAGCCGTCGAGATCGTGGTCCGAGGCCACCCCGCCGTAGATGCGCGGGTTGGGGGCGGGCGGATTCCGGACGGACAGGACGTCCGTGGTGTGGAACAGAAAGTCCGAGGCGCCCGTCGCGATGGCGAACTGCCACGCCCAACCGCCGGCCCGGAAAGGCGAGCCGTCCGCCGCCCGCAGGTCTTTGGACAGGTTCACGAACACCGTTTCGCCGGCGGAGAACGGCCGGTCCGGGTTGAGCGTCAAGGTGCGATCACCGTTCGAATAGGCGAACGTCCCGCGTTTGGCCCCCGACCACCGGCCATAGACCCGCACCGTGCCGAAGCCCACGGAGGTGCGGTCGAGGGGCAGGTTGAACTCGAGAGTGACGGTTGTCGTGCGCCCCGCCGTGGCCGACAGGCGGGCGGGGCTGGTGCTGGTCAAGGTCAAAGTGCCGGCGAAGGCCGGTGAAACCAAGGCGCCGAACGCGAGGCCCACGAAGAGGTGTCTCATGGTCAAGAGCATAGCAACATTGCCATGAGCAAACCGCCAGTGACTTTCCTCATTGCGGCCCCTCCCGTCCTTCCTCTATCCTCCCCGCACCCATGTCACGCTCCCTCGTTTTCGCCGCGGGTGACCCCGCCGCGCCGCTCCTCGCCCTCGACTCCGTGGGCGCGCCGCTCGACTTTTCCCGCTTGGTGCCCGGGGACGGGCCGCTCGAGATCGAGATCGGCTTCGGCAAGGGCCGGTTCCTGGTGCGGCGAGCGACGGAGAGCCCGGAGCGGCGGTTCTTGGGCGTCGAGATCGCCCACGAGTACTTCCAACTCGCGGTCCACCGGGTGCGGCGGCGGAAGCTGCGCAACGCCGCGGCGGTGTGCGGGGACGCGCTCTACTTGGCGGCCACGGTGCTGCCCCGGGAATGCGCCCAAGTCCTCCACATCTACTTCCCGGACCCTTGGCCCAAGCTGCGGCACCACAAGCGGCGCCTGTTCGACCCCACCACCGTGGACCTCGTCCTCGGCCTGCTGGCGCCCGCGGGCGAGCTGTTTTTCGCCACCGACTTTCTCGAGTACGGCGAGCGGGTACGGGAGCTGCTGGAGAGCCACCCCGCGGTGCTGGTGGAGCGCCGGGACGAACAGTGGCCGGACGGCGCGCGCACCAATTACGAGGCCAAGTACATCGAGGAAGGCCGGCCGATCCTGCGCCTCGTGGTGCGCCGCACGGGTGCGCCCATCGCACCCCATCCGGCGGGCCTCGAGGCCGTCGTCCACGCCTGGAGCCCGAGCGCCGCCGGGGACGAGGAGTGACGGCCATGGACGGCTTCGCGGTCGAGCTCACCATTCCCGTTCGTTTCCGCGACATCGACGGCATGGGCCACGTCAACAACGCGGTCTTCTCGACCTACCTGGAGCTGGGCCGGGAAGCGTACTGGCGGCGGCTTCTCGGGCTCGGGCCGGACGAGTCCTTCGCGCTCTCCGACTACATGGACGGCACCGGGTTCATCCTGGCGCGGATGGAGATCGACTTCCGGGCGCAGATCCCTCACGGTGGGGCCGTCCGGGTGGGCATCCGGTGCTGCCGGCTGGGCGCCAAGAGCTGGGACTTCGAGTACCGCCTCGAAGCCGCAGGGGGCGAGCCGGTGTACGCCCAGGCGCGCAGCGTCCAAGTCGCTTACGACTACCGCGCCCAGGCTTCCGTGGCCCTGCCCGCCTCCTTGCGCGCACGCTTCGCCGAGATCGAGGGCCGGCCTTTCGAATGAGTCGGCCGGGGACCGCGTAACGCCTGTCCCGCTTCGAACACCTCCTTACACATTCGGTCCGACGACGACTCCCAGCCGGTGCCGCAGGAAAGCAGACGATTCTGAGGAATCTATGGTCTGCCTGCCCTGTTTTTGGCGTTTCGTGCACTAGAAGGAGTTGTAGATCAAGGGCAACTCGCCGTTGCCGGAGGTGGGGATGCACGAGTCCCGACGAGCCTCCTTCGAGGTCCCCGTGTTGGCGGGGACACGGGAGGGTGTTTCGTGGATCGGCCGCTTGCGCCGGCGCCTGTTCGCTATCTCGAGCGAGGAGACGCTGCCGAGTCGGCGCGGTTTCGCCGTGGAGGACGCCGCGACCGAGGCCCGCTTGGCGCGGGTCGGCGCGACCTTCCTCGCCGGCTACCATGCCGCCATGGCGGAAACCGCGGCCGAGCCCCTGGCCCGCCATCTCGACGCCACGGTGGCCGTGGGTTGGCGCGGTTTCGCCTTCGAGGGGGCCGCTTTCGGCTTGGCGATCCTCGACGCTCTGACGCCTTGGTCCCGCTCGCGCTTCGATCGTTTCGTCTCCGGCCCCGCTGCCCACCACGTCTACCTGGCCTACGTCGGCCTGGGCTGGACGTTCGCGCGGCTGCCCCGCCGCATCCCCCCGATCGTCGCCGGCATCGACCCCCACTACCGCTGGCTCACCCTCGACGGCTACGGCTTCCACCAGGGGTTCTTCGCTTGGCCCGCGGCGGTAACCCGTCAGGAAGTGCCTCGCCGCCTCTCGGGGTACGCCCGACGGGGTTTCGACCAGGGCCTCGGACGCAGCCTGTGGTTCGTGCGCGGGGGACGGCCAGGGGCGATCGCCACCGCTATCGGCGCCTTCGCGCCGGAACGCCAGGCCGACCTGTGGAGCGGCATCGGTCTCGCCGCGACCTACGCCGGGGGCGTGCCGGAGGCCGACCTGGTGCAGCTCGGGGAACTCGCCGGGAACCACCGCCCTCACCTCGCCCAGGGTGCAGCCTTCGCCGCCGAGGCCCGAGTGCTGGCCGCGGACCCCACGCCCGAGCTCGATCTGGCCTGCCGGACGATTTGGGGACGTTCCCCCGCGCAGCTCGCGGAGATGACCCGTGAGTTCGGGCGCGACCTGCCGGCGGACGAGTCGGCGCGGCCGGCGTTCGAGGCGTGGCGCGAGCGGATTCGCAGCGAGTTTTATCGTTCCGTCGAGGGGAGCCCGCTATGAAAAGTGTGTCCCGCGCCGTGAAGCCCCATCTCGTCAAGGTCGCCGTGCTGGCCGCCATGGCCACCGCCTACGGCTTCGGCCGCTTGCCGACCCTCCCGGACGCCGAGCGCGCCCGCCTCGCGAGCGCCTTCCGCTTCACCCCGATCGAGCTGACGGAGTTGCCCGGCGATCACTCCCGCCGCGTGCGGCCGGTCCACCCGAGCCTCGAGCGCATCCAGTCCTGGATTTCGTCGGTGGGCGCCGCGGTGGCTCTGGCGGACATCGACGGCGACGGCCTCGCCAACGACCACTGCCGGGTCGACACCCGGACCGACGACGTCGTGGTCGCGCCCCTGCCGGGCACCGGCGAGCGCTTCGCCGCCTTCGGCCTGGTGCCCGCGCCGCTGCCCTTCGACCCCACCACCGCGGCCCCCATGGGCTGCATTCCTGGGGACTTGAACGAGGACGGCACCACCGACTTTCTGGTCTACTACTGGGGCCGCACCCCGGTCGCTTTCTTGAAGACCCCGGGCTCCCCCGCCGCGGCCGCCTACCGGCCCTCCGAGGTCGTACCCTACGCCCAGCGCTGGTACACCAACGCCGCGGCCCGGGCCGACATCGACGGCGACGGCCACGCGGACCTGGTCATCGGCAACTACTTCCCGGACGACTCGTGGATCCTGAATGCCCACCCCGAGGGCGACGCGACTCGCGACGAACGCATGCAGCAGTCGATGTCCCGGGCCATGACCGGCGGCGTCAACCGGATTTTGCGGTGGACCGGCGGCACGGGCGGTGACCAGCCCACGCTCACCTTCGAGGAGGTCGCGGACGCCTTCGCCCCCGAGGTCGCCCGGGCCTGGACCTTGGCTCTCGGCGCCGCCGACTTGGACGGCGATCTGCTGCCCGAGTTGTACTTCGGTAACGACTTCGGCCCCGACCGCCTGCTCCACAACCGCTCGACGCCCGGCCGCGTCCGGCTCGAGCTGGTCGAAGGCCGCCGGACGCTGACCACGATCCGCTCGAAGGTGCTCGGCCACGATTCCTTCAAGGGCATGGGCGTCGACTTCGCCGACGTGAACGGCGACGGCCTGCTCGACATCTACGTCTCGAACATCGCCGCCGAGTGGTCGCTCGAAGAAAGCCACTTCGTGTGGGTGTCGACCGGCGAAACCGGTGCCTGGCAGGAAGGCCGGGCGCCCTTCGTCGAACGCGGCGACGACCTCGGTCTCGCCTGGAGCGGCTGGGGTTGGGACACCCGGTTCGCCGACCTCGACAACGACGGCACCGTCGAAGCCCTTCAAGCCACCGGTTTCGTGCGCGGCGAGGTCAACCGCTGGCCCGAGCTCCACGAGATCGCCATGGGCAACGACACGCTGCTCCAGCACACCGGGGCGTGGCCGCGGCTCGGCCCCGGGGACGATCTTTCGGGCTACCAGCGCAACCCGTTCTTCGTGCGGGCGCCCTCCGGCCGGTACTTCGACCTGTCGCCCGAGATCGGCGTGGCCGCGCCCTACGTCACCCGCGGCATCGCCACCGCGGACATCGACGGCGACGGCGATCTCGACTACGCCATCGCGAACCAGTGGGACGACTCGTTCCTCTACCGCAACGAGGCCCCGGCGCCGGGTGCCTTCTTGGGCCTGCGGCTCGAGCGCGACGGCACCGAGGCGATCGGCGCCGAGGCGCGGGTGACCTTGCCGGATGGCCGCCGGCTGGTGGCCCAGGTGGACGGCGGTAACGGCCACTCCGGTAAACGCAGCCCGGAGCTCCATTTTGGCCTCGGGGCGGTACCCGCGGGTACGCCGCTGGTGGTGGACCTGGCCTGGCGGGACGCCCAGGGAACCCTCCACCGCCGCCAAACCCGGCTGACCCCGGGCTGGCACGACATCGACCTCGCGAGCGACGGGAAGGGAGCTTGACCATGGCTGGGGAGCGAGACATTCGGGTTGTCGCCTTACGCCGGTTCGCCGCCGCGATCACGATTCTGAACGTGCTCGGGCACACCGTGCTGGGCTTCGAGCAATCGGTCGCCCAGCCCCTCGTGGCTCTCGCGGTGGCCTACGTCCTCGAGATGCTCTTCGAGTGGATCGAGGCGCGCAGCGAGGGCCGCACGCCGCGGTTCCTGGGCGGCAAGGTGGCGTTTTTCGATTTCCTGCTGCCGCCCCACATCTCGGCCCTGGCCTGCGCCATGTTGCTGCTGCCGAACGACCACTTCTGGCCGCTCATCTTCGCCGTCACGGTCGCGATCGGCTCGAAGTACCTCTTCCGGGCACCCGTGGGCAAAGGCGTTCGACACTTCCTGAACCCGTCGAACACCGGCATCACGGCCACGCTCGTGGCCTACCACTGGATCTCGATCTCGCCGCCCTACATGTTCACCGAGAACCTGGTCGGCTGGCAGGACTGGATTCTGCCCTGCATCATCGTCGCCTCGGGCAGCTTCCTGAATGCCAAGCTGACCAAGCGGGTGCCGCTGATTCTCGGTTGGGTCGGCACCTTCGCCCTCCAGGCGGTCGGGCGCGCGGCGCTGTTCGGCACGCCGCTGCTCGCCGGGCTGACGCCGATGACCGGCGTCGCCTTCCTGCTCTTCACCTTCTACATGGTGACCGACCCCGCCACGACGCCCTCGGACCCCAAGCGCCAGGTCGCCTTCGGGGCCTCGGTGGCGCTCGTCTACGGCGTCCTGATGCGCTTCCACGTGGTCTTCGCGATCTTCTTCGCCTTGACCCTGGTGTGCCTGACGCGCGGCTTGGCGCTCAAGGCGCTCGCCTACGGGCGCGCCCGGCAAGCCGCCCACGCGGCGGTGGCGACCCAGCCTTCGGAAGGGCGTGACCTGCGGGCGTCGGCCGCCGCACGGGTCGCGATCGGGAGCTGAGCCATGTCGTCCGGGATCGCCATCGTCGGCATGGCGTGCCGTTATCCGGATGCGCGGAACCCCGCGGAGCTGTGGGAAAACGTCCTGGCCGGCCGCCGAGCGTTCCGCCGGGTGCCGCCCCAGCGCCTGCGGCTGGAGGACTACGCCGGCACCGGTCCGGATTCGGTGTATGTCAAGGAAGGCGCCTTCCTGACCGACTGGGAGTTCGACCGCGTGGCCTTCAAAGTCGCCGGGCCGAGCTTCCGCGCCGCGGACTTGACGCACTGGCTGGCCCTCGAGGTGGCCGCGGCGGCCCTCGCCGACGCCGGTTTCCCGCAGGGGGCGGGCCTGCCCCGGGCCGCGACCGGGGTGCTGGTGGGCAACAGCCTCACCGGGGAGTTCTCGCGCTCCGGCCTGCTGCGCCAACGGTGGCCCTTCGTCCGCCGAATGGTGGGTGCGGCCTTGGCCGAGGAGGGCTTCGACGCCCCCACCGCAGCGAGCTTCCTGAACCGCCTCGAAGAGACCTTCAAGGCCCCCTTCGAGCCGCCCGGGGAAGAAACCCTGGCCGGGGGCTTGGCCAACACGATCGCCGGACGCATCTGCAATCACTTCGACCTGGGCGGCGGTGGCTACCTGGTCGACGGCGCCTGTGCTTCGTCGCTCCTGGCCGTCGCCAACGCCTGCTCGGCCCTGACGGCGGGCGACCTGGATGTCGCCCTCGCGGGCGGTGTCGATCTCTCCCTCGATCCTTTCGAGCTGATCGGCTTCTCCCGGGCCGGCGCCTTCGCGCGGGACCGGATGCGCGTGTTCGACGCCCGCTCGGCGGGTTTCCTGCCCGGCGAGGGCAGCGGCTTCGTCGTCCTCATGCGCCAGGACGAGGCCCTGGCCCAGGGCCTGCGGGTCCACGCCACCATCCGCGGCTGGGGCATCTCGTCGGACGGCGCCGGCGGCCTCACCCGGCCGGAGCCCGAGGGTCAGCGGCTGGCCTTCGATCGCGCTTATCGCCGGGCCGGCTTCGGCCCCGAGACGGTTTCCTACTTCGAGGGCCACGGCACCGGCACCGCCGTCGGCGATGCCGCCGAGCTGACGGCGCTCTCGCGTGCCCGCAAGGCCGCCGATCCCCAGGCGGCCCCGGCCGCGGTGGGTTCGATCAAGGCGATCTTCGGCCACACCAAAGCCGCCGCGGGCGTCGCCGGGTTGATCAAGGCCGTGATGGCGACCCGCGCGGGTGTGTTGCCGCCGACGGTCGGCTGTGACGACCCGCACCCGGTGATCACCGACGAGACGCCGCGGATGTTGCGCGTGCTGCAGCGCGCTGAACCGTGGCCGGCCGGGGCACCGGCGCGCGCGGCGGCCTCCGCGATGGGTTTCGGGGGCATCAACGCCCACGTCGTGATCGAAGCCGAGGGTCGCGGGCGGCGCCATCGGCTCGGCGCCGCCGAGCGCCGGCTCGACGCCAGCCGTCAGGATGCCGAGCTGCTGGTGCTGGCGGCCCCGACCGCGGCGGAGCTCGGCGCCCGGGCCGAGGAGCTGGCCGCGCGTTGCGCAGAGCTCTCCATGGCCGAGCTGGGAGACCTCGCCTGCGAGCTCGCCAAGGCCGCGCCGGCCGGCAAGTTCCGCGCCGCCGTCGTCGCCGCCACCCCGCGGGAGGCCGTAAGCCGTCTGCAAGCTCTCGTCACCGACTCGACGCCGCGCCTGGACGCCGAGACGGGCCTCTTCGTCGGCATCGCAAGCGGGCGGCCGCCGCGTATCGGCCTGCTGTTCCCCGGCCAAGCCTCGCCCGCCCGGCTCGGCGGCGGCGCCTGGGTGCGGCGCTTCGAGGAGGTCGAGGAGATCTACGCCCGCCCCGAGGTGCCTCGCCACGGCGACGAGGTGGCCACCGAGATCGCCCAGCCCGCGATCGTGGCGGCGGAGCTCGCCGCCCTCGCCGCGCTCGCGACCTTCGGTGTCGAGGCTCAAGTGGCGGTGGGCCACAGCCTGGGCGAGCTGGCCGCGCTGACCTGGGCCGGCGCCCTCGAGCCCGAGGCGGTGTTGCGCCTCGCCCTCGCCCGCGGCCGGGCCATGGCCGGCCTGCCCGCGGAAGAAGGCGCCATGGTCAGCCTGGCCTGCTCCGCCACGGAAGCGACCGCGCTCCTCGCCGGACTGCCGTTCGTAGTGGCGGGCGAAAACGCGCCGCGCCAGACCGTCGTCTCGGGCCCGCTCGCGAGTCTCGAAACGCTGCTGACCCGGGCGCGGGAGCGCCACGTCGCAACGGTGCGGCTCAAGGTCTCCCACGCCTTCCATTCGCCCCTGGTGGAGCCCGCCACGGCAGCCTTCGCCGAGGCCCTGGGGCGCGAGGATGTGGCGCCGCTCGCTGCTGGCCGACGAGTGGTTTCGACCATCACCGGCGAGCCCCTGGGCACGGACGAGGATCTCGCCGCCCTGCTGATCCGCCAGATCACCACCGCGGTGCGCTTCACCCGCGCTCTCGAGCGGGCCGGCGACGTCGACCTCTGGCTCGAGGCCGGACCCGGCCGGGTGCTCTCGGGCCTGGTGGCGAAGATCCGGCCGGAAGTGCCGGCCCTGGCCCTCGACGCCGGCAGCGAACAGCTCTCGGGGCTGCTCGCTGCCCTCGGCGCGGCCTGGGTGCTGGGTGCCCCGGTGGACTTGGCGGAACTCGCCCGCCACCGCTTCTCCCGCCCCCTCGCCGCCACCCGGCGCTTCCTCGCCAACCCCTGCGAAGCAGCGCCCTTGCCCGGCGAAGCCCTGGCGGCCCGCCTGGCGGACGCCGGAACTCGGCCCACGGCGGTGGCCGTCGAGACGCCGGGAAGCGAACCCGAAAGCGAGCTGCCGCCCCTCGAGCTGGTCCGCCAGCTGGTGGCCTCGCGGGCCGAGCTGCCGCCCGAAGCGGTGGCGGACAGCGGCCGGATGCTGTCCGATCTCCACCTGAACTCGATCGCCGTCGGCCAGCTGGTGGTCGAGGCCGCGCGCCGCCTCGGAGCCCCGCCGCCGGCCTCGCCGACCGACTTCGCCGACGCCTCGGTGGCCGAGGTCGCCGCCGCGCTGGCCCACCTCGCCGCAACCCACGCGACCGACGAGGACGACTTGCCGGCCGCGGCCCCGCCCGGGGTCGACGCCTGGGTGCGCGCCTTCACCGACCACTGGTTCGAGCGGCCGCTGCCCGCGGGCCGTCTCGAAGTGGAAACCCGCTTCGAAGTCCTGGCCATCGCGGACGACCCGTGGCACGCCGCCGTCACGGCGGGCCTCGGCGCCACCGCGGAGACCGCCAGCCCCGGCACCCTCGTGCTGGTGCCGACGGTCCTCGACGCCGCGGCGGTGGACGTCCTGCTCGCCGCCGGAGGCGCCGTGCTCGCCCGGCGCAGTGCGCCTTTCGTGATGGTCCACCGCGGCTTCGGCGGCCCCGGATTCGCGCGGGCGTTGCACCTCGAGCGCCCCGGCGGCGCAACCCTGGTGGTCGAGATCCCGGCGGAGGTCGACGCGGCGACCGCCGCCGGTTGGCTCGGCGCGGAAATCGCGGCCGCCGAGCTCACTGAGGACGTCTACCGCGAAGCCCACTACGACGCCACGGGCCGGCGGCGGATGGCCGTGCACCAGGTCTTGCCGCCGGCCGCCACCACCACGCCGCTGCCCCTCGACTCCCGGGACGTCGTCCTGGTCTCGGGCGGCGGCCGGGGCATCGCGGCCGAATGCGCCCTGCGGCTCGCCCGCGAGACCGGCGCCGCCCTGGCCATCCTGGGCCGCTCCCATCCGGGCGAAAACGGCGAGCTCCAGGGCAATCTCGAGCGCTTCGCCCACCACGGCGTGCGCTTCCGCTACCAAGTGGCAGACGTCACGGATGGCGCCGCGGTGGCGCGGGCCGTGGCCGAGCTCGAGCGCGACTTGGGGCCGGTCACCGCCCTCATCCACAGCGCCGGCATCAACGAGCCGCGGCTGGTGCCCGCCCTCGATCGGGAAGCCGTGCTCGCCACCCTCGAGCCCAAGCTCGCCGGCTTCGACCACCTGGTCGCCGCGGTCGACCCCGAGGGCCTGCGCCTGGTCGTCGCCATGGGTTCGATCATCGGCCGCTCGGGCCTCGTCGGTGAGGCCCACTACGCCTTGGCCAACGACGCCCTCGCCCGCCGCGTCGAGCGTTTCGGGGCCGCCCACCCGCGCTGCCGCGCCCTGACCACGGCCTGGTCGGTGTGGTCGGGAGTCGGCATGGGCGAGCGGCTGGGCACGCTCGCGGCCCTCGAACGCCAGGGCATCACACCGATCAGCCCGGAGCGCGGTGTCGCGGCCTTGGTCGAGCTCTTGACCCGCCCCGAGGTGCGCGGCACGGTGGTCGTCGCCGGGCGCTGCGGCCAGCCGCCGACGGTCGAAACCCCGGCCTTCGAGCCCCCTTTCCTGCGCTTCCTCGAGCGGGTGCGCTACCACGTGTCGCGTGTCGAGCTGGTGGTCGACACCGAGCTTTCGAGCGAGCACGACCCCTACCTGGCCGACCACGTCTTCGCGGGCGAACGATTGTTCCCGGCCGTCCTCGGTCTCGAGGCCATGGCCCAGGCCGCCGCGGCTCTGCTCGAGCGGCCGATTGACGGCGGTACGAGCCCGATCTTCGAACAGGTGACTTTCGAGCGCCCCGTCTCGGTGCCCGAGGACCGCCCCTTGACCCTTCGACTGGTGGCCCTCGAACGTGGGCCGGGCCGGGTCGAGGTGGCCCTGCGCAGCGCGGGCACGGCCTTTCAGCTCGATCACTTCCGCGCCGTCGTGCGGTTCTCCGACGGGGCTCCGGAACTCCAGGGCGAGCTCGGCGCGACGCGCTCCCGCAGCGTTCTCGCCCCCGGGGAGCTCGAGCCGGCGCGCGATCTCTACGGCGGCGTCATGTTCCACCAGGGGCGCTTCCGGCGCCTCGCCGGCTACCACCGGCTCTCGGCCACGGATTGTGCGGCGGAGATCGCACCCGCGCCCGCTTCCGGTTGGTTTGGCCGCGCCCTGCCCGGTACCCTGCTGCTCGGCGACCCCGCCGCTCGCGACGCCGCCATCCACGCCATCCAGGCCTGCATTCCCCACGCGACCGTGTTGCCGGTGGCGGTTGCCCGGATCGAGTCGGGCGTCTTCGGTTTCGGCGTGGCGCACTCGATCGAGGCCGTCGAGCGCCACCGCGACGGCCGCACGATGTGGTACGACCTGGTCGTGCGGACAGCGGCGGGCGCGATCGTGGAACGCTGGCTGGGCCTCGAGCTGCGGGCGGTCGAAGAGCGCCCGGCACCCGGCGCCTGGCCCCTGCCTCTGCTCGGCCCCCACCTCGAACGCCGCTTCGCCGATTTCGTGCCGTTCGCGGGCCTGCGCGTGGGCGTCGAGGCGGCCCGCGCCGGCCGCGACCGGAGCGCCCGGCAGCCCGCGAGCGACCACGCCGTGGCCGACGCCGTGGCCCGGCTCGCCGGCTTCGACGAGCTCGCCGCCGCTCCCCGGGTGGTGCGCCGGCCGGACGGGCGGCCGGAGATCGTCGGCCAGCCGGAGACGGCGATCGCGGTCAGCCACGGCCCCGGTCTGGTGCTCGCGGTGGCGGGCCACGGCGCCGTGGGCTGTGACGTCGAGCCGGTCGCGGTCCGGAGCGTGGACGACTGGCGCGGGCTCTTGGGCACCGAACGGGTGGCCCTCGCGGAGCTGCTCGCCCGCGAGCTCGGCGAAAGCTTCGACCACGGTGCGACGCGCGTCTGGACGGCCGCGGAGAGCCTCAAGAAAGCCGGCTTCGCCACCGACGCTCCGTTGGTCCTCGAAAGCGCCGGCCGGCGTGACGGTTGGCTCCTGATGCGGTCGGGCGAGCGGCTGGTGGCGAGCGTGGTGACGCGCACGGCGGGGTTCGAAGCCCCCCTGGCGGTGGCCCTCCTCGCCGCCCTGGTACCCGCTGCGAGCCACCACTACCCGGAGATCCCGAGCCCTTGAGCCTCCGCCGCGCCTTCGAGTACCACCACATCGTCGGCTTCGAGGAGACCAACCTCGTCGGCAACGTGTACTACGCCAACCACATTCGTTGGCAGGGCCGCTGCCGCGAGATGTTCCTGCACCAGCATTGCCCGGAGATTCTCGCGGAGCTGCAACGCGACCTCGCGCTCATCACCCTGCGCTGCTCCTGTGAGTACCTCTCGGAGCTCGCGGCCTTCGATGCCCTGACCGTCCGCATGCGCCTCGCCGAGCTGACCCAGAACCGGATCGTCTTCAGCTTCGACTACGTCAAACGGGGAGACGGCTTCGAAACCCTCGCCGCCCGCGGCGAACAGGCCGTGGCCTGCATGCGCCGGACTGCCGAGGGCGGCCTGGAACCCTGCCCGGTCCCGAGAGGACTGCGGGAGGCGTTGAAGAATTTCCAGTAGTCCACTCCTAGCCCAGCTTCTTCAAATTCTCCTTGGCCACCGGGTCCTCCGGATTCACCGCCAGGGCTCTTTCCAGCAGCTTCTTGGCCTCGGCGTTCTTCTTCGTCGTCATGAGCAGCACGGCGAGGTCGTTCAAGGCGGGGCTGTAGTCGGGGTCGAGCTCGAGGGCCTTGCGGAGGTCGCGTTCGGCGGCGAAGCCTTCCTTAGACACCATCCGGACCAGCCCCCGCAGATGGTGGCTTTCGGCGGCGGCAGGGGCGAGCTTGACCAGCCCCTCGGCGACGTTGAGCGCCTCCTTCAGCTGTTTGAGGCCGAGCAGCACCCGCACTTCGAGCGAGCGGGGGCGCAGGTCGTAGGGTGAGAGTTTGGCCTCCTGGCGCAGGATCTCGAGGGCGCGGGCACCGTCGCCGCTGGCCGCTGCCACGCTGGCCCGGCGCAGGGAACGTTGGACGGGGTCGGCGGCTTCGGCCTGTTCCCGGGCCTTGATTTCGGCCGCGGGCAGCTCGGCGGCATTCAGGGCCTGGTAGTTGGCCAGCGCCTTCTGCGCCTTCTCCTTGTCACCGGCGGCGGAGTGGGCCTGGCCGAGTAGCTGCCAAGCAAGCTTCTGGTCGGGCTGGAGGACGACCACCCGCTCGAGCGCAGGCAAAGCCTTGGCCCCCTGGCCAGCGGCCAGAAGCAGCCGGCCGTACTCGAGCAGCAGACCGGCGGCGTAGGGCCCCGAGGGCGCGGTACCGGCCTTGGCGGCGGCCAGCAGACTCTCGGCGAAGGGGCCGGCGGTCTTGAACGCGTTCTCGGGATCGCCGTTTTGGTCGTAGGCGCGGGTCAGGATCAGTGCCGCCCGGGGATCACGACCGACTTTGCCGTCCAACGCCTTGATCGCCTCCGCGGCTTGGCCGTTCAGCAGGTAGGCGTCGGCCAGGGTGCGCGCCAGATCGGCCTCCATCTCCGGTACGTGCTTTTCGACCACCGGCTGGAGCATCTCCAGAGCTGCCGCCCCTTGTCCCTTCAGCACCAGCAGCTGCGCCCACAGCAGGCGCACGCCGCCGTGATTCTGGGGCAGGTCCGAAAGCAGCAACTCGGCGTCGGGCAGGCGCTCGAACTGCAGGGCCAGCAGCGCCGCGGCGATGCGCGCTTCGAGGTCGGTGGCATGGGCCATGGCCCACGGACGCAGCAGGCGATAGGCCTCGGCGCTGCGCTCCTGGCGCGCGCGCATGAACCCGAGCTCGCGGGCGGCTGGCGAACCGGGCGCCTTGGCCACGGAGCGCTCGAAGTAGGTCTCGGCTTTCTCCCGCTGGCCGGCCGCCAGCGCCGCGCGGCCGGCGTTGAACAACACCGCGGGGTCCGCCGAGGGCGGATCGGCCAGCGGAGCCAGAACGGCTTGGGCCTCTTTGATGCGGCCGGTCTCGAGGTACAAGACCCCGAGCAGAGCGAGCTGCTGCGGGGGCGCCTTGGGATCGTTGCGCAGGGGCTCCAGCGCTTTGATGGCCTCCTCCAGGTTCTCGCCCTGAATTTCCACCACGGTGTTCTCGGGAGGCGCGGAGGGCGGCGTTTGGGCGAAGGCGGGAGCCAGGACGAAGCAACTCAGCAGCAGGGCGAGGGTGGTCGGTCGGCGTTTCGGCATCGGGGTTTCCATCACGGGTGCAGGTGGCCGGCAGCATCCACGGAGAACGCGCCGAGAGGGATCGGAAGTCGGTTCAGGGGCGAGGCGGTACCGGTACCGCGGCGCAACCGGTAGGCGCCGTTCAGGGCCGGGCCGGGGAACGACTCACGGCGGCCATCGGGCCACCGCACGAGGATTTCGACGACGGTCGGAGCGCTACCCAACCCCACTTCGAGGCGGGTGCTCGAGGCGCCGAAGGTACCACCGGAGCTGCCCCCGGCGCCCACTTGGCGGTGCACCGAACGCTGCTCGCCGGCAGGGCCGCGGGTGCGGATCTCGACCCGGGCCCCGATGGCGAAGGGGTTGCGGCCTTCGTCGACGAGCTCGAGCGTGAGCCAGTTCGCCCCTCGGGTGGGATTTTCCAGCAGCAGATTGGGATAGGCATCGAAGGGAAAGGCACCGCCCATTTGCTCGAACAGGTCCTCGTCGCCGTCATCGTCGAGGTCCCCCCAGGCGATGCCGTGGCCCTTCTGGAGGTGGCCGAAGCCACCGGCCCAAGTGACGTCCTCGAAGCTCGTTCCGGCGCGGTTTCTGAGCATCACGTTCGGCATCAGCGCGGACAGGTCGGGCACGCCCGTACCCAGGTAAACGTCCTCGAAGCCGTCGGCCTCGAGATCCCCGAAGTTGGCCCCCATGGGCAAGGCCGGGTGGTCGAGCCCGGCGGACGCGGGAAGGCGTGCAAAACGGCCGCCACCGACATTGCGGTAGAGCGCCGGGGCCCCCTCGGTGCCCACTTCTTCGCCCAGCAGCCCTGCCGTGACGCGCTCGAAGGGCGTGCCGTAGTCGTTGACCCAAAGGTCGAGGCGGCCGTCGTTGTCGAAGTCGAAGAACCAGGCCGCGAACGAGATTCGCGGCGAATCCCCGAGCCCCGCCGCCGCTGCGCCCTCGACGAAGGTGCCATCGCCCTGGTTCCAGTACAGGCGATCGGGACCGATGTTCGAGACGAAGAGATCGGGATCACCGTCGTCGTCGACATCCCCCCACACGGCGGCCTTGGCGAATTCAAAATTCTGCACCCCGGCACCGCGGGCGACGTCGACGAAGGTGCCGTCACCGTTGTTCCGGAACAGTTGCGAGGGGTAACCCCGTCCGGTTTCGTAGACGAAGCCGGCCACCGTAGGGTTCCCGGCCGGGCTTTCGTTGCCGATGTAGAGATCGAGGTCGCCGTCGCGGTCGTAGTCGGCCCAGGCGGCGGCCTGGGTGGGATAAGCGGGCCAGGCCAAGCCGGCGTCGGCGGTCGTGTCCACGAACCCGCCGCCGGTCCGCAGATCATTACGCAGCAGCGAGTTGCGGATCACCCCCCGGGCGCCCAGCCAGGCCCCGCGCAGGACCAGCAGGTCGAGATCTCCGTCGCCCTCGTAGTCGGCCTGGAGGAGCGCCAAGCCGCCCAATTGGACAGCGAGACCCCAGGCCTCGGTGACGTCCTCGAAGCCACCACGGCCATCGTTGCGGAAAGCCTTCATCGGCCCGCACGGATCCCAGGTGGTGGACACCAGGTCGAGCCGGCCGTCGCCGTCGAAGTCGTCCATGACGGCCCCGCCGGAGAGGTCCCGCGCGGCCACCCCGAGTTCCGGCGCGCGGTCTCGCCAGCGGCCGGGAGCGGCGGATCGCGCCCACGGCCGCGCAGCCAGAGCGGCGGACGGGTCGCCCCCCGCGACCAGGCGCGCCACGGTTTGGAGCCACCGCGCCTGCCCGTGGCCCGGACGCACCCCGAGGGCCTCGGCGAAGAGCTCGGCCGCCCGGCGGGCAGGCGCCGGGTCCCGGTGGCGACCTTCCGGGGCAAGCGGCAGGATGCAGCTGTCGGCGGTGTGCGCCGCAATGCAGTTGCCGGCTTCCGCAAGAAGCAAATGGGTGAGGGCGAGGTCGAAGGTCAGCTGGAAGCGCAGGTCGGAGACCTCGCCCGCCAACTCGGCGACCCGTTTGCGGGCCGCCTCGAAGGACTCCCGGGCGGCTTCGAGCCGGCCGACCCGGATCTGCTCCCGGCCGAGCACGCCGAGCAACCGGACCTCCTCGAGAGGCGTCACCCCGGGGCGCCGTCGCCGGGCTTCGAGCTGAGCCAATTGGGCCGTGCCGAAGAACGGGTGGTCGCCACTGACCTGTTCTCGGCAGACGGCTGCGAACTCGGCACGCACCTGCTCGCGGCTCGGCGCTGCGGCCCCGAGCGGCACCGCGAACGACAGGCAAGCCAGAAGGCTCCACCGAACTCGGCTGGAAGGCATGGGAGCGATCCTACTCCCCCGCGTGCCGAGGATAAAACTCGAAGGGCTTGCCCTCGCGGCGCACGGCCTTGGCGATCCACACGATCTGCCCGGTGTGGTAGCTCATGTGCTCGACGGCGTGGAACATCGCGCCCAGGCGATCGACATCGTAGCCCTGGATCGCCACCGGCTGGTCGAGCTCCCGAGCCGGCAGCGCCCGCAGGACGGCCTGGGCCTCGGCGACCACGGCCCCGAGCCGGGCGAGGGCCGCCGCCTTGGTGATCGAGTGCTCGGCGGCAAACTCCCCGGCGCGGTCGCGGTCCACCTCGGCGCCCCCAAGGCCGCCGAGAATCCACAACGTCAGATTGCCTGCCAGGTGCAGCAAGAGATTCGCCGCGCTGTTGGCGTGGGGCGCCGGGCGCCACCAGATTTCCTCTTCGTCGAGCCCGGCCACGGCGAACTGGATCTTCTCCCAGTACTCCCCGAGGTAGCGGGCGGACAGCTCGGTGAGGGGAACGCTGCCACCGAGTGACAGGGCCGTCGTGGGCACGGGGTTCATCGGGGTCCTCCGGAGCGGAAACGCAGCAGGTCGTGGCCGAGCTCGGCGCAGAGCCGATACAGCGCCGGCACCGGCAGGCCCACGACGTTATAGAAGTTGCCCGCCACCCGCGTCACGAACAAGCTGCCGAGGCCCTGGGCGGCGTAGGAGCCGGCTTTGTCCATGGGTTCGCCGGTGGCCACGTACCAGGCGATCTCCGCGGGCGAAAGCGGAGCGATCTCGACCTCCGTTGCGTCCACGAACACCGCTTCGCGATCCGCCGCCGAGTCGTACAGCGCGATTCCCGAGAGCACGAGGTGGGCGCGGCCCGCGAGCCGGCCCAGCATGTCCCGCGCCTCGGTGTCGTCGCCGGGTTTGCCTAGCACCTCGCCGTCGAGCACCACCGTCGTGTCCGCGGCCAAGACGAGCTCGAGGGGCCGGGCGTCGGCGCGGGCCTTTTCGCGCGCCAGCCGCGCCACGTACTCCGCGGGCGGCTCGTTCGGCAGCGGCGTTTCATCGAGATCCGCGGGACGCACGACGAAGTCGAGGCCGAGGGCGGCCAGCAGGTCGCGCCGCCGAGGCGAGCCGGAAGCGAGCACGAGGGTTGGTTTCAAGGGCAGGCTCCGGTCGTCACGGTCGGCCGGAGGCCAGCCCGTCTTGGGGATAAAGCTCGCGGTAGACGGCGGCGCCGCTCAGCACCCGGCGCAGGTAGGCCCGGGTTTCCCGAAAGCTGGTCTTGGTGAAGAACTCGGCCATTTCGCCCGAATAGCAGTACCCCTGCCACAACGCGGCTTGGGCCGGTCCGGCGTTGTACGCCGCCACGGCCCGGAACTCGGCTCCCCGCGCGCCCTCGAGCAGCTCGGCCAGGTAGGCCGCGGACAGCGCCAAGGAGATCTCGGGGCGATAGAGATCCTCGGGTCGTAAGGCACCCAGCCGGTGTTGGGCGGCCAGCCGTTTCGCCGTCAGGAAGACGAACTGCCCGAGGCCGCGGGCGGAGGCGGGCGACAAGGCCATGGGGTCCCACTTGCTTTCCTCGCGCACGATGGCGGCGATCAAGCGGGGATCGACACCGAAATGCCGGCCCTGCTCCGTGAGCACCTTGGGCCAGCCGAAGGGATAGTGGCGACGACGCAGTTCGACGGGCTGCAACGGATCAGGCACGCCCCGGTCGAGAAGCCGAGCGAGATCGTCGGCAATCACCAGGGCCGCGTAGTTCTGGTCGACCTCGGCGAGGCGCTGGGCCACCGCCAGGGCCAGCTCGGGACCAGCACCGGCCACGCTGCGGCGGGCCGCCGCGGCGCCTTCGTCGAACAGCCCCAGGGCGAGCAGCATGGTCTCGGCATCCTGGTTGGGATAACGCCACAGCGGCCAGGCCCCGAGCTGGGTCGGCGCCGGTCGGAAGAAGCGGCCGTATTCGGGGTGGCCGCCGTACAGCTCGAGCAGTTGCTTCTTGGCCAGGCGGCCCACGGGGTCACCGTCGCCGAGCAGCAGCCAGGCACCGAAGCGGTCCTGGGGCGTCGGCAGCCCGGCGCGGCGACGGCCTTCCTTCTGCGCTGCCGTGGCGAGCTCCCCCTCGCGCAACCGTTGGAGGCCCGCCCGGGACAACGGATGGTACGGGTCCCGCTGGGCAGCGGCGAGGTAATGCCGTACGGCCCGGCCGGCGCGGTCGGGATCGCCGGTTTCGAGTTCGGCGAGTCGCCCCAACCAGTAGTCGACCTCGAGGGCCGAGTCGCGGTCGAAACGCAGGGCGTCCGCCAGCCACACCCCGGCCCGCCGGGGCCGGCCCTGGACGAGCTCGCTCGCGGCCAAGAAGAGGGCCGCCCGCGAGGCGTACTCCCAGGTACCGCGTTGGGCACCCAGTTGGTTGTAGAGCAGCTGGGCCGCCGACTCGCGGCCGGCCCGCCACTCCAGCCGCAGGGCGGCGAACAGGGCGGGACCGGCCCACTCCCCCGCCGGGGACGCCTGCTGAGCGCGCCGGTAGAGGCCGATGGCGGTCAGGTCGTCGTTCGACAACTCGCGGCAGCGGGCGAGTTGGTAGAGCACCTGGGAGCGTTCCTCGCCGTTTCTTGCCCGCGGCACGATCTCGGCGAAGCGCTCCCCCGCAACGCCGAACTCTTCGCGCCAGAACCAGCTGCGGGCAAGCGCGTAGCGGGTCTCGAACTCGCTGTCCGAGGCTGGGCCGGGGCCGGGAGAGAAGGCGGCGAGGGCGCGCTCGAGGCGCGGCACGGCACGGTCGAACTCGCGGTGTTGGAACAGCGTCAAGCCGATGAGCGAGTCCAGCACCGGCAGTGCCAACTCGCTGCCGGCCTTGCGGCTGGCCGCCGGAAAGCGCTGGAGCAAGAAGTCCAGCCGGTCGGCCGCGGCCCGCGCCGGCTCGTCGTCTTTGCCTTCCTGGAGCAAGCGGCGCAGGGCCGCGGCCCCGTGATCGAGATCCCCCGCCCGCAGTAGGCACTCGGCCTTGATCAAGTGCATCGCCCGCCGTGCCCGTGGCGGCAGCTCCTGGACGCGCAGGTCGCCCAACATGCGGCAGTCGCCCCCGGCGGCCAGGGCGCGACCCAACAAGGCGATGGAGCGGTCGAGCAAGTCGCCCGGGGTGGTCGGATGGACCAGGGCCGCGACCAGCCCCACGGCGACCTCCGGGTGGCCCCGGCGTTCTTCCCCAAGGGCCATGCGGTAGCGCACGAAGGGTCGCAGGCGCGCGTTTTCGTCGAGGGCCGCCCCGAGGGCCTCGGCCGCCTCCCGCGGGCGACCGAGATCCTCGAGCAAACGCGCCCGCAGGTAGGACAACCCGAGCCGGGCGGATTCGTCCGGGGCACTGCGCAGGGCGCGCTCGGTGGCCGCCAAGGCGCCTTCGTGTTGCCCCGCCAAGCGCATTTCCGCGAGCGGCAGACGCAGGTCTCCCGGCGGCGCGGCGGGCAGGGTCAGCAGGAGGGCGACGGACCAGGACAGCGACATGCTGAGGTTCAGGACGGATTGGGGCTGCGAAATCTCTCGACGACCGCGCCGAGGGTTTGCAGCTTCTGTTCCATCCCCTCGTAGCCGCGGTCGAGGTGGTAGATGCGGTCCACCACCGTCTCACCACGGGCGGCAAGGCCGGCGAGCACCAGGCAGGCCGAGGCCCGCAGATCGGTGGCCATCACCGGCGAACCGGTCAGCGGCGTCTTGCCGTGGACCACGGCATGGTTACCCTTGACCTCGATGCGCGCGCCCATCCGCAGCAGCTCAGCGGCGTGTTGGAAGCGGTTCTCGAAGATCGTCTCGGTGATCGTCGAAGTGCCCTCGGCCTGAGTCGCGAGGGTCATGTATTGGGCTTGTAGATCGGTCGGGAAGCCGGGGTGGGGCGCGGTCTCGATGTCCGCCGCCGTCAGCTCGCCACCACCGACGACGCGAATCCCCGCCGGCCCGCGTTCGACCCGGGCACCGACCCGTTCGAGTTGGTCGAGCAGCGGTGCCAGATCGGCCGGTTCGGCGCCTTCGAGGGTGACGTCGCCGGCAGTCAGGGCCGCGCCCACGAGGTAGGTGCCGCCCTCGATACGGTCGGCAATGATGGCGTGCCGCGCGTGACCCAGCCGCTCGACGCCCTCGATCGTGATCGTCTCGCCGCCGGCGCCCTCGAGCCGGGCGCCCATGGCCACGAGCAGGCGGCCCAAGTCGGCGATTTCGGGCTCCCGGGCGCAGTTTTCGAGCACGGTGGTGCCCCGCGCCAGGGCCGCCGCCATCATCAGATTCTCGGTGCCGGTCACGGTCGGCATGGCGAAGCGGAAGCGGGCACCCACGAGCCGCGCCGCCCGCGCCTCGACGTAGCCACCGTCGAGGGTGATTTCGGCCCCCAGGGCCTCGAGCCCGGCCAGGTGCTGGTCGATCGGCCGCACGCCGATGGCGCAGCCGCCCGGCAACGACACTCGGGCGTGGCCGCGGCGAGCAACCAGCGGCCCCAGAGACAACACGCTGGCGCGCATGGTCTTGACCAGCTCGTAGGGCGCGTCGTCGAGCGCCCGCTCGCCCTTGGGATCGAGCCGCACGTGGTCGGCGTGTTCTTCGTGATCGACCCCCAGGTGGTCCAGGAGCCGCAGCATGGTGCGGATGTCCTTCACCTGGGGAATGCGCTCGAGCTCGATCGGTTCATCGGCCAACAGCGCCGCGGCGAGGGCGGGCAAGGCGGCATTCTTGGCGCCGCTCGCGCGGACGCGCCCGACGAGTCGCACGGGGCCGTGGATCCGGAAACTGTCCATGACGATCGATCTCCCGCCGGGTCACCGGCTCAGCGGCGGAGGAATACCATAGTTCGCGGGTGACCGGCGTAGTCGATCACGGTCGAGACGGCGTCGAAGCCGGTTTCCTCGGCCAACCGTTCCAGGGCCGGTTGCTGATTCCAGCCGATCTCCAGGACGACCGGCGTGCCCGCTCGCAGCCCTCCCGCGCCGCCCAGTTCGGCCAGCAGCCGCGCGTAGACCGCCACCGCCGGCCCGGCCGGGTGGTCGTCGGCCACGAGCGCCAGGGCCGGCTCGAACCGCAACTCCGGCGTCCGGTCTCCGGCTTGGACATAGGGCGGGTTCGAGACCACGAGGTCGAACATCGCCAGGCACCAGGGTGCCGTTAAGTCGCCCGCCGCAAGCTCCACGGACGCGCCCAGGAGTCGGCCGTTGGTTTGCGCGACGACCAGGGCAGCGAGGGACAAGTCCGAGCCGAACACTCTCCAGCCCGGCCGCTCGAGGGACAGAGTGGCCGCGATCGCCCCCGAGCCGACGCCGATGTCGAGCACCCGGGCGTCCGCCGGCACGTCGAGCGCGAGCACGGTTTCGATCAGGTGTTCGGTTTCGGGGCGCGGAATCAGCACCCGCGGGTCGACCCGGAACGGCCGGCCGAAGAACTCCCGCTCGCCGAACAAGTAGGCCACCGGCTCCCCCGCCAGCCGCCGCGTCAACCACTGCTCGAAGTGGGTAGCCACCTCGGCAGGCACGGTGTGGTCGTCGTGGGCCAGGAGCCAGGCTTCGCTGCGACCGAGCAAGCGACCGAGCAGTAGGGCCGCCTCGCGGCGCGGCTGGAAGTTCTCGGCGAGCCGCACGCGAGCGTCGTCGAGCAGCGCGCGGACGGTGGCCATGCGGGAATTCAGGCGGTTTGGACGCGGGCTTCTTCGCCCATCTTCTGGGCCTGGAAGTGAGCGCCCAAGGGTTCCACCAGGCTGTCGAGATCACCATCGAGCACGATCGGCAGCTGGTGGAGGGTCAGGCCGATGCGGTGGTCGGTGACGCGATTCTGGGGGAAGTTGTAGGTGCGGATCTTCTCCGAGCGGTCGCCGCTGCCGACCATCTTGCGGCGCTCCTCGGACATCGCGTCGTCGGCCTTTTGGCGCTCGAGCTCGTAGATGCGCGCCTTCAGCACCCGCAGGGCCTTGGCCTTGTTCTTGATCTGGCTGCGTTCGTCCTGGCAGGCGACGACGATGCCGGTGGGCAGGTGGGTCAGGCGGACGGCCGAGTAGGTGGTGTTGACGCCCTGGCCGCCCGGGCCGGAAGAGCAGTAACGGTCGATCCGCAGGTCTTTTTCATCGACCTCGACCTCGACGTCCTCGGCCTCGGGCAGCACGGCGACGGTGACCGCCGAGGTGTGGATCCGCCCCGAAGCCTCGGTCTCCGGCACCCGCTGGACGCGGTGGACGCCAGCCTCAAACTTAAGCTTGCTGTAGACCTGATCCCCTTGAATCTCCAGGATCACTTCCTTGAAGCCGCCCATGTCGGCAGGCGACTCGCTGACCAGCTTGACGCGCCAGTTCTGGCCCTCCGCGTA